>JBDUAJ010000024.1:0-18713 GCA_040004695.1 Nitrospirales bacterium | reverse complement strand
GGTGGCGTCGGCAATGGCGAAGGGAACGTGAAGAATCTTGGCGAGTGTCTGAGAAAGCAGCGTCTTACCGGTCCCCGTGGAACCGATCATCAAAATGTTCCCTTTCTGCAGCTCTACTTCTCGCAAGCGGTGTCGACTCAGGATTCGTTTGTAGTGATTATGGACTGCGACCGACAGGACTTTTTTTGCGCGATCCTGTCCGACGACATACTGATCAAGGATCGTTTTCATCTCGGTCGGCTTGGGGAGCTGGACATTCACGGGCAATGACGACGCTTGTCCTGCTCCTCCTGCGCCTTCGGCCAGGAAGGTGCTGCAGAGCCGCACGCACTCGTTACAGATCAGCAGGCTGGATCCGGTCTGGCACGTTTGACAGTGATAGGGCGCGGGACTTTCAATGAGGCTTTTGACAACGCTTTCCCGTTTACCACAAAAGGAACACTGCCGGTCCTGCTTGTCTTTATTTTGTCGTGATTCCCAAAACACCTTCGTCACTCCATGTACATTTAGTGTACTGCACCCAGCAAAAACGCGGCATCTTACCCCGCTTGCCGATCCAACTCAAGCGGGTAATTCACTCGAGATGACAAGGGCTCAGCGGAAAATCGAATGGTAAATCGAGTGCCCTTGAAGGCCTCGCTGTGCACGCTGATGGCGCCGCCGTTATCCTCAATGAGGCGCTTGACATTCGTCAGGCCCAACCCCGTCCCATACTCTTTGGTCGTGAAAAACGGCTCAAAAATCCGGTTCAGATTCGCGTCCGAGATGCCGCAGCCGGTATCGATGATATCCATCACGACAGTGTCATCCAACTCGCGTCGAACCGCAATGGTCAACTCTCCGCTCCCGGGCATGGCTTCTCTCGCATTGATAAGCAGGTTGACCAGCGCTTCTTTGACCTGCTCAGGATCGATCTGCAGGTTCGGGAGATTCGGGTCGAAGCGCGTCTTCACGGTGATGTGCTCGTATCCCCCTTGCGCTTGCCATTGCCATAGCGCCGACTGTACCAAACTTTCGGCTGACGTCGGTTTGAGCTCCGGCGGCTTCTGTCGGGCATAGCGAAGAAAATCGTTGATGCGGTGAGTCAGCCGGTCCACCTCGTCGATGATGTATCGCGTTACCTCCTGTTTCACGGCTTCCGGCTGATGCTCTTCCAACACGAGCTGAGCCGAGCTACGGATGACCCCGAGGGGGTTGCGCAGGTCATGCGCCAACGCAGCCAGGAGTTGCCCCACCGAGGCGAGCTTCTCTTTTCGGATCAGTTCGTCGTGCTGGACGCGAATCATGTGGAGGCTTTCCTCCAGTGTGTGACGCATGGCCGCGAACGTCCGGGCGAGATCCTCAATTTCATCACCGGTGCGGATCTCTACCGATGGCTCGGGAAGGGCCGGGGGCGCAGGTATCGTGCCCGACGAGCGCGCCAGCATGTCGCGTCGTAAGGTCTCGGCCTCTCGTCGCAGCGCAAGAATGGGTTTCACAATCTTATAACCTACCCCAAAGCCCAGTGAGGCGAGGACGACGACGAGCCCGAACCCAATCAGGCCCACGGTCAGCAGCAAGGAATAGATGGGTGCGTAGGTTTCTTCAGGCTGTTGGCGCACGAAGGCAAACCAGCGTTGGCCTCCCAGGCTGAGCGGCGTGAGCCGGTAGGAAAAACGGACCGGGGCGGCTCCGATAATGGAATTGTGGCCGCCGTGCGCGTCATCATCGGCGACCAGCCAAAGAGGACGATCCTGAGCGAGCTGATTGATCAACACGTGCTGGATCAGATGTTCCGTGGGCGGAAGCACGGGACAGACTAACGGCGTGCCGGCGGTATCCAGCAACATGCCGTGGCCTGTCTCGCCGACATGGATCGGTAAAATCGTGTCCATCAGAACTTTACGGCGGAGAATAAGGCCGACCACGCCGATCGGCTCGTCATGATCGTCGCCTGTGATCGGCACGGAGATTTCAAAGACATAATCGTTCAATTGGGGGTCCAGATGGAGCGAGCTGACGTAGGCGGTGTCGAAGCCGTTGTCGAAGGCCTCCTGCCACCACGTTTCCTGTCCATTCAAATAGGGAGCGTGGACATCGTTCGATGCGACCAGGGCGCCATGATTGTCGGCGACGATCACACGGACGTAATGGCCTTTGTCATGGGCCCAGTCCGCCAGGTAGTTGATGGTCTGAATCACGGGAAGCCGTCCACTGTTGAGTTGAGTCAGCAGTGTGGGAGAATAGCCTTCGCGTAAAAGCTGCTGAATCTCGTCGTCATTTTTTCCGTCGTAACGCCGGTTGGACAGCTCCACGATGCGACGCACTAAGGCGGGGGCCGCCGCCAATTGCCTAGCGCGGTCGATTTCCATATCGACGGCACCCGAGATCCGGAGGGCAGTGGACCGGGCGATTTCCTGGAAGCTGCTTCCGATGGAATGTTTGAGACTACTGGTGCTGTAGAGATAGGTGGCGACGAGCGCCACGATGCCGGGCACAATGCCGGCAATCATGAGGGCCACGAAAAACTTCTTTTGCAGGCCGCCGGTTCTGGGCGAGTATTTCATCATACTCCGACGATCCGGACGGAGGAGAGTATGGAACCAGAAGGCTAAGGCTCGATCATGTCGCCGACCATGACGAAAGTCAAGGCTCATGCTGCCACGTGCCGGCGCTACGCGTCCCCCAACGCCTGCGTCAGGATGTCTGCTCAGGATCGCTCAGATGGTACTTGGCCATTCGATACCGCAACGTGTTGCGTGTGACTTTGAGCAGGCGGCTGGCTTCCGACACATTTCCTCCCGTTTTCTCCAGCGCTTCCTTCAACATCGCCTTTTCGACCTCTTCGACGGACAGTCCAAATGACAGGAGAGAGACGGGTGAGGATGGAGCGGTGGCTAACGCTGTGGGAGTTTCCAATGACCGCAGGGCGGACGGAAGATGCTCCGCCTTGATGTCCCCTTCCCGACAACTCATCGTGATCCACTCGACGACATTGTGCAGCTCGCGGACATTGCCGGGCCAATGATGGCGTTGTAAGATCGCCAACGCTTCGGGTGAGACACCACGAAGACGGAGGCCGCGCTCGCGGCAGATTGTGGTCAGGAAGGCGTCGAGAAGATCCGGAATGTCTTCGCGTCGCTCGCGCAGCGGCGGAATATGGAGAGGGCACACGTTGAATCGGTAGTACAGGTCTTCCCGAAATTTACCTTTTTTGATCAGATCCGCAAGATCTTGGTTCGTGGCGCCGATCACGCGAATATCGACCTTGATGCCTCGTGTGCCTCCTAACGGCTCCACGGTATGATCTTCCAGCACGCGCAGCAGTTTCGACTGCGCCGCCGGGCTCATCTCGCCGATTTCGTCCAGAAACAGCGTGCCACGATCGGCGAGTTGGAATCGGCCGGGCTTCGCCTTCTTGGCGTCGGTAAAAGCGCCTTTTTCGTACCCGAAGAGTTCTGATTCCAGTAGGGTCTCGGGAATACCGCCGCAATTGACCGCCACCAGTGGTCCCGCCGCACGAGGGCCGGCATAATGAATGGCGCGCGCCAGCAGTTCCTTGCCCGTTCCGCTTTCACCGGTAATCAAAACGGTGACATCCGTCTTGGCGACCTCCATGGCCAGTTGTTTGACTGCTTCCAGCGGTGCAGATCGTCCGACGATTCGCTCAAATCCAAAGCGTTCGTGGAGGCCCGCCTGCAAGGCGTGATAGTCCTGAGAGAGCCGCCGCGCTGCCAGCGCCCGGGCGATGACGATCTTTAATTCGTCGTGATCGACAGGTTTAGAGATGTAATCATAGGCACCTTTCTGCATAGCTTCGACGGCCGACTTGACGGTACCGAATCCGGTAATGATGAGGACGGGGACACCGGGCAGCAGCCGTTTCGCCGCTTCCAGTACGTCGAGGCCGGACGTGCGGCCCAGTTGAAGATCGGTGACAATCAGGTCGATACGACCGTCGTTGTTCAGGAGCCGAATACCTTCTTCTCCGGAATCGGCTAAGAGAAGTTCATACCCCTCCTGCTTCAAGACTAATTCGAGCAGGCGGCGCATGCGCTCTTCGTCTTCGATGATGAGGAGAGTGGCAGGGCGCATAATTTAGTGCTGGGGACTGAGTGCTGAGAAGGCGAAGTCGAGCCCGAATCGCAATGCTCAGTCCTTCCTCTGAGACTATAGTCAATGGGAGTAGGTCCTGCAAGGGTGCGGCGAGTGGAACGATTATCTATTTTCAGTTGCGATTGGGCGTCGATCTGTAACACTCTTATTGAGAAGGGCTGTCGTGACGTTGTGCAGAAATCCGCTATGCTTGGCCCGCCGGATGGGGCTGTAGCGGAAACGCGCCGTAAACTCAGATTCGGTGAGGCCGGCGCATTCCGCCAGCTTGGGAGCCAGCGCGTAGGAAGACGGTTGGAGCGCGGGTTCGGCGGTGGGCGTTGCCTCGACGTTATACGGGCAGACATCGAGACAGTCATCGCAGCCGAAAATACGGTTCCCCAATTTGCCGCTGAATTCATCAGGGACCGGAGCGCCGGTACGGGGCAGTTCAATGGTGAGGTAGGAAATGCAGCGGCGGGCATCGACGACGTACGGCTCAGTAATGGCGCCCGTGGGACAGGCGCGGATACACAGCGTACAGGATTCGCAGAGATCGACGGCCGGTTCATCGGGATCCAACTCCAATGTCGTGAGAATTTCTCCCAACAGCAGCCAGGAGCCGAAGCGGGTCGATACGAGATTGGAATGTTTGCCGATCCAGCCCAGCCCGGCTTGCTGCGCCCACGCTTTTTCCATGATGGGCCCGGTATCGACATACCAGCGGGTCTCCGCTGCCGGCGCCATATGACGAATGCGCGCAGCTAGCTGTTCAAGCCGGCGCCCCATCACGTCATGGTAATCCTGTCCCCAGGCATAACGCGCGATTCGACCATGGCCAGGTGCTTCATCGGCCTGTCGATCCGTGTAGTAATTCATCCCGACGGAGATGATGGATCGGCAGCCGTGGAGTACGAGTTGAGGATCAGCGCGACGCTCTGGATCGCGACTCATCCACGCCATCGCGCCGCAATAGCCTTGCCGGAGCCACTCCCGCAATCGATCGAGGAGAGGAAGGGCGGCGGTATCGGGCAGGGGGACCTGACTGATGCCGACGGCGTCGAAGCCAAGCGTGGTGGCTTCGTACTTAATGGCTTGGGAAAGCGTCATGGATGAGGAGTTGGTACTTGGGTGGTTGGAGGAGGAAGAACGGCTGAACAATCAAACACGACGGCAAATCTCGCAGAGCAATGGGACGTCGCGCATGTGCTACACGTGCCGGTGATCCGTGTTTTCCAATCGGTCTCTTTGTCATTGAAGCGGCACGTGGTCAAACCGCCCTTTGAAATATTGCTCCAAGGCTTCGTCGTACCGGGGAAGTTGGCCACCACGCAACCTGAGGGAATCGGGATGTGGCAGCTTTGACGCTTTGCATTCTTGGCCATCCCAAAATTACAGGTTGTTTCGGTCGTGGCCGACGATTCGCCGAGAGGCTGCGCAGCCGCAACGCTCAGCATGAGTAAGGCTACGAATCCACCCGAAAACAAGACCCAGAGTTTCATCTGTTCCACCGTAGATACACGATTCGAAGACCAGCTTCATGATCGTAGCATACTCACTCTTGCGGCATCGATGGTCTGGACCGACGCGAGAGGCTGAAGATTTGTGAAGCGAGGAAGGAAAGTCAATGAACGGTGGGCGCATTCATCTTATGGGTGTGGAGGGATGCGGAAAACAATCGAGGATTTCTGAAAGGCCCTCAGGTTGGACTATCGGTCAATTGGAATAGCCGGTCCCTGCCAGATTAAATAAGGAGGTTTCTTCATATCAACCGACGCATGAGGATAGAGACGTACGGCATGGACATACGCCTTCTCTTGCGCTTCACGGCATGTGGTGGCTTCGATCGAATAGGGCGAGACCATGCGTAGTTCTAATTTGTTCTCGTCACATTGGGTGGACACGTACAATTCGCATTTGAAGTTCGCGTCTCCGATATATTTCGTACTGACCAGCAGCCGTGAGCCGTCTTGAAACGTCATGACGGGATCGATATTCATTTTCGCCATACAATAGATTCCCTCACAGGATGGATACGAGGACGAACAGTCATCACCCTATCTTCGCGAACCGGCTTTCGTCGAATGTATGGTGGAGCTGTTCGGTCACGGACCGGCGGTACTCCAGGACGCTCTTGCCCATCACCTGGACCAGTCCCTCCTGGTCCAGGAGAATCAGCAGATCGGCTTCCGCGGCCAGCTGCCGCTGCGGCGTTCCGACATTCAGGCGGTAGAGAGTTTTGCCGTCCGGATTACGTTTGGGGCTGTTGACGATCTCGGTGAGGCCATCGATAAAGCCATCACAACCATCATGCCCGTCACTGGAGAGCCTGACTTTTGTGCCATCGGGTATTCTCGCCCACGGTTTCTCTACTGTCCGTTTGAATTTGTCTTCATTCAACATAGTGACCTCGATCTGAGTCATAGGTGATGGTTGCCGGGATACGTGCGGTGTGCGCTCTTTGTCTTGTGCAGCGTCCTGACGTCGCTTCGGTTTATTGACGGGATTGAGAACTCTGGCGCTAGTGCGGCCGAGACCGGGGAATCAATCGCGTGAGAGGGGCAATGCCCCGCGACGAATAGAATAGCCAGCGAGGCTCAAAACGTCATATAGCATGCTACGCTCAGTATCGACATGGGTCAAGCCGTATTTCTGTTTCGATCCGCTGACCATGGGTACATAGAGGTATTGCGGTCCGCTTCGAGTCACGCCCCGGCAGATGTGCTTCAGATGCAGAACCTGTGACATAACGTTATGGAGTAGGAAAGGTGAGCTCGACGAGTTCCGTGTGGTCGAGTCCTTGCTTGACCAGCGCAATGAGGTCGAAGCCTCGCTCAACTTTTCTGATGTGGTCCATGTCGGTTCTGGTGCTGGGATGCGGAGGGACAAAGAGACTGCAGCAATCTTGATCCGGCTCGATCGATGTCTCAAACGTGCCGATCCGCTGGGCCTGCTCAGTAATTTCGATCTTATCCATGCCGATCAGCGGACGAAGGATCGGCAAACCGGCGGCTTCTTCTACGACGCTGAGATTTTCCGCTGTCTGGGATGCCACCTGTCCTAAACTGTCGCCGGTCACTAATGACCAACAACGTTCGCGTCTCGCCAGCTCCTCCGCGATCCGGATCATCATCCGTCGATAGAGCACGATCCTAAAAGCGGCAGGCGCTCCCAACACGATCTGTCGTTGGATATCGCCGAAGGGCACCAAGTACAACCGCGACTGAAATTGATAGCGGGTCAGGAGGGCGGCCAGTTCGCGAACCTTTTCCTCTGAAGCGCGAGAGACATAAGGGCGACCGTGGAAATGGACGAAGATGGCGGGGCACCCTCGTTTTATCATGCGAAAAGCTGCGACCGGGGAATCGATGCCCCCTGAAAGCAGGCACGCGACTTTCCCACTGGTTCCCACAGGCAGACCGCCAGGTCCCTCTTCGCGTTCGAGAAAGTAATACGAATCCTTGATGAGCGTTTCGATGTAAACGGTCAGGTCTGGCCGGCGAAGGTTGACGGACTTGCCGGTTAGCTCACACACATGCGCGCCGATCTCCCGCTCGACATCCATGGATGTCAACGGGAAACGCTTGTCTGATCGTTTTGCCGATACACGAAAGGTAGTGAAGTGCAGGCTTTGGATGGCCTCGCCGATGGCGTGTTTCAACGGATCGAGCAGGCGGGGAGCATCCTGGCCAAAGGGGGCCGATTGGGCGAGCGAGAAATTCGCGATACCGAAGACCCTTGAGATTCGATCTCGCACGAGGGGCCATGAGGCGTCAGGAGACAAGATGACACGGACGCGCCCTTGTAACGCATCCACCTGCTTGCCGCCCACATCGCGCACTGCCACGCGCAGGTTCCGCACCAGCCGCTGTTCAAAGAACGGCCGATTACGCCCCTTCAGCGCCAGTTCATGATAATGAATAATTGCGCAACGCATCCTTCTACCACTTCTCATTCATCAGTATCGGGAATCGTTTAGTCAAGCTAAGAGGGTGGGTGGGGTGATCATCTATTGCGCGCATCGATCGACGACATTCCTATCGTGGGCGGTCTGCGAGCACGGATGACGCCCGACCACCCTCCTCGATCAATGGCTGTCCAGCGACTCCAGATACTTCTCCGCGTCCATCGCCGCCATACAGCCGGAACCGGCCGCAGTAATGGCTTGCCGGTACCGGGTGTCTTGCACGTCTCCCGCCGCATACACACCGGGCACGTTCGTCGCCGTCCCGTTGTTGGTGAGGATATAGCCACGGGCATCCATGTCCACCTGTCCCTCAAAGAGACGTGTATTCGGGCTGTGGCCTATGGCCACAAAGACCCCGGCGCATTTCAGTTCGGATGATTGACCGGTGACGACGTTGCGTAATCGAACGCCTGTCACGACATCCTTCCCAACGATCTCCTCTACCACCGTGTTCCACATGAATGTGATTTTTTCATTCTTGAAGGCGCGATCTTGCATGATCTTCGATGCGCGGAGTTTATCGCGTCGATGGACCACGAATACCCTACTGGCGAACCTCGTGAGGAAGTTAGCTTCTTCAAGGGCCGTATCTCCTCCTCCCACCACGACCAATTCCTGACCGCGGAAGAAAAATCCATCGCAGGTGGCGCAACTCGACACCCCGTGCCCCATCAATGTGGTTTCCCCAGGGATACCGAGCCAGATAGCTGAGGCACCGGTGGCAATAATCAAGGTTTTGGTGTCGATGATCTGTTCACCCTCAATCAGGACACGAAGGGGCTGGCTCTTGAGATCGACGGACGTCACCTCGCCGGTCCTCAACTCGGTGCCAAACCGTTCCGCTTGCATCCGCATCTCTTTGATAAGATCGGGACCCAGAATGGCGTGGCGAAAGCCGGGATAGTTTTCAACTTCAGTGGTCAGCGTGAGTTGACCGCCGGCTTGCGTGCCTTCGATGAGCACCGGCCTCAAGTTGGCGCGAGCTGCGTATATGGCAGCCGTCAATCCTGCCGGACCGGAACCGATAATCAGCACATTTTGCATAGAAGGCAATTTACCACACGCCATCATATGGTTGCACGACCGAGGGATCCAGGCAAATTAGATGCTCTTGACAAGGCGGCAGGTCGCGTTATCTTTGGAGCATGGCGTCACGAGAACTGACATATGATGAGAAGAAAGCGGCGGAAGCAGCCTTTCGGGGACTTCCCGTCAATCCGTCTTGGTCGGCGGCAGCCCAAGAGGTCTATGAAGGGATTATTATCGCCTTAGGAGAGAACGCACCGTCTCAACTAGGTGTCGATGAGAGCGAAGTCTCAACCGCACTAGTTTCTTCGCCCCAAGAGCCTGTGACGACTCGTGATCTGGCCGTCACGGAATCTCAACAACAGGCGCCGGTGCAGCTCCTGAATCGCCAAGAAGCCATTGAGGCGGGTATTCTCGTTGACGTCTCCCCAATTGCGGAGCAAGTCGGCCTGCGCCTCTCAGTCGGCATCAGCAAGCCTCTGTGGGAACTGGGCATTACAGCCTCTCATCAACTGGCCGACGAAGAATGCCGCACGCGTGTCCGGGATGTATTACTTGCGCTTCGACTCCACGTGGAGCAGGCGGAGATCACTGCGCCTTGGATTAAGTTTCCCGCACTGCTGGCTCTTCCGCCGGACTCGCAACCTCAGGTGTGCACCTTGGTCGCCATTGCGCACAAGGACTCTAGCGCTCCATACGCCCTCACCGTGATGCTTCCGGAAGAGATGTCCGGGATCTCGGTCTCCGAATAACCCCCTTCAGCCTACGTGGAGATGTCCGCAGTTGCGAACTTTGTCGCAATTGCGTATACACGCGTTTCACGGCCCGTTTAAGCGCCGGTAGCGGTAACGTGCCTTCGAGAAGGTAATCCGCCCGTTTTGATTTTTGAGCGAGGGGCATTTGGCTCCGTATCCGGCGCAGCGCGTCGGCCCTCGTCAGATGATTGCGGCGCTGCAGTCGAGTAATCTGTGTCTCTCGGTCGGTCACCACCACGATGATCTGGTCCACCCGCTCGTCGACTCCCGCCTCAAACAAGAGGGGTACGTCATACACAATCATCACGTTGGGATCGTTCCTCGCCAGGTCTCGCGTGAGCCGTGATTGTTCGCGTGCCACCCGGGGATGGATGATGCTGCTCAGAGTGCGAAGTTTGCGAGGATCCCGAAAGACCATATGCGCTAAGGCCGGGCGGTTCAGCGTCCGATCGGTGTCGAGCACCTGCTTGCCGTAGAGTCGGACAATGTCCCGCCAGGCAGGTTTCCCCGGTTGAACGACCTGCCGGGCGAGGGCATCGGCATCGATGACCACGGCTCCACATTCCTTGAACAGCTTCGCCACAGTGCTCTTGCCGGTTGCCACGCCGCCCGTGAGTCCTATCAGCAGCATGTGGGAAGATAGCATGGGGCCTTTACGGGTCACAACAAAATGAAGTACCTTGCTGGAGTGATGGCACCAGAGATGGAAATGAGACGAACGTATAGGCGGCTTTCGCCGCGTCGGCCTGCGTGGGTACTCCTGGCGATCACAATAATAATGTGGAGTGCCGGCACGGTCGCGGTGTGGGGGCAGGATGTCGAACCGGCACCAAAAGGGCGTGAACCACGCACGGTCATTGTGGCGCGTGACGGCAGCGGCCAGTATACCTCGATTCAAGAGGCGGTCGATGACGCCAAGAGTGGTGACACCATCCGCATTAAGGCCGGCGAGTATCAGGAAGACGTCACGATTCATAGTAAGGACCGTTTGCGGCTCATCGGCGATGGAGTCGAGAAGGTCACCGTGCTGGGACGTGAGCGAGTCGGTGTGTTTCACATCGGCAAATGGCCGTATGGTGCGACGCAGATCGAAATCAGCGGCATGACCATCCGTGAACATGGCGGCCATGCGATGGGCATTTTTAATGGCAAAAGCATCGTGCTCCATGACGTTCGGATTAATGGCATGCTCTTTGGGCAGCAGGTGCAGGATGTCCGTATCGAGCGCTGTAGCATTGGCGGCAGTGAAACAACCGGGGTTCAATTCGCGGACTCACAAGCGGTCTTAGTCGGCAATCTCATTCATGACAACGATCATGGCGTGACGGTGGCGGGCAAATCCACTATTCAGATGGAACGGAACGTCATCACGCGCAATCTCTTCGAAGGGGTGATCGTGACGGACAATGCGAAGGTGGTGCTGATCAGCAATACCATCACCAAGAATGGCGGTGGGGTCGCCTTTCTCAATACTGCCCGGGGAGAGGCCTCCGGGAATGTCGTGGGCCTGAACCAAGTCGGATTTTTGATCGCGCCATCCAGTCATCCCACACTGTCTTACAATGCCGTTCATAACAGTGCACATAATTATATACAAGCCGGTGATGCTCCGACCCCCGCGCCTGAATTAAAATCCGAGACGGATGTGATCGCGGAGCCGCAGTTTGTCGATTCCAGCCGCGATGATTTTCGTCTCACGCGCGACAGCCGACTCGTGCGCGTTGGGAAGTTCGCTTACCTTGGCGCCTTACCACCCGTGGAGTAAGCGAGTCGATCCATCCATCAGGTTGCCCTCAGCTGATGTCCATCCCACTTCTATACAAGCAGCATTCGTATGGTATGATGAAATCGACGGCACTGACTGGCTTCCACCGTCTATCGAAGGAGTGATTGATGGCCAGCTACCGATCCGAACATGAGACCATGAATTCTGAAGGCATTCCGCCGCTTGATGATATGGAAGCGGGAAGACCCGTGGGGGCCATCCTCCCCATGTCGGAAGCGGCTCAACTTGCCTTGCGTGACAGCATTGAACTGGTCGATTTTCTTATTAACCAGGATGGAGTGACCTGGAATTAACCACTGGCACTTTTCCTCTCGCTCCGCGCCAATCGGCGATTCCCTGACAGTGGGGTCTGCCTAGCCGGCTGGCTTATCTAGGCTCGACACCCACCCCGATCTTTCTCCTCAAAATACTCGCTGTCACAAATCAATTTAACCTGCGACAATGGTGTGCAATCGAGTCTGTCGTTCTCAAAACGACGGGACGCGGGCCGGCTCTCAGCTCGACTGGAGGGCGTTCTTGGATCTTGAGTGCATGAGCCATGAGGAATGGCTGGAAGCCGATGGTCTAGGCGGTTTTGCCTGCGGGACGGTCGCCGGGATACGGACGCGCCGGTATCACGCTCTCTTGCTGACCGCAATGACGCCGCCCACAAACCGGGTCGTGCTGGTCAACGGCTATGATGCCTGGATAGAAGCTCCAACCGGAGTGTTTGCCCTCTCATCGCATCGCTACACTCCTGATGTCATTTCCCCGAATGGTGTTCAGCGGATCGAATCATTCGAGCAACATCCATGGCCCCGGTGGACCTATCGGTTAGAAGATGGCACCCGGATAGACCATGAGCTCTTTGTGCCGCATGGCTGTTCAATGACGGTGCTCTCTTGGCGGGTACGAGATGCGACCTGCCGCGTGACTTTGGTCGTCCGGCCATTCTTGTCAGGTCGTAATTATCACGAACTGCATCACGAAAACACGGTTTTCCGGTTTGCGCCTGAAGCACGGCACTCACAATTGATCTGGCGCCCCTACGTTGAATTACCAGGCATTGCCTGTATCTCGAATGGCTCGTATCGCCATCAGCCTGACTGGTATCGAAACTTTCAGTATGCTGAAGAGCGCGGACGCGGCCTCGACGACACGGAGGATCTCGCCTCTCCTGGAGAATTTCGATGGGATCTGTCACCGGGAACGGGACGCATCCAACGGGAAGAAAGTCTCCCTTCAGAGACCCGGGGCGGGCGGGTGAAACGGCGTCCGAGGCGGGCGGGTGAGACGAGTGAAGCGGTATGGATTCTGGCGGCTGAGATCGCAGGAGCTCGGCCTCGCGCTCCACGCATTGGTACAGAGGAGTATGTGCAGTCGCTCCGCGTGACCGAACAGCAACGCCGCAAGCGGTTCCTAACCCCGCTGCATCTAGCCGCCGACGCGTATGTGGTACGCACTCAGCAGCGCCGCGTGACGAACCGCGCTGGAGGGGACGGTATAACGAGTCGAGGCAAGACCATTATTGCCGGCTATCCGTGGTTTACCGATTGGGGCCGGGATACCTTCATTGCGATGCGAGGGCTTTGTCTAGCGACGGGACGCTTGGACGTCGCATGTGAGATTTTACTTCGATGGGCCGGGACCGTCTCCGAAGGGATGGTGCCGAACCGTTTCCCGGACGCAATCAATGAGCCGGAATTTAATTCGGTGGATGCGTCGCTGTGGTATGTCATCGCCATCCATGAATTTCTGCAGGCCGCCAAGCAGAAGGGGAAGCAAGTCCGCGGGGAAGACCGAACCATTCTCTATCAGGCGATTGAATCGATTCTCACCGGCTATGCCGAAGGCACACGGTTTGGCATTCATCTGGACAGGGATGGACTGCTGGCCGCGGGTCAGCCCGGCACACAACTGACCTGGATGGATGCGAAAGTCGGTGAGTGGGTGGTGACGCCGCGTATTGGCAAGCCGGTTGAAGTGCAGGCGCTCTGGCTCAATGCGCTCAAGATCGGCCGTGCCCTGTCCGATCAATGGAATGAGCCATTGCAACATGGCATGGCGGCATTTGAGGAACGTTTCTGGAATGAGTCGAGCGGCTTTCTCTATGATGTCGTTGATTGCGGTCACCGTCCAGGAACCGTCGATGCGTCCTGCCGTCCCAATCAGATCTTTGCCGTGGGGGGTCTGCCATTCCCACTTCTTCAAGGCGCACGGGCTCAACAGATCGTCCAGGTTGTCGAACAACGCCTCTGGACACCGATGGGATTGCGGTCCTTGGCGCCTGGCGATCCAGCCTATGTGAGGCAGTATCACGGCGGAGTCCGTGAGCGAGACGGCGCCTACCATCAAGGCACGGTGTGGCCTTGGTTGGCGGGGCCGTTTATTGAAGCCTGGGTCCGGGTGCATGGCGATACGCCGGCAGCAAAGAAAACGGCGCGGGAGCAATATCTCCAGCCCATACTGTCCCATCTCCACGAGGCGGGCCTCGGCCACATCTCTGAAATTGCCGACGCCGAGCCGCCCCATACGCCCCGAGGATGTCCCTTTCAGGCCTGGTCCCTCGGTGAAGTCCTTCGGTTATCGTTGGACGTGTTGACGGATATGCCGATCTCTTCGTCATGCCACACACCATACCTCGTGCGAAAGGATTGTGATGATCAAGCCCTCTCACCGCCTCACGGCTGAAGCAACGCGGTTGGAAGAGAGCGCGAATCGGAAGACTCACTGGAAGCGTTGGGGGCCCTATCTGAGCGAACGGGCGTGGGGCACCGTACGCGAAGATTACAGTCCTTACGGGACGGCGTGGGAATATCTTTCCCATGACCATGCACGCTCCAAGGCCTATCGATGGAATGAAGATGGGCTCGCCGGCATTTCGGATCGCCATCAATTTATTTGCTTCGCGCTGGCCTTGTGGAACGGCCGAGATCCGATTGTCAAAGAACGCCTGTTCGGGCTAACCGGCCATGAGGGCAACCATGGCGAGGACGTGAAAGAGTATTATTTTTATCTCGACTCCACGCCGACCCACTCCTACATGAAGTACCTGTACAAGTATCCACAGACGGAATTTCCGTATGCCCGCCTGGTCGAGGAGAACCGGCGGCGCGGGCGGGGCGAACCGGAATTTGAGCTCATGGAGACCGGTGTTTTCGATGAGGACCGCTATTTCGATGTCTTCGTGGAATATGCGAAAGCGGCTTGCGATGATCTTCTCATCCGCATCGACATTGTGAATCGGGGACCTGAGTTGGCGGAACTTACCGTATTGCCGACCATTTGGTTCCGCAACACCTGGTCCTGGGGACTCGATGTTCGGCGCCCGAGGGTCAGGCAAGGTGACGCTAGGCCCGAGAGCGGCAACGGCATGAGCGTGATCGAACTCGCCCACGACTATTACGGTTGCCGGCGCTTGCTGTGTGAGGGGGCACCCCCCCTGCTTTTTACAGAAAATGAGACGAATGCGCAGCGGCTCTATGGCAGCGAAAACAGTTCGCTCTATGTGAAAGACGGGATCAATGACTATATCGTTGGTGGTCGAAAGGATGCGGTCAATCCGCTTCAGATTGGGTCCAAGGCCACTGCACAGTACGTATTGACGATCGGACCCGGACAGACTACTACCCTTCAACTGCGATTGACGGATGTAGAGACGACGGATTCGTTCTTCGGAAACCGGTTCAATCAGACTTTCGTGCAACGCCGACAGGAGGCCGATGAGTTTTACCGCGAGCTGGAGCCGGATGGACTGTCGGAGGATGCGCGACGAGTGCAGCGTCAATCCTTTGCCGGACTTTTGTGGAGTAAACAGTTTTATCATTATGAAGTGAGTCGATGGTTGCGCGGCGATCCCGGAGAACCGGACCCTCCGCGAAGTCGGCTTCATGGACGCAATTCAGACTGGACGCATCTCTATAACGCGGATGTCATCTCGATGCCCGATAAATGGGAATATCCCTGGTATGCCGCATGGGATTTGGCCTTTCACTGCGTTCCATTGGCACTGGTCGATTCCACCTTTGCCAAAGAACAACTCATCCTGCTTTTGCGAGAATGGTACATGCATCCGAACGGTCAGTTGCCGGCCTATGAGTGGGCGTTGGGGGACGTCAATCCGCCGGTGCACGCCTGGGCGGCCTGGCGGGTGTACAAGATTGAGAAGAAACGTCGTGGGGTCGGGGATCGTCGTTTTCTCGAGCGCGTCTTTCAGAAGCTCCTGCTCAATTTCACCTGGTGGGTCAATCGCAAAGATGCGGACGGTCGAAATATTTTCCAGGGCGGATTTTTAGGCCTGGATAACATTGGCGTCTTCGATCGGAGCAAGCCTCTGCCGACCGGGGGTCATATCGAACAATCTGATGCCACAAGCTGGATGGGCATGTACTGCCTGAATATGCTCGTCATGGCGATGGAGTTAGCCCGCGAGAACAATGCGTATGAAGACATGGCGAGCAAGTTTTTCGAACATTTTGTCTATATTTGCAGAGCCATCAACCGAATCGGGGAAGAAGAACTTGAATTATGGAATCGAGAGGATGGCTTCTTTTATGATGTGCTGCACCTGCCTGACGGACGCAACCTGCCGCTAAAAGTCCGATCGATCGTCGGGCTCATCCCTCTCTTCGCAGTCGAGACGTTGGATTCCGAGTTGGTGGATCAATTGCCGCGTTTCAAGCATCGCATGCAATGGTTCATCGAGAACCGGCCGGAATTCGGTTCACACGTGGAAACACAATCCCATGACCACGGAGTGCGCCGGTTTCTCTCTCTGGTCAATTGCCAGCGCCTTCGCAGCGTGCTGCGATACATGCTCGATGAAAAAGAATTTCTGTCCCCGTACGGCATTCGGGCTCTCTCGCAGTTTCATCGAGAACATCCGTATACGCTGCCCGTCATGGGAACGGAATATCGAGTGGATTATGAGCCGGCCGAAGCCAGCACCGGCCTGTTCGGCGGCAATTCCAACTGGCGCGGGCCCGTCTGGTTCCCGGTGAATTATCTGCTTATCGAATCGCTCCAAAAATTTCATTATTTTTTGGGCGATGGCTATCAAGTGGAGTGCCCGGTCGGATCGAATCGTCACATGCATTTGGGCGATGTCGCCAATGACTTATCGCGTCGACTCACGCATCTCTTTCTCCGTGGGCCGGACGGCCGCCGGCCGGTATATGGCGGCACGGAAAAGTTTCAGTCGGATCCGCACTGGCGGGACCTGCTCCTCTTTTACGAATACTTCCATGGTGACAATGGGGCCGGCATCGGCGCCAGCCATCAAACGGGGTGGACCGGTTTAGTAGCGAAATGTCTCGATATGCTGGTGCGTAGCGGAACGAAAGCCTGAACCGCCCGAATGACCGGCCGAAACAAGCGAGGAGGGAATAAAGCAGCACACGCCGGAATGGATTGAGCCCTTGCGAGAGCGCGCCTTCTGCAGCCGTTGGATCACTTTCTCGAGATCGATATTTTCAGCTCTCGACCGACTACTGAAGCGAGAACGATCGATTTTGGATTCAGTGAGGTTGTGGCATGAAGGCAAGGGTGGTCGAGAGACCTGCGATCAACCCAATGATCAGCGTGATGTCCATGGAATGTCAGTGTGCGTGCTGCTCGCGACCGACCTGCTGTTCGATCAATTTCAGATGTTCATATTCGTATGGTTCGCAGGTGTGCTGGAGGGCGGCGTGTCGTGGCCATCGCCGTGAGCAGATTATTCTGGCATCCTTTTCCAATTCCTGATGACCGCGGGTTTCCAACTCCCGCAGTCGATCGGTCAGGTCGAGCGTCGGTTCCCGGTTTAGATCGGCCTTGACAGCCGGGTCTGTCGGCTGAAGGGGCCAGTTTAGCGGCGAGGTGCGTGAGGCCGTGGCGGATTGCGGGGCCGCGAGCTGCCAGCGAAGGAGCTTTCCCTCATCGTCAACCGTGAGTGTCAATCCGAAACGAGCATAGTCATATTGCACTTCCCGAGAGCTGCGTCGCATCATGACGGATCGCGGCTGTCCAAACCGTTCGCGGATTTCTTCCCGTGTCATGCCGGCTCGAAGCGTCAAATCCCGTATGGGTTGAAATGTCGGTTCCGTTTCCGAGCCGATCTGAAGAACAGATTGCCGGTCGCGCTTGGCAAGCGCTTCGAGCGGCACTTTCAAAATCCGCAGCAGCCTCCATACGGTGACGGTTCCCGACGGGCAGCCGGTCGTCGTACCTGATTCTTCGAACAGCATCTGTGTCTCGATCGGCACACCCGTGAGCCTGCGGGCCTGCGTGTAATTCAACACTTCTTGAACGGCGGCCTCATACGCTTTTTGTCGCCCTTCTTCGGCTCTCCGCGCACAAGACGCCCGTCCCGTAAAAAAGAGTTCGTCTCCGAATCGAAACATCGCTTGTTCTGTCCAAAAAGGACGTGTCGGCGCGTCGCTTCGCACGATGTCCGGCAGAGCCGCGAGACACAGAAGCGCCAGCAGTATGTGCGAGCGGCCGATTGGCATTATTCCTCTTGCTCTTCAACGACCACCAGACAAGGATAGCAAAAGATCAGGAGGATGTCCTTCGGGGGGCAAGAGGTATGAAAAGTGAGGCTGAGCTGGTGAAACGGTTTTTTAGTGAAAGAGCGCTGTGAAAACCTAGGCCAGCAATGTACGGTGAGAGCGCGAGCCGTTACACACTGAGTGAGACTGACGAGGTGGAGAGATCCGATGCCTCGTCAAAACAAGGATGATCAGTCCTATGCCGACCAGGAGGATGGTCGATGGCTCCGGGACCGTTTCAAGCGAGGCAAACTTTCCCGTTCCCCCGTTCGATGGCCCGGCTCCATAGAGCGATTGAATATTGGCCACATCCGTCGCGGAGGGCCAGACTTTTTCGCCCGTGTAATAGGGATACATGAGATCAATGCCATTCCCGCTGTGATCTAAGCCTAGGGCATGCCCGGCCTCATGGACGGCGACGGTAAAAAAATCGAACGTTCCTGAAGGGTTTCCATTGCCGATGATGGGATCCCAGTTCTCGTAGGCATCCATATCGACCACGCCGCCGGCGATGTGCCAGAAGCCGCCGGCATTCGTATAGTTGTACCCGCCTTGTCCTAGAATACCCCATTGCCCATCGATGGGACTCACGCCAATATTGA
>JBDUAJ010000180.1:0-5554 GCA_040004695.1 Nitrospirales bacterium | reverse complement strand
GTGGACGCCCGCGAGATGGTGAGCGGGCCGTGTCTTCGTGAGCCGGCCGGTTCTTATACCTTCGCCATTTTGCGGTCCGTCGAGGAGACCGAACGAGAAAAGTCCCGCCCGGGCGAGAGGATCGGCCGCTGTAGTAGGTGTTCTTGAACCATACGGGCTTAAGACTCCAGCTTATATTAGACTGCGAAGCAGCGGAGCGTATGACCTTCTAAATCGGTGCCATTGAGCGCCGCAATGGCGCTGTGCGTTTCCTCGACCGAGCCCATCTCGATAAAACCAAACCCTCTCGACTGGCCAGTATGCTTGTTCATGAGCACTTGCGCAGACGTCACACTGCCATGAAGCGAAAACAACGTTCGTAACTGATCATTGCTGATGACTGGTGAAAAGCCGCCTACATAAATTCTCATGTCCTAATCTTCCATTGGTGACGCTGATATTGTGGTTCATGCCCTCTAGACGCGACGCGCGCGGGAGTGCATGCCCACCCCTCTGCGCGTGCCGCAGAACAACCGTCCCAGACGCGGACGTCTGTTTACATCGATGCAGAGTTAGCGCCCGGGCACAGCGTCGAGCGACTTACGAGTCTCCTGGTCACGCTCGCAGCCTTGTTCAGCCATCATGCGTTGACCGACGCTGGCGTTCTTGGGAATTCTTCCCATACAGGTTTTCAAGTTGTCCTCCACGGCGCCGGATGCCGTGATGCTCAGCCCGCTCTCCGGCGCGGCGGCTTTCATATGCTTATCCACAGCCTGTGCCGGCCCGATCGCCACTCCAGCGATCAGCGTGAGCGAGGCCACCACGACCAGGTGCCGGATGAGTCGAATGGTATCCATAGCGTCTCCTTGTTGGACAGGCCATCATGGTGGCGCTGCGGCGCGAGGCCTCTGACGCGACTAAGCGATCGTTTCCTTCAGCGCGCGCCTGTGTGATCTCATCGTGGCATCGTAGGGGCACGTGGAGCGAAGAAAAATCTTGCGTAGAGAGCAGCGAAGACTGAGGAATCGATCGCCCGAAAAGCAAGTGCAAAGGCGCGAGGGACAGGACAGTCAGCGTAGCTCGGAACGTCCGATGTACGATTGTGACTGTACGCTCAACGAGAAGGTCCGGTCAACTTGGAACGTTCCTGTAAAACGACTCTTGCCCAAAAAAATCTTTATCGAAGTGTGTCCGGCTCCCAACGTCATTTGTACCTACAGCGTTTCATGCCTAGATCATGGACAATGGCGGGAGAGGCTCTTGCAAGATCGGGAACGTACGGAGGGAAACACCATGATATTCAGGAGGCTAGTGCTCATGACTCTAGCTGCGGGGGTCTTCATAGGCGTAGGGGCGTGTGCCAACGAGCGCATGGCCGAGAGAAATCATCCCTCGTCATATGGACAACGCGACCCCTATGATCCCAGCATGCAACGCCGACAGCCCGGCCCATGGGATATGCGACAAAATCAGCAACAAATTGGTCCATCGACCTGGTATGGCTGCCCGCAACAAAGCCCGCGGTGCTTTCCGGAATAGCGGCAGCAGATCACACGGCGCGGAAGACGGCGAGCAAATCACTCAAGACCGCGGTTTTCGTTTTCAGTGCGTCCCGCTCCGATTGCAACTCATCTAACGCGGCCGTCTTACTCGCTCCTCCCTTGAGGCAGGCCCCGACGAGTGAGCGCACTCGACTACACTCTTCGTCCACCTTCTCCTTGACGACCCGGTTCACCGAAAGCATGGCCATCACTTCGGAGCGTGCCGATGCCAGTTGGGACTGGAGTTCGTGCTCCGGAAAGGATTGCCCCGTGGTCGCATTCAGCGCGCGGTCTAAGGTTTGGGCAAGGAATATGTACAGTCGCACGAGAGTTTGCGTGATATCGATGTGACTATGCACGGCTAAGTGACCATTCATATCGTTCTCCTCTTCGTCGGTTGCGTCGCGATCACACTCATAATGTGGTTGATATCGCAGACAGGAATGAGCCGACTGGATTTCATGCCGAGACTGGTGCCGCCGCGGTCTGCGTCGGCGGGGCCGCCTGCGCCGACGGCGATTTCTGCATCGACTCCTTCAGGTCCTGAATCGCCCTCGCGACGTCAGCCTCCGTGGATCCGAACCGGTCGCCCATCACCTTGATGGCTTGATTGATCGCTTTTGTCATTTTCGTCATTTGCTCTTCAGGCGTCATGGTTTCTCTCCTTATCAGTCTCAGTGGCCGGCGTCTCTCTTGTCGAGGACGGCTCGGCTACCAGCAGTGGGTGGATCGGGCTGACTTGTTGTGATGGATGTCTGTCACTCGGCCCAGCTCTTTCTGGATTAGGACACCTGGGACGAGAGAGGGCGACGATCCAGCTGGTCGAGTGAGAAAACGCGTTGGCGTAGGAAGCGGCGGAGACCGGGAATCAATCGCGCGGAGTAAGACGAAGGAGCGCGAACAATCGGACAGTCAGCGGAGCTTAGAACGTCACAGTCATACTACGCGGTCGTGAGAAGGGCGTCAAGCAATGAGACCATGGAGCGAGGAACAGCGAATGCGAAGAGAATGTGAAAAGGTGGGGGTGTCTGCTTATAGTGCCGATTGACACCTTACCTGCCGAGCCCATTGTCCCGAGCTTAGCAAGCTGATATAGTTTTCCCGCCGGGCAACCGCCGTATATTCAACCTCCCACGCTCACCGAGAACGCCAGATACTCTGCTGATGGAACAGGCCGTTAAGGACCGCAAGCTGTCGATCCTGACCCTCACGGCACTGGGAATCGTCTATGGCGATATCGGAACCAGCCCGCTCTATGCCCTGCGCATGTGCTTTTATGAGTCGCATGGCATTGCGGTAAGTACCGACAATGTGCTGGGTGTCCTCTCCTTGATTATCTGGTCCCTCATCCTGGTCGTGACCCTGAAGTACATCATGTTTGTCATGCAGGCCGACAATGAAGGCGAGGGAGGCATTCTCGCCTTAATGGCGCTCAGCGGACGACAGCGACCTCCACGGATCCACGGCCGGCTTGGGATTGTCGTTATCCTCGGTTTGATCGGGGCGGCTTTTCTCTATGGAGATGGGATCATTACACCGGCTATTTCGGTCTTGAGTGCTGTTGAGGGCCTGGAAATCGCCACTCCCTTGTTCTCGTCCTATGTCATCCCGATCACCGTTGTCATTTTATGTCTCCTTTTCTACATGCAGCATCGGGGCGTGGCGAAAGTGGGAAAGCTATTCGGACCGATCATGCTCCTGTGGTTCAGTACGATTGCCCTGCTGGGCGTGATGAGTATAGGGCAGACGCCCCACGTGCTCTTCGCCCTGAATCCTGCCTACGGCATCCGGTTTCTGGTGCACAATGCAGCCGAGGCGTTTCCGGTCTTGGGCGGGGTCTTTCTCGTCCTCACCGGTGCTGAGGCCCTGTATGCCGATATGGGGCCCTGTGGAAAACGTCCAATTCAAGTGGGTTGGTTTGCGATCGTTCTGCCGGCCCTCCTGTTGCAATACCTCGGGCAAGGTGCCCTGCTGATCCGAGATCCCACGGCGATTGCGAATCCGTTTTACCTGTTGGCTCCGCAGGCGCTTTTGTATCCGATGGTCTTGTTGTCGATGGCGGCCACTGTCATTGCGTCACAAGCGATGATTACCGGAGCCTTTTCACTGACCCATCAGGCCGTGCAGCTTGGATATCTTCCCTTTCTCCGCATTCAGCACACGTCGGCGCAGCATATCGGGCAGATCTTTGTGCCGGCCATGAACCAAGCTTTGTTGGTCGGGACCATTGGACTGGTCCTGCTGTTTGGGGCATCCAGCCACCTCGCGGCCGCGTATGGTATTGCCGTCTCCATCACCATGCTCATCACCACCCTGCTCGTGTATCGCGTGGCGCGATACGTCTGGCATTGGAACTTCCTTGTCACGACGTGTGTCATGGCTCTGTTTCTGTCGGTCGACGCGGTCTTCTTCAGCGCTAATATTTTAAAAATTCCTCACGGGGGCTGGATGCCCTTGGTGCTCGGCCTGGCCACTGTGACCCTCATGACGACCTGGCATCGAGGCCGAGCCATTGTCAGCGGCTATCTTCAGTCCGCTGCGCCTCCCTTGGCGGAGTTTCTCAAGACGGTCACGCCTGGGATAGCGAGAGTGCCGGGCTATGGGGTCTTTCTCGTCCAACATCCGGGTGCGACGCCTCTTGCGCTTGCCCAAAATGTTCGACACAACAAGGTCCTCCACGAACACCTGATCTTTCTGACGGTCGTAACCGAAGCCGTCCCTCATTTGCCGCAGCAACAACGCTGTGAGTTGAAGCCGATTGCCAAGGATGCGCAGCAAATCATCGCGCATTACGGTTTCATGGACACGCCTGATGTACCGGATGTGCTCGCGCATTGCCGGAAAGCAGGGTTGATCATTCCGTTGACGGAGACGACGTTTTTTTTAAGTCGTCTCACCTTCCTGGCCACACCGAAGCCGGGCATGGCGCTGTGGCGTGAAAAGATGTTTGTATTCTTAAGCCGCAACTCGCAGCGGGCCAGTTCGTTCTTTCATCTGCCCTCAGAACAAGTCGTGGAAATTGGCCTGGTGCTGGAAATCTAATGTAGGGCCGAAGAGAAATGTCAGCCAATCCATGGGGTCCGATCTTGCGCAGCGGCACATTGACGAGACTGTCTCTTTGCGAGTAGGCTGAAGCTATGACGTACTGAGCCACGCTGACGACTTTCCTATTCTCTCGCGCGTCCCGCGTCCGCCTCGCGCGCCTGATTTCAAGTCTACGCCAACGCGTGCCTGCATCGACATGTTACGATAGGAGCTCCTGTGCACATCATGCCGCCACCGGTACACAGATCGGTTCCACCGCGCGCTGCAGGATGTCGGTCTCGGACAGGCGTGCCGCACCGCCATTGACAGTAACTATTCCATCCTGAAAGGGTTGCCACATGAACTGCCTTCGTTGTCATGGCCTGATGGTGCCGACCAAGTTAGAAGATGCGGAGGGCTCGAGCCGCTGCTCCAGCGGATGGCAATGCCTCCTCTGCGGGGAAGTCATCGATGCGGTCATTGCGGCTAATCGAAAGGGTCGCCAGGAACCGAGGCGCTATGAGCCGCGACTACAAGGTCACGTCAATCGTACGGTCTAGCAGGATGTTGAAAAAAGCTCATTCGACACCGAGCGTTGCGCCTGCGATCAAGGTCGTACCCACTCATCAGGTCCCCTGGGTGGACGACATCGGTACGGGACACCGTGGACCGCGGGGACCGGCTGACGGTGAAGGTGCAGTAAAAAAGTACTGTTAACGGAGCGGGAGTCGGCGATGTTCATCAGTGTCATCATGAGCCTGAGTCTTCTCGTTGCGACGACCGGACCGGTTGGGGCCGCCGTGACAAAAGAGATCGGTTCAATGATCATCGTCGGGAATGGCCCTGAGCTTCCAACCATCGAGCGGTTGGCTCGAGCGTTTGAGAAGGGACACGTTGGGAGCGTCGTAGACATTCAATGGGATCAATATGCCAATCCGGTTGCACTGGTCAAGTCTGGACATGCACAGATGGCGGTGACCGGACGAGCCGACCCGGATTTATCTGCCACT
>JBDUAJ010000023.1:0-18799 GCA_040004695.1 Nitrospirales bacterium | reverse complement strand
CGCCATGTTCCAGTTGCGCTCGGGCGCCGCACTGATGGCTTCTTGCACGCGATGAACCTCGGCATCGCCACTTAAGAACAGCACGGGGATCTGCCTGAGATGGCTGTCCTGCTGCATGTAACGTAGAAGTTGTAGGCCATCCATCGACGGCATATTCCCAGTCAGTGATCACTAGTTCGACCGGCCCCTGCTTGAGCAATGCGAGGGCGCGTGTCCCATCGAAGGCATCTTGCACACGCTTGCACCCCAGCCGCATGACAATTCGCTTGATAATCATGCGCATATTCCGTTCGTCCTCGACAATGAGGATGCTCTGAGGCCACGGGCGCATCGGCGCACTCTGAGCATCCTCCCTTTCCTTCCTATTCAGCTCAGCCATGAGGGCCTGCTTCAGTATGGGCACATCCGCCTCAATCTGTGTCAAGAGGGCGCCCGCTAAGCCAAGATCCCCCGCCTCCGCGGCGGTCTGCAATTCTTTGGAGAACGTGCCAAGACGCTTAGCCCCGAGGTTTCCGCATGTTCCTTTTAAATAATGGGCCTTTCGTTTGAGCTCACCGACATCACGAGTTGTGAACGCTCTGAGCATGTCCGTCACATGTTGTGCGGTATCAGAAAGAAAATTCATGATGAGGGTCTGGAAAAAGGCTGGATCATCGTCACCGTTGAGTTCCTGCAATTCCGCCAACACCTCGTGGTCGAGATGCGGTAGTGAACACGTGGCACCAACACCGGTCGAAGCTCCCTGAACCGGTGGGGTATCCAAAGGCCGCCTAACCCTCTTCGGCAGCCAGCGCTCCACCACGTCAAACAAGGCATCCCAGTGGAACGGTTTGGACAGATAGTCATCCATCCCCACGTCCCGACAAAGCTGCCGGTCCTGCTGCTGCGAGTTTGCCGTGAGGGCGATAATCGGCGTGTGGGTCAGGATGCCTTCACGGCGGCGTATTTCAGCCGCGGCTGTAAGACCATCCATCTGCGGCATCTGGCAGTCCATCAAGATGATGTCGTAAGGCCGTTGATTGAACGCATCCAGGGCCTCACGCCCATTGTTCGCCACGTCCACACAGTATCCCGACCGCTCCAGTAGTCTCACCACGAGTTTCTGATTGACCGTATTGTCCTCAGCCAAAAGGATCCGCGCCCGAGGCGGCGCGCCGGGAGCGGATTGAACGGTAGGCATCTTGGCTCTTCGAGTTGTCACGAGCTGGTCACTCCAGACATAAACAAGCGGTTAGAAACCGTGCCTGTACACACCAATGTGTCTTCCCATCAAAGATCAGGCCCCTCCAGCTCGCCTCTCTCAGCCAGGCTCCATGGTATTCGGAGATAGGGGGTTAACGGTCTATCGGACTATCCTTTCAAATGCATCATTGGAACGTTCGCAATAACAACAGATCAGGCGAACCCGGCACACTCTCCTGGCAGCTCGGATTGTTGCATTTAACGCGAGGTCGGTGCATGATGAACCTATTCCTTTGAGCCGTCCTCCGCTCCTCATCAATCGCATCGAACCTGAATAGAGGACGTCTATGGCAGGCAAAAAACAACCCACGCCGTTTAATCCCAAGGCCTTTCTCGCAAAAGTCGGCAGCGGGAAAACGATCCTCAAGTCCCCAAAGAACCAAATTATTTTCTCGCAAGGGGATGTGGCGGATGCCGTCTTCTATGTCCAGAATGGCAAGGTCAAGCTGACGGTCCTGTCCCAACAAGGAAAAGAGGCTATTGTCGCGATTCTAGAGCCGGACAGCTTTTTTGGTGAAGCGTGCCTCGCAGGCGAGAGTCTGCGCATGGCGACTACGACTACTATTGAGCACGCCACGATCGTTCGCATTGAGAAGCAGGCCATGATCGACGTGCTGCATCACCAACCTGTATTTTCTGAGCTATTCATGGGTTATCTCCTGTCTCGCAACATTCGAATCCAAGAGGACTTGGTGGACCAACTCTTTAATTCAAGCGAGAAGCGGCTGGCCAGGGTTCTATTATTGCTGGCGCACTTCGGGAAAGACAAACAACCCGAGGCCGCTATTGCAAAGATCAGTCAGGAAACGCTGGCCGAAATGGTGGGCACGACTCGCTCTCGCGTCAGTTTCTTTCTGAATAAGTTTCGGAGGCTCGGCTTTATTGAGTACAACGGCGGATTGCACGTGCACAGCTCCCTTCTCAATGTGGTCCTGCATGACTAGCCTGAAGACACTCTTTGGGAACTGTCCAATCGCCATAGCTCAAAAGACCAAGGTCAACTAATAGGGTGCCTCTCACTACATCCCCTGCGTGCCTCGGTTGCTGACCAATCAATATTTTTACACCTGAGCAATGTTGATCAGAATTTCCCGATCCAGAGGCCTAGCATGGACTCAAGTCATAATGGACTCCAACGCCAAAAGAGGAATCCCTTCCCAAAGGCACACACCATGCAGAATGTAAGCATGTCCACCTGGATAGTCTGGTTTCTGGTCGGTATGGCCGTCCTGGCCTTCTCTATGTCTATCGTGATGATCCGCGACGGTGGAGAAAAAGGGGGTCACTCTGGGCGCGCCGGCACATCGGGTAGCACAGTGGGTGCGCTCCTCGATGCTCACATTGCCACACAATGGCGCGAAGGGCGCGTAAGGCTCGGCTCTCTTTTGGCGCTCATGAAAGAACTCAGGGCATCGTTGGAGCAGGATGTAGAGACGCTCGGCCGCCTCGATCCGTCTGGAGCAGAGTACGAACGCGAAGCTCATAGGACGGTGTAACCCAATCTACGCCGCTTCGCCTTCGACAAACATCTGCGGGATGAGTGTCGCGTACTCGTCCCTTTCCTGCAGTTTTGTGGCCACGATCTCGCAGAATCGCAAGGCCGGAACACGACAGAGCAATTAAAAGCGCTAGAGGACCTCCAAGCTGCCATTGGCTCCGTTCATGGTCTCTAATGACCATAGAGAGCATTCGCATAGAGTTCGAAAAATACGGCGCTTAAACCGGCGGTGTGGCTGTAATTAAGTGCGAGGCGTCCTGTCGTTGACAATTCTAAGGGGCATGGAGGAATGCCCGCTGAAGAAACGAATCAATTAAAGTGTAATGAGTTAGAACGTTTCGGCCTCAGCAAAAAGGTCATCAATTCAGAAAGCGTTCAATGGTCGGCACACTATCTGTTTCAGGTTGCGAGAGGTGATACATGGAGTTCGTCATGTGGATTGTCGTGTGGATGATTGCCGGGCTGCTCGCGGTCGCGTTAATCCCCATGCTGGTGGTCGGGACCTGGTTCGTTATCATGACGCTTATTTTGGGAGTCGTCGATGGCGGCATCTGGATATTGGATCTAGGATCGAGGATGACCCGCGGCCGAAAGAATCGACCGACTTCTGGAGACATAGATGCGAAGGGCAAAAAAACGCCTATTTCGACATTGCCTGCTCCTATTTTCGTCGAGAGCCCCGTCACACTGTAAATATACAAGCGAATCCGTCGTCCATCTCCTACTCACTCTGTAGATTGATGGAGATCAGCAAGTCTTTTCTTCGACGCCCCAGCTTGACACAATCACTTCCGCACCTTTTGCCGATTGCACGTGTTCGGCGACCCGCCATCCCGTCAGGACCTTTCCGAACTTGCTCGCTGGATATTCATCGAGAAATTGGGTCAAGAGCACGGCGTCGCTGAATCCGTCCTCGCCGTCCATGTCAATCCTGAACACCTGTGCCATTCTATCGTGATCGTAGGAGTCACGGATCTCGGCATCCGGAAAGTGTTCGTGAAAGTATTCACGCACTGCCGCAAGCTTTTCCAGTTCCTCTTCCGTGTTGGGATTGGGTCCCCAGGCCATGGTGTGGTCCTCCCCTGTTGAAAGTTATTCGTATCTAGTGCAACGACCTCGGGTGCTACCCGATGAGGGCTCGATCCACCTCAATGTGAGCCACACGGATGCGCACTCATGATTACAGCGAAGTATGTCGTCCCACCATTTGATGTGGGTATGTCGAGCACCCTTCTGAGCGTCTCGAAGTCCCTGCACCATTCTAGTCCACTCCGTGGTCCATCTGGCCACAAGCGGCTCACTTTATTTCTTCACGTGTCGTGGCCATTGACTGCCGTAGAAGCATGACTAGGCCAATGCAGAAGGCTCTGCTTGGTTGAGAAACACACCTCCTTGGCAAGACTGAGCAATAGTGACCAGAGCCGGGCTCTCGTTCGGACGCATAATCTCACTCATATTTTGACGGTCGTTTTCGTGCTCACCTCGAGCGCTTTCCTACATCCCTGTCGGTGAGCTGGGCAAGTCGCAAGGGTAGCCCCTCTGCGTCTGCACTACGCTTTGTTTGCCGTCCCCACTTGAGCGCTGCTCCATCGGCGAAGGTTTTCGAACCGTTTGGGGAATGGGTGAACCTAGCCCGGATTTATTCATGAATATCTACTTCAGCGGCCGATCCTCTCGCCCGGCGGTGCTTTTCTCGTTCGGTCTCCTCGACGGACCGCAACGGATCACGGTATAAAGAACCCGTGGCACTCTTTATTCATCGCGCCGTGCACCCCTGCGAGAAGCCCACGGGATGGGGCACCTCTTGACGTGCCTGGGGGGCGGGTGGAAGAGCAGGCTTCGGTCTCAGCCGCTTCGCGACGGCCTTCATGAATAATCCGCCCCTAGAGGACCCTCCACTACGCGGAGAAGAGCAGCACCTTTAACTGTCACATCCGAATCGTTAAAACATGGGAGACGTGTAATTTGAAAGCGAGCATTCAGATCGTTCAAAACACAGCTCGGCGTGTGAGAGCCGCTTTATTCGGAATCAGTGTGTCGCAAGAGTATGCCGGGAATGAGCCGCCGCTGCGATCAGAGCTGTTTAGCGCCGACCAGATGGAGCAGCATGGCAAGACGCTCGCGGGGTTGCACACATTGAGTGTAGGACACGCGCCGGACCAACTTCTCACCCGGCTGGCTGCGAATGAAGACGTCCTGATGGAAGTGCGCAACTTGGTAGCGGAGGCGGTGAAGGGGAATCGGCGCATTACGCCGGCCGGGGAATGGCTGCTCGATAACTTCTATCTGATCGAAGAGCAGATTCGCATGGCCAAGCGACACCTACCGAAGGGCTACAGCCAGGAACTGCCTCGGCTACTCGATGGCCCATCGGCTGAGCTTCCGCGCGTGTACGACATCGCGCTCGAAACGATCTCGCATGGCGATGGACGGGTGGATCCGGAAAGTCTCAGCAGTTTCGTGGCCGCCTACCAGACCGTCACGGCCCTGAAGCTAGGAGAACTATGGGCCATCCCCATCATGTTACGACTGGCGCTGATCGAAAATCTCCGGCGCGCCGGCGCCCGCATCGCAAGCGACAGGATCGACCGGAACCGCGCCCACGAATGGGCAGACCAGATGATGGAGACCGCGGAGAAAGATCCCAAGAGTTTGATTTTAGTCATCGCGGACATGGCTCGGTCCAATCCACCAATGGTGAGCGCATTTGTGGCGGAACTTGCGCGCCGACTACAGGGACAAAGCGCGGCGTTGGCCTTGCCCCTGACTTGGATTGAGCAACGACTGTCCGAGTCCGGCCTCACGATTGAGCAACTGGTGCAGTCGGAGACCCAACAACAGGCCGTCGACCAAGTCTCCATGAGCAATAGCATCGGCAGTCTCCGGTTCCTGGCGGCGATGGACTGGCGCGAGTTCGTCGAGACGCACAGCGTGGTGGAGCAGACACTGCATGAGGATCCGGGAGGAGTGTACGGTCGCATGGATTTTGCCACACGTGATCGTTACCGTCACGCCGTTGAGAAAGTAGCGAAGAGCAGCCGGCTGCCTGAAGGCGAGGTCGCGCGTCGCGCCATCCACCTCTCGCGCAAGCGGGCGACTGAACACGGTGATGACGATCGCGCCGCTCATGTCGGGTTCTATCTGGTCGATAAGGGGCAGCCGGAACTGGAACACGCGGTGGGCGTGCGCCTGTCTTTCTCTGAAACGGTCCGGAACAGGTGCGGCCAGGGTTCCGTGCTGGACTATCTCGGCGCCATCATACTGATGACGGCGATGTTCACGGGCGGCTTCCTGGCCATTGCGTATCACGAAGACTGGAATGGATGGAGACTCGCACTGATGGGTCTCCTGTCGGCTCTGGCCGCCAGTCAGTTGGCGGTCACGCTGATAAATTGGCTCGCCACATCACTGGTGACGCCGCATCCGCTCCCGCGAATGGACTTTTCCGATGGCATTCCTCCGGAATTACGGACCTTGGTCGTCGTTCCGACTCTGCTCCAGAGCGCGCACAGCATTGACGATCTCGTTGAGGCGTTGGAAGTGCGATTCCTGGCCAATCGGGACGCACACCTGCACTTTGGTCTCCTCACTGACTTTCAGGATGCCCATCAGGAAACTGTTCCAGGCGATGAACAGTTGGTACGGCTGGTTCAAGCAAGAATCGAAGAGCTGAATGACAAATACCAGGGCGAGAACGGCGAGACGTTTTGTCTCTTCCATCGACCACGTCGTTGGAATCCCCATGAGCGGATCTGGATGGGGTATGAGCGGAAGCGAGGCAAGCTTGCGGAATTGAATGCGCTGCTCCGTGGCGGTTCACACGATCGCTTTTCGACGGTGATCGGCAAAACGGATGTGTTATCCACAGTCAAGTATGTGATCACGCTCGACACGGATACACAACTGCCTCGCGATTCAGCACGGCAGTTTGTGGCGGCGATGGCGCACCCCCTGAATCGTCCACGGTACGATGAAAAGTCGCAGCGAGTCTGCGAGGGATATGGCATCCTGCAGCCCCGTGTGGCCGTCAGCCTGCCCGGCACCAACCGGTCGCGGTACGCGCGGCTCAACGCAAATGAGCCGGGCATCGACCCGTACACGCGCGCCGTCTCGGATGTGTATCAGGACCTGTTCGGAGAAGGGTCCTTCATCGGCAAGGGGATCTATGAGGTCGATGCGTTCGAGCGCTCGCTCATGGGCCGCTTTCCGGAGAATCGCATCCTCAGCCACGATCTACTGGAAGGCTGCTATGCGCGGGCTGGGCTGTTGAGCGATGTCCAGCTCTACGAAGAGTACCCCGCTCGCTACAGCGCGGACGTGAGCCGGCGTTACCGCTGGATTCGCGGAGATTGGCAGATTGCCGGGTGGGTCCTTCCTCGCGTGCCAGGTCCGGGCGCACGCCGCCAGAACAATCCGCTGTCTGCACTGTCCCGCTGGAAGATCCTCGACAACCTACGGCGCAGTCTGTTCCCTGCTGCGCTGACATCCCTGCTTCTACTGGGGTGGATCGTCCTCCCCCCGGTCTGGCCCTGGACGCTGTCGGCGATCGCCATCGTCCTGATTCCCCCGCTGCTGGCCTCTCTCTTGGAGCTGGTCCGAAAGCCCGACGATGTGCGGCTCAACCAGCATCTCGCCTCGACAGGACGGTCCACTGTCCGCCACTTCACGCAGGCCGTGTTGACACTCATGTGCCTTCCCTATGAGGGCTTCTTCAGCCTGGAGGCCATCGTGAGAACGGCCGGACGCATGTGGCTCACACGCATTCGGCTGTTGGAATGGAGCCCATCGAGCGGTGTGGACCCGAGGAGTCGAACGGATCTGGTGGGCTCCTACCGATCGATGTGGATTGGCCCGGTCATCGCCGTGGTCACCGCGCTCTATCTGATGGTGTCACGGACGGAGGCGTTCGGTGTGGCGGCACCCATTCTGGCCCTGTGGTTGGCGTCTCCCGTTTTCGCATGGTGGATCAGCCGACCGCTCGCTCGACGCGAGGCCAGACTGACGGCCGACCAGACGATGTTTCTTCGGACGATGGCCCGCAAGACCTGGGCATTTTTCGACACCTACGTCGGCCCGGACGATCATTGGCTCCCGCCCGATAATTATCAGGAGCATCCGGTTACGAGAGTGGCGCATCGGACATCTCCAACGAATATGGGACTGGCACTGCTCGCGAATGTATCCGCGTACGACTTCGGCTACCTGTCGGCCGGACAGCTCATAGAACGCACGGCACACGCGTTCGGCAGCATGTCGACATTGGAACGGTTCCGAGGCCATTTCTACAACTGGTACGACACGCAGTCTTTGAAACCGCTGCTCCCCATGTATATTTCGTCCGTCGATAGCGGGAATCTGGCGGGGCATGTCATGACCTTGCGCTCGGGACTGCTCACACTTCCCGATCAGCCAATCCTCGCTGACCGCGTCTTTGAGGGGCTCCGCGACACGCTCACTATTTTGACCGATACTCTCGGGGAGACGGTTGTCGCTCACGTCGTTACGCTTCAAGCGGAGGTGGCCTCTGCATGTCAGGACAGGCCGACGACGCTCGCGACGGCGCACCGGTCCCTGGACGGCCTGGCGACGCGCGCCGCTGAAGTCGTCGGTATCCTGGATGCCGCCCCCGACGGAGACGCGCAACGATGGGCCCACGCCCTCGCTCGACAATGCCGCGACGCGCTCAGTGATCTGACGTTTCTCGCGCCATGGATTGGACTGCCGATCTCTCCTCACATTCTTAGCGCATTCGCCGCCTTAGACCACATTCCCACGCTCCGGACACTGACCAGGCTGGAAGGCGAATGGCTGCATGCCATAGAGGATCGACGACTTGGTCCTGACACCACGGATACGGAGAAAGAATGGCTCACTGAACTTCAACGGCACATCACGGACGCAAGCCGGCGCGCTGGGCAAAGGATCGCGTCTCTCAACCAGCTTGCCTGGCAAGCGAGTCAGTTCGCCCAGATGGAGTATGACTTCCTGTTCGACGGAGCGCGCTACCTATTGTCGATCGGATACAACGTCGGTGAGCGACGGCGGGACGCCAGCTATTACGACCTCCTGGCCTCGGAAGCGAGATTGTGCAGCTTCGTCGCGATTGCGCAGGGACAACTCCCACAAGAGAGTTGGTTCGCCCTGGGTCGGTTGCTCACGACAGCCGGTGGCGAACCGATTCTTCTCTCGTGGAGCGGTTCGATGTTCGAATACCTCATGCCCCTCCTCATCATGCCGACCTACCAGCACACGCTGCTGGATCAGACCTATCACGCGGCGGTGGAGAGACAGATCGAGTATGGACGAGAGCGTGGCATACCGTGGGGCGTGTCGGAATCCGGTTACAACATGGTCGACGTGCATCTGAATTACCAGTACCGGGCGTTCGGCGTGCCCGGCCTCGGCCTCAAGCGCGGCCTTGGCGAGGAGTTGGTCGTTGCGCCGTATGCCACCGCCCTCGCCCTGATGGTCGCGCCCGAAGAGGCGTGCCTGAATCTACAGCGACTCACGTCTGACGGGTATGAAGGACCATTCGGATTGTATGAAGCGATCGACTACACGCCGTCTCGTCTTCCACGCGGACAATCGAGCGTCGTGGTTCGCTCGTATATGGCCCACCACGTGGGTATGAGTTTCCTGTCTCTGGCCTACCTGATCCTCGACCGCCCGATGCAGAAGCGCTTCGAATCCGATCCTCTGTTCCAGGCGACCACGCTGTTATTGCAAGAACGGATTCCAAAGGCCACGGCGTTCTATTCTCAGAGCGCCGAGCTATCAGACTTGCGCACGACGTCCAGTGCTCCGGAAACGCCGGTGCGCGTCTTGAATAGCCCGAACACGCCGGTGCCCGAGGTGCAACTCTTGTCGAACGGGCGATACCACGTGATGGTCACGAACGCGGGAGGCGGGTACAGTCGCTGGAGGGACCTGGCCGTCACGCGCTGGCGCGAAGACAGTACCTGCGACAACTGGGGGACGTTCTGTTACATCCGCGACGTCGAGAGCGGTGAGTTCTGGTCAACGGCCTATCAGCCGACGCTCAAGCCGTCGAAGACGTACGATGTGATTATGTCCGAGGGGCGTGCAGAATTTCGGCGGGGCGACCACGAGATCGAGACGCATGCCGAGATTGTGGTGTCGCCGGAAGATGACATCGAACTGCGCCGGGTCCGCCTTACGAACTGTTCTGGGACACGCCGAACAATTGACGTCACCAGCTACGCAGAAGTCGTGCTGGCCTTGCCTGCGGCCGACGCCCTCCATCCGGCATTCAGTAACCTCTTTGTTCAGACCGAGATCATCCGTGAACGTCAGGCAATCCTCTCTACGCGCCGGCCCCGTTCCCTCAACGAGCAGGACCCGTGGGCGTTTCACCTCATGGCAGTACGTGGACCTCAAACCGGGGAGATATCCTATGAGACGGACCGCATGCAGTTCATCGGCCGCGGCCGCACCCTCGCATGCCCGCACGCCATGGACAGTTCCGCCCCTCTCTCGGGAAGCCAGGGCTCAGTGCTGGACCCGATTGTGTCCATCCGTTGTCAGATCGTCCTCGAGCCCGAGGAGTCGGTGACGGTGGATCTGGTGTCCGGGATCGGCGAGACGCGGGACCTGTGCCTGCGCCTGGTCGATAAATATCAGGATCGGCGTCTCGCCGATCGCGTGTTCGAGCTGGCCTGGACACACAGCCAGGTGGTGCTGCGTCAACTTAATACCACCGAGGCGGACGCGCAACTCTATGGACGTCTGGCCGGCTCGATCATGTACGCCAATGCCTCACTGCGCGCGGAGGCGGCCGTGCTGAGCAAGAACCGCCGTGGGCAATCCGGTTTGTGGGGCTATGCCATTTCCGGAGATCTGCCGATCGTGCTGCTCCAGATTGGAGACCCATCCAACATCGATCTGGTGCGTCAACTCGTCCAGGCCCACGCCTACTGGCGCTTGAAGGGCCTCGCCGTGGACCTCGTCATCTGGAACGAGGATCACGCCGGATACCGTCAAGTCTTGCACGATCAGATCATGGGGCTGATTGCGGCAGGGGTCGAAGCGAATGTGATGGATCGGCCAGGCGGCATTTTCGTGCGGACGGCCGAGCAGATGTCGGTTGAGGACCGCCTTCTGCAGCAATCGGTCGCGCGTGTCATCCTCTCGGATAGGCGCGGCACGCTGGCGGACCAGATCACCCGTGTTGCGCCGATAGCAGCACCGGCCTACCGCTTTAAACCGACTCGAACGCATCGTCCTGAGCCCCCGTCCCCCATCGGGGTCCGACACGATCTGCTCTTCTACAACGGACTCGGCGGCTTTTCTTCAGATGGGCGTGAGTACGTCATCACGACTGCGCACGAGCACGTCACGCCGGCGCCATGGGTGAATGTGCTGGCGAACCCGCAGTTTGGAACCGTCATCTCAGAGAACGGTCTCGCCTATACGTGGAGCGAGAACGCCCATGAATTCCGCCTCACGCCGTGGCACAATGACCCCGTGATGGATTCGAGCGGCGAAGCCCTGTACCTCCGTGACGAAGAGAGCGGCCACTTCTGGTCGCCCATGCCGATGCCCAGCCGGGGCGCACGACCCTATGTCAGCCGGCATGGGTTCGGCTACAGCGTCTTTGAGCATACGGAGGATGGGATCCGCTCGGAGGTGTGGGTGTATGTGGCGCTGGACGCATCGGTGAAGTTTACGGTGCTCAAGCTGCGCAACGAATCGGGCCGATCGCGGCGGTTGTCTGCGACCGGCTATGTGGAATGGGTCCTGGGAGATCTGCGCCCCAAATCGGTCATGCATGTGGTGACCGACATTGACCCGACCACGGGGGCTCTCTTTGCGCGGAACCCCTACAATACGGACTTCCCTGGACGGATCGCCTTCTTCGACGTGGACGAAGGGACTCGGAGCATGACCGGCGATCGGACTGAGTTTTTGGGGCGGAACGGCACACTTCAGAGTCCTGCCGTGATGAGCCGTACACGGCTTTCCGGAAAAGTGGGCGCCGCCTTGGATCCCTGTGGCGCCATTCAAATCCCATTCGAGCTGACTGATGGTCGAGAGCGCGAGATAATCTTTAGGCTCGGGATGGGAAAAGACGGCGATGATGCCCGTCAGCTCGTCCGTCGCTTTCGAGGAGCGGCAGCAGGCCGAGCTGCGCTCGAGACGGTGTGGCAACACTGGACGCATACGCTGGGGGCCGTGCATGTGGAGACACCCGATCAGTCCCTCAACGTGCTGGCCAATGGCTGGCTGTTGTATCAAACGCTTGGCTGCCGTCTCTGGGCGCGAAGTGGCTACTATCAGTCGGGGGGCGCCTTTGGGTTCCGCGATCAGTTGCAAGACGTGATGGCGCTGGTTCACGCCAAGCCACCTCTCGTGCGGGAACAACTTCTATTATGCGCGGGCCGTCAGTTCCAGGAGGGAGACGTGCAACATTGGTGGCATCCCCCCTCCGGTCGGGGCGTGCGCACGCGCTGTTCCGATGATTTCCTCTGGCTCCCATTCGCCACCAGTCGCTACGTGATGACGACCGGGGACACGGGGGTGTTGGATGTCTCGATCCCGTTCATCGAAGGCCGCCCAATCAACGCAGATGAGGACTCGTATTACGATCTCCCTGGCCGGTCTGACGAATCGGCTACGTTGTACGAACACTGTGTGCGAGCCATTTTGAGGGGACTCACACGTGGGGAGCACGGTCTCCCACTGATCGGCTCCGGTGACTGGAACGATGGAATGAATATGGTCGGTGAACATGGCCGCGGCGAAAGCGTCTGGTTAGCATTTTTCGAGTATGACGTCCTCATGCGGTTTGCTGAGGTGGCTCGCAGGCGTGGTGACCTGTCGTTCGCTGAGCGCTGCCAAGCGGAAGCGACTCTCATGTGCCGCAGTGTCGAGCAACAGGGCTGGGATGGAGAGTGGTATCGCCGCGCCTACTTCGACGACGGCTCGCCGCTGGGATCGGCGAGCAATGACGAATGCCAGATCGATTCGATTCCGCAAAGCTGGTCCGTCCTGTCGGGGGCGGGGGATGCGACGCGTTCACGTCTGGCGATGGACGCCGTCTATCGGCGACTCGTTCGACGCGACCACGCGCTCATCCAACTCTTGGATCCACCGTTCGATAAGTCCAACTTGAATCCTGGCTATATCAAAGGCTATGTCCCGGGAGTAAGAGAGAATGGAGGGCAGTACACGCATGGAGCGCTCTGGGCCGCCATGGCCTTCGCCGCATTGGGCGACAGCGGGCGCGCCTGGGAACTCTTCACCATGATCAACCCGGTGAGCCACGCCGGATCGCCCGAGGAGGTTGGGATCTACAAAGCAGAACCCTATGTCATCGCGGCCGACGTCTATGCGCTCTCGCCTCACACGGGTCGCGGCGGATGGACGTGGTACACGGGCTCGGCCGGTTGGATGTATCGGTTTATTGTGGAGTCACTACTCGGGCTTCGGCTGGAAGTCGATACGCTCTACGTCGCACCATGCTTTCCGGCAGATTGGACCGAGTTCAAGGTGCACTACCGATACCGAGAAACCCTGTACCATATTACCGTCCTTCAAAGAGATGCCCGGAATGGCGAGACGAGTGTGACGGTTGATGGCGTGGAAAGAGACGAGAAGGCTATTCACCTGGTTGACGACCGTCAGGAACACGCAGTCGTCGTGTCGGTACCTATCGCCCCGGCGAACAGTGAGGTGGGCTAATAATAGGGTAGAACATTCGTTACACCATGCGGAAACAGATGAATACCAATCACGACGGTGACTGCAAAGAGCGATTGGCCACGGCATCCGATTGAAAGCTCATTCCATCTCCTCTGGAAAGAGACTCTGTCAGATGGCTGAGTGAGGCGTGTTGTACACTCGCGGAAAGCTCGATCAGTCTCCTGGACCTTCCACTCCAGGCGGCACTCTTCATACTTAGGTGGCAGGAAAACGTTGATGGACGTAGGCCTACCCATTTCTACGTTTCGTACTTGGCAGATCGCCGTCACTCTTCGTCATCAAATCCATCGCGCTCGCGACCCGAGGCGGCCCTACAAAGTAGTCGTCAGGCTCGTCACTTACCCCTCCCGCCTCCTCAATAATATCGCGTCCCCCCGTCTGTTCCAGAATGCCGCGATACATGGACTGGGCTTGGGCCGACCACTTTGACTCTAGCGGCCATCCACGAAATGCCGCTTCAGCAGCCAGTTGTTCATCAAACGTCAAATGTGTACGTGCGGGCATACGAGCTCCCTTTCATAGGCATGGTTCAATCCTCTAGCGCTCCTGGACGGCATACCAGCATCCACGCGACTCAGATAGTCGCCTACCGCCCCACGGCTCAATGCCTTTCATAAGGACTTCTTGCCGGCCTTGCGCGATGATCCTGCCGGAAAGCCGTGATGGAGCAGCGGTATGGTTTTAGATTGTTTGTGGGCTTGTTGTTTGGCTGGTATTAGGGCTTCCACGACTTTTGTTTTCTTACGCTCCGCTTCGGAATAGATTTTCACTCCATAGGACTCCATCAGTTCGATTTTGGCCTTGCGATCTCCTTTTCGTGTCCCCGCCAATAAGATGCGTCGGGCTTCCAGTTCTTCCTCTTGAGTCAGGCAATGCGGGTTGTTCTGTATGCGTCGCAATTCCACCATTTGTCCATTCCTTTTTTAGAGATTAGATCCGTGTCTATCGGCATTCACAATAGACGACTACTCGCACAGCCTCTCGCTCGCAGGTTTCCTGGCATGATTGATCGACCTATCAATCACGAGGAACGGAGGATGGAAGAACATGGAGGTAAGTAGGGTCTATATCTTCATATAAGGCTAGTTTTGGTTGTTACAAGGCCCCACGGTACCATATTTATTCTAGCGGCTCAAAATGCACTCAACCACCATCACAGACTCCATGACATACCTGTAGTAACTGTCCTGATTGGGGTGTACCCCAGTCAACCCATCCGCGTCAGAAGGGGTTTTATACTTGGTTCCAGCGTGTCAGCGATTCGCCGAGTTCTGCCTTAGCCAGCCAAAGAAGGCCGGCACTTGGTTCCATGGCCTTTGGGCTGTGTAGCCTGGCGTTGGCCACCAGCTTACTCAGTGAGGAATACATAATGGCATGCTGCAGAGAGGCCACGCAGTACCTTCTATTCACAGGCTTCCGCATAAAACCAAACGCGCCGCTCTTGACCATCAACGACATCAGATGGGCAGTGGCGGTCATCAAGACGACCGGGGTGTGCGGTCTGATGCGTTTGATTTCCTCAACGAGCGAAAACCCATCCAGTCCGGGCATCTGCACATCGCTCAGAATGGCATCGAACTCTCGTCTCCCGTTGAGTGTGACTGCCGTCTGACCAGAATCCGCAGCATGGACACACACATGTGGCAAATGAAACGACACGAGCTCTTGCATGCCCAGGAGACACATGGGATCGTCATCAACGATCAGGACACACGCCGAATACGCCAAGAGCCCTCCACACGCGCGCTGCTCACGCTTCTCGCTGAAAGCAAAGATCAGCTGCAGTTGCCGGCCTTCCGGGGTCTCCGGCGCCACCACGGTGAGAGGGGTCCCTCCCCCGAGCGTGGTGTGCGTGAGCTCACCCGCTGCCCGTTGGGCTTCCTGTGCATTGCGCGCCTCCACCATCGCCACGGTTCCGGCGGGAGAGTCCCGAAATGACACGGAGACGGATAGATCGTCGCGCAGGAGTTTTCGCAGGGTTGACTCGGCAATGCTGGGCGGCAGATCGGTCAAAAAGAATGTGGAGCATATCGCGCCTTCCCTGTACTTGTTCATGTTTAAAACACCTACTTGAAACGCCTAGTACAGCAACCTACCAGTCTCCAGGGGAGATGTCTGGTCAGAATTGCTCATGTGGTGAGGCCAGGAGCTGTGGGGTCGGGAACTGCCGTCAGGGCTGCTGAAGTAATATTTACAGCAGTTTACGCAAATGGCGAGCATGACCGTCAGATGAGTAGGTTCACACCGAAGCAAGCATTCTACGGACGTAGGAGACGGCATTGGTGTGTCGAGAGTCGTCACAGCGGATTGCCCGCCTCATCTATTCTCACAACTGAGCAATGTTGACCAGACCCGCTCGCTCCAGAGGCCTAGTATGGAATGGAAGTGATGAAGGGCACCTTTTCTACCGACTGTTTGATCGCCACAACAGGGGACAAGTATGAAGCTAGAGGCACAGGGCGAATCAGCCGACCGTCGCGATGGAGGGGGCTCCGAACCACGAAGAGGAGGACGACATGAATGGTGAGCCGGTGGTTCATAGCCACATCGAGATCACTGAAACGCTGGTGAGGCTGTACGTTTTCTTGTCGCAAGTCTTGGACCGCTGTCTGAACGAGGCCGCACGCCGCACCTATCCGGAGCAGGAGCTTCAACTGCATCTCGCGTCGACACGTGCCGAGATGATGGAGATTCTCTCGGTGAACCGGGTGGTTAAGGATAAGGTTGAGCAGGAGTGTCATCGGGTGCTCGCGCTCAGCGCGGCGTGCCTCACGAATGGAGCCGCCAAGGCAGCCGCCATGGATGAATTGAACGCGGAGCGCGCCGTGCTGAAGAACAAGACCATGGCATTAAGTGATTTGCTGGCCGTCTTCCGAGCCTCCTGACCGGATGCGAATACGGGACACCATCCCGCTCTATACGTGAAACATCGACCTTCGGCATCGCGCGTTATGCGAGGCTTGCCGGCGAATGGCGGGCAAGAAGAACTACGGAGTACAGATGAGGAACACACAGATCTATCTACTCAAACTGAATTCGCCATCGGACACAGTACTTCGGCTTTGGACGGGGAGGAGTCTCCACGCACTACGCCACTGTTCCGTGAAACAGATAGGCCGTGCGCTCCTGAAGATGCAAAAGAACGTCGATGCTCTCCAAGAGAGCATGGGGATATTGCAACACGTGAAGGAACAGTTCGCCTCTGTGTCGGCGGCAAGCGTGAAAGAGGCGATGGAACAGGACAACGGCGCATCCAAGCGGGGCACTCGTTTGGACTAGTCAGGTGATCAAGGGATGTTCCACAGAGGTCCCAATAGGACGCCATGAGCCGCCAACAGAGCGACGTGGCTGATTCTTCGAAACAGTGGTCCCAAAAAAAGATGGAGGGGAAGTCGGGTTGTTCCCATCGGACTGCCCGATGAATGGCAACTCCAGCAAGAAAGGAAGTCCCCATGATTCAATTGCGCAGCCACCGCAGCCGACCTTATACGCTCAATCAGGAGGCAGAGCTAGAAACCAGAGCCACCTTGCTCGCCCGTGCGCGCAAAGGAGATAGTAAAGCACAAGCCAACCTCATGGAACTCTACGGCGTACGAGTGTACTCAGAGACTGAGCGGAAGCAAACAACAGTCATGGGCTTCCTGACACAGTCGACACGCACAACAAGCCGCAAGAGGTAGATTGCCTTCCCGACAGGTTCCACAGTGACGAACGACAGAATGACAATCTTTAAGAAGGGAATGCTCGACTTCGAGGTCGTGAGGCACCCGCTTAACCCCTCTGCATCACGGACACTTCTATACGGGTGGGGTTTCTCGATCGCGTTATTGGCAACCGGTTGCTCAAATGGCGACTTTACCTTGGAGGGCTGGACCGGCCATCACCGGGATGAGCTAGTTCACGTGTGGGGGACCCCAGATCGAGAAATGACAGATGGTGATGGCGGCGGGCAACTGGTCTATAGCAATGACTGGGCCGATGGTTATGGACGATATAATTGCCAGCGCATATTTGTAACTGATGTCCATGGCACGATTCGATCCTGGTCTTCTATTGATTGTTGAACAGGCTGCCCGCTCGTGAACGGACAGACGCGAACACCTTCAATGCTATGGATAGGAGAAGGGTGGCCTCGTGACACATCAGGTATCCACACTCGCTGTGGATGCAGACGGGAACGTGTGAAAAAGAGAATGCAATATGATAAGGCACCACTCTGCACGGCATTGGCCTCCACCGTTATCGCGTCGAGTAAGAACAGAGGATGCAGGAGCCGGATACGGCAGAGGGTGCGGATCGTAATCTTGTTTCGTCAAAGGCGGGTTGTAATTAAGCCCGGGGTATAGGTAATGCTCCAGAGGGTTATGTTGATTCGCCGTTCGACAAGAGCGCGTCAACCTCTGCTTCGTTGCACGTGAGGTCCTTCCCTAGCCCTTCAGCTGAACCGGCGGCAGCCTGTGTGATCAGCGGTCGTGCATGTATCGTTTTGCGAATGTTTTGTTTCTTCGGCGGCGTGAGTGGTGACATCATTGCCTCTCTCTTTGTGGTTTACGAGATGATCTAGTTGCAGATCATTCACATCGATGAGCCGTTTACACGCTGAATTCGGCCTCATTTATATCTTCAGTATTTCCTTCAGACAGTCCCGCATAATGGCGTGCCCACGTCACATACACGTGTCCACTGTCTCGCATCACATCCGCTCCCTTCATGAGCTTGTCGACCATGTCCGAATCTTTTCCATTCGCCTCGATTTCCGCAGCGCGACGCTCCAGGGCCGGAGGCAACGCTGTCACCAACGCTGTGATCTCACCGATTAACTGCCTGACGTTACTGTCTTCGTTGTCCATTGGAGTGTCTCCTCGGGCCTCATAAAAACGGATGATTGTGGCCTGTCAACGCATCGGGGCCCCTGCCTGCAACATCGGTGGGCGGAGGGTAGAGTAGCTGGAGCCGTTCGATCGGAGGTTGAATGGCAGCTGTGCTGCTGTGTATCGTCTCGCTGAGCGGATGTTCCCAGGCCAAGGTGCGGATGCGGGCAGTTCTCAACACGCTTCGGATGGTCTCCAGCATCGCGTCGAGTGTGACCTCGGTCCACGCTCGGAGCTCTAACGCCCGCTCCTCCACCTTGGTGGGAGGCGGGCCCTCGTGAATGAGCATCCAGCAGCGGTCGAATATCGTGGCGCGTACCACCTCGGGCACATTGCACTGCGTCAATCCTGAGGTGCAGAGCGCGGCCACCAACAAGACGAACTGGAGATCGGGCATCTCAGGGCAATCAATATCGAGTGTTTGCATGATCCTTCCTAGTATTTAGTTGCATTAATTAGTGATATC
>JBDUAJ010000179.1:0-5588 GCA_040004695.1 Nitrospirales bacterium | reverse complement strand
CGCCGGCGGGCGTGCTCCGACCTGGCTGGACGAAGGGCTGGCCCTATACTTTGAAGGCCGAACACCCTCTTGGAGTGACACGATTCTCGATCGCCCGCAGACTGAATTGACGCCGCTGCATGCCTTGCATGGGAGTTTTCTCAGTCTTCCGCCTCGTGAGGCCACCTTGGCCTATGCAGAAAGTCTCAGCGCGACTCGGGTCCTCATTCATCGCTATGGATGGTCACGGGTTCGGCGCCTGTTAGAGACCCTCGCGCAGACTGATGAATTTAGTGCGGCATTTGAAACAGCCTTGAAAGAACCCTATCATGTGTTTGAGGCATCGTGGGCGGCGGCGCAGCGTCACCGGAGTCTGTGATGGCAGATCGATTTCATTCACGCTCGGACTCGACCGTAGGATCTCCCCCGTCGAAGGACTCCCCGCCTTCCGGCATCCGGTCCGCCCCACCGCTTCTCTTTGAGTCGACCACTTCGCCAGAAGACAGCGTGGGGCGTCCTGAAGAGGTGGTCAGCGAACCGGACCGACGCGGTCCGCATCTTCGGCCCGTCTGGATCGTCTTGCTCCTCCTGGTTCCCTCGCTCGTCCTCACGATGTATTACTCCAAGTATGGCACGCCTGGGACGGCTGAGCCGGATTCGCTCTTGCCGACGGCCAACTATGCCTTCGTGTTGTTGCTCATCAATTTGGATCTCATCGGCTTGGTCGTATTGACGCTGCTCTTGTCCCGCAACTTGATCAAGACGTATTTTGAGCGCCGACATCGTTTACTGGGGTCCGGCTTTCGAACAAAACTTGTGGCCGCGTTTATCGGGTTCTCGTTGATCCCGACCGTGCTGCTGGCGGTCGTGGCGAGCGGTCTGGTCAATAAGGCCGTGGATATGTGGTTCAACACGCAGGTGGAGCAGGTGCTGAAGGATTCGCACGAGGTGGCGCGCATGTATCGTGACGGCCATATTGCCTTGGCGGTGAATAGCGCGCGCGCGATCGGGCGCGAAATCTTCCGGGAAGACATGCTCACCCCCGAGCAGCGCGATCTCCTCGTGGCGGCGATGGCGCGCAAACGGGCCGAGCATAATGTCGCCGGCGTGGAAGTGTTTTCGCCGAAAATGGAAACGCTCACAAAGACGCTCAATCCCGACGTGCCGTCGACGGTCCTCGATTTGCCCGTCGGACAACTGGTTTTACAAGTGTTAAACAGCAACCGCGAACTGACCTCGGTGCAAGAATCTCAGAACGGGCGCTTGATTCGGGCCGGCGTTCCGATCCCTTCCAATATGAAGCACGGGGCAGTGGCCGGCGTCGTCGTGGTCGACGACTATTTGCCCGAATCGCTGTTGGCCAAATGGGAAGCGATTGCCCGGCAATATAACGAGTACAAACAAATCAAGGCGATGAAAAATCCGATCAAGGCGGGGGCCTATTTGTTCGTTGGCGGTATTACGTTGATGATTCTGTTCGGGGCCACCTGGTTCGGGTTTTATGTCGCGCGCAGTATCACGGTGCCGATCCAACGGCTGGCGGAGGCGACGAACGCGATCGCCCGCGGGAACTTGAATGTGCAGATCAAAGCAAAAGCCACGGATGAAATCGGAACGCTCGTGGATTCCTTTAATCGTATGACGCAGGATTTGCGGATGAGCAAATCCAAACTGGAAGAAGCGAACACCTCCCTGACCCGATCGAACCAGGAGATAGACGATCGGCGGGCCTATACGCAGGCCGTGGTGGATACGATTGCGGCAGGCGTGCTGTCCATCGACCGAGGCGGGAGGATTACGACCTTCAATCCGTCCGCCGAACGAATTCTTGGAGTCACCGGGGATCAGCTTCGAGATCGGCCGGTGAACGAGGCGTTCAAGGCGCGAGGGTTGGATCTCTTTCAGACCGCGTACGATCGGATGCTGGCGGATGACCGTGACAGTCTTACGCTTGAAGGTCAGATGGACATCGAAGGCAAATTTTTGACCGTGGGATTGAATCTGTCCAGGATGCGGAATGAAGCGGGAGAAGATCTCGGGTTCGTCTTTGTGTTTGAGGATTTGACGGAACTGATCAAGGCGCAAAAGGTCGCCGCGTGGCAGGAGGTGGCCCGCCGGGTGGCCCATGAGATTAAAAATCCCCTGACGCCCATCCAATTGTCCGCGCAGCGGCTTCGCAAGAAGTTCTTTGAAAAGGCCCCCGATTTCGAGGCCATCTTCGATGAATCCACTGAAGTCATTGTGAACGAGGTCGGGAGCCTCAAGCAGATGGTTGATGAATTTTCAAAATTCGCGCGTCTGCCGTTGCCGCAAATGGCCCGGCAATCGCTCCATGACATCATGCGCGAGGTGGTCGCGCTCTACAGCGGTGGGCATCGGGAGATTGAATTTCAGCTGGCATTGGATGACCTGCTGCCTTCCCTGAATTGTGACAAGGAGCAGATCAAGCGCGTGTTCGTCAATTTGTTCGACAATGCCATTCAAGCCATGAATCAGAAGGGCCGTCTGTTGGTCACGACGCGGTATGACACGAAGAAACATCGTGCCGTCGTGTCCGTCGCCGACGAGGGAGTCGGGATCAATCTCGAGGATCAGGAGCGCTTGTTTGTGCCGTACTTTTCACGGAAGAAAACCGGCACCGGCTTGGGATTGGCCATCGTGCATCGCATCATCACCGATCACGATGGACAAATTCAGGCCGCCAACAATCAACCGAAAGGCGCCGTCTTTACATTCGAATTGCCGGTGTAAGGGATAGCTGTCAGCCATCAGCGATCAGCATTCAGCCCTGGCTGACGGCTACTCATGAACGAATCACGAGGATCCATGTCTGAATCCATTCTAATTGTCGATGACGAAGTGGCGATTTTGAATTCCTTGAGTCCGATTCTTGAGGATGAAGGCTATCAAGTGACGGTCGCCAAGAGCGGCGCGGAGGCGTTGAAGATCCTGGTTGCCGAACCGCCGGATTTGATGCTGTTGGATATTTGGATGCCCGAGATGGATGGGCTCGAGACCCTGAAGCGGGCACGTGGGCAGATGCCGAAGCTGCTGGTCGTGGTGATGTCCGGTCATGGCTCAATTGAAACGGCCGTCAAGGCAATCAAGCTGGGCGCCTATGACTACATTGAAAAGCCGCTGTCGTTGGAAAACGTGACGTTGAGGATCCGCCATGCCTTGGATCAACGACGATTGGAAGAAGAAAATCAGAGTTTACGAACGAAGGTCGAGCGGCGATTCGAACTCGTCGGGGCCTCTCCCGCGATGCAGCGACTGCGGCAATTGATCGCGACCGCCGGGCCCACTAACGGCCGCGTGTTGATCTCAGGCGAAAATGGAACGGGAAAGGAATTGGTTGCGCGCGCGATTCATGTGGCCAGTCCTCGACGCGACCGCCCGTTTGTCGCCGTCAATTGCGCGGCCATTCCAGAAAATCTCATCGAGAGCGAATTGCTCGGGCACGAACGTGGCGCCTTTACGGGAGCAACCGTGCAAAAGCGCGGGCAATTCGAGCAGGCCGACGGCGGCACGCTATTTCTGGACGAGATCGGCGACATGAGTCTCAATACGCAAGCCAAGGTGCTGCGTGTGTTACAGGAGCAACAGTTCACGCGGGTGGGGGGCACGAAGCTGATTAAGGTCGATGTGCGGGTCATCGCCGCCTCCAATAAAGACTTGGCGCAGGAAATCGGCAAAGGCAATTTTCGGGACGATTTATTCTATCGGCTCAACGTGCTCCCGATCGAAGTGCCTCCCTTGCGTGAACGGCGAGAGGATATTCCATTACTCGTCCGGCATTTTCTGCACGCGCATGCAGAAGAACAAGGGTTGAAACCGAAGGACATCACGGCTGACGCCTTGGAATTGCTCAAGCAGTGCGAGTGGCACGGCAATATCCGGGAACTTCGCAACCTTATCGAGCGGCTCATGATCATGGTGCCTGTCTCTCTCATTGACGCCGCTCATGCCGCAATGTTCATGCAAGTGCGTGCCTCTGTGGCCGCTGCCGTCGGTCAGCCGGCTCTCTCCGGCGGCTCTCTGTTGGCCGTGAAGAATTACGATTCCCTCCGGGATGCGCGGAATGCGTTCGAGCGCGAATATATCGGCCGGAAGCTTCGCGAACATAACTGGAACGTCTCGCGTACCGCCGATGAACTTCAGATCGAACGCAGTCATCTCCATCGAAAAATTAAGCTGCTGAATATCGAGTTGCGTACAGAAGGGTAATCGGCGCGGGCCATGGGTGGTTATTTCGCCATGGCCCTAGAGGCATCCTGCGGTCATTGCCGGTCCTGTCGGTGTCGTTCGCGCTCCGGAAGCGATGCGAGAAAGATCGGCATCGTCCTCCAGATATAATCGATCACGGAGAGCACGTAATCACGGGAGGCTTCGAGATTGACCTGCCAGTCTGGAATGGCCTCGTGTAGATCGAGAATAGGTTCACACTTCTGAAAGCAAATCTCGTTAAAGAGCCGAACATCGCGATTGAAGTTTTGTCGGATACAGTCACGGTGGTTGAGACCCATCGCGACCGGAAGCGTAACCCCGTTGAGCAGTTCCTGCGTTAACTTGCGCTGGATATGATTGGAAGGATCACTCCCTCTCACCAAGAGCCGTTCGCGAATCAAGGGATGTATGTGTTGGGGGAGGGCCTCAGTGCCCGCCGACCCGACGATGTAGGGCGAGGAGGGGCCAAGCAAAGACTTCAAGGCGTATTCGGCGACCATGCTCCGGAAAATGTTGCCGGAACAGATGAAGAGAATCGACGTCATCGTGGTACCATCATTCATGTTGGGCGCAGAATCTTGTGTCACTGTTCGATGAAGTGGTCTCAATTGAAATGCCTGTAAGGGTATCCTATGATGGTTCCCATGAGAAAGTCTGTTCGCGGTAGAGCTTCGCGGTACCACGATGGATCCCGCATTCGGGCGGTGGTGCTGGTCTGTCTTCTCGTGTTCGCCACGGGGATGGCCTACGGGTCCTGGAATCCCGACATTCGTCTGCAGCGCGTGCCGTTGTCTCTTCATTTCGGTGAGGTCTCGGTGAACACATGGTCGCAATGTTTGCGGGAAGCCGCGTTTGCCAGCGGCGTGGATCCGGCTCTCTTGCACGCGATTGTGACCGTGGAGTCCGGCGACCATCCCTATGCCTTCGGCTGGTTCGATCGCCAGGGGACGCGTCGATCGTACAAGGCCGCTAACTATACGGCTGCCGTGGCGCAGCTCGATGCACTCGAACGTCAACAAATTCGCTTCGATGTGGGTCTGGCTCAGGTGAACAGCCGCAATCTTGTGGTATTAGAACGACGGACCGGCATTGCTCCGGTCCGGGCCTTGGATCCTTGCACGAACTTGTATTTCGCCGGCGTGATTCTTCGCGAGCAAATGGGAAGGCATGGAGCAACATGGCGTGCGGTGGCGGGGTACAATGGCGCGTTGTCGTACGTTCCCAAGGTTCGACGGGTGTATTGTGCCCATGTGCCGGATGCATCGGACTGTCACCGCGCACTTCCCTTATCGGAACTGCTGTGTGAGCCCATTCCTGTGTCTCAAACCGAGCGGTACTTTCGCGTCTTCCCAACCCGAGCCTAGCAGGGATGTTGAAAAAGG
>JBDUAJ010000022.1:0-18950 GCA_040004695.1 Nitrospirales bacterium | reverse complement strand
CGTAACAGAAGATAATCACTTTATCCCCCACGACGGCCTTACGAGCCGTCGGCCCATTCAAGACGATTTCCCCGCTGCCCCGCTTCCCCGCCATGGCATACGTGGTGAATCGCTCACCGTTATTCAGGTTCGAGATCATCACCAATTCAAATGGCAGAATGCCGGCGGCATCCAGCAACTCTTCATCGATGGTGATACTGCCTTCGTACTCCAGGCAGGCCTCAGTGACGGTGGCGCGATGGATTTTTGCCCGCAACATTTGTCGTAACATGATTATCCCTCATCAGTCGTGAACCGTGTGGGCACTCGTCTACGGACTCATCAATGAACGAATAACGCTCAGCGATCTTCCAAAATCCTCGGGACGCGAAAATACCCCCCATCCGAATCAGGGGCATTCATTAAGGCCTGCTCCACCGGCAAGCTAGGCTTTGCCCGATCTTCACGTAACACGTTCGTCTGCTCCAGCACCGTCGCGGTAGGCTCGACCCCCGCCGTATCCCACGATTTGAGTTCCTCGATATAAGTCAAGATGCTGCTCAGCTGCTTGCTGAGCGCATCCTTCTCGCCCTCGGTAATCTCCAACCGGGCCAACTTTGCGACGCGCTCTACTTCCTGCTTCGAAATCTGCATCTTAGCTCTCAGCCGTCAGCAATCAGCCCCAGGTTAACATAGTCAATATGAAGAATTCTCGTTCCTGAAGGTGCTGGCAGCGAATAGGCTGCTCAAAAAGCTCTCCTTAACACCCGCCCACCACCGGCGCGCCAAGACGCGACCCCTCCCGAGGCAAGGCCGCAAGGAGAGGGACCCTGAAGCGTACTGTTGTGTACGTTGAAGGGTTCGCGCGACCGAGAACGCCGCTGGAGGCTTTTTCAGCAGCCTCTCATTCGACCGTGACACTTTTGGCCAGATTCCGCGGTTGATCCACATCCGTCCCACGCAGGACGGCGACGTGGTAGGCCAGCAACTGCAGGGCGACGACAAAGAGGATCGGCGTCAGGAGTTGCGGCACGTCGGGAATCGTGAAGACGGCATCGGCCGCTTTACCTAAGTCCCGCTCTCCCTCGCTCACAAACGCGATGACCGGGGCGTTTCTGGCCTTGACCTCCATGAGATTGCTCACGGTCTTTTCATACAGGCGATCGCGTGGCGCCAAGACGACGACCGGCATGTCTTTGTCGATCAAGGCGATGGGCCCATGCTTCATTTCGCCGGCTGCATACCCTTCAGCATGAATGTACGAAATTTCTTTCAGCTTCAATGCGCCCTCGAGCGCGATCGGATAATTGATGCCACGGCCAAGATAGAGGAAATTCCGCTTCGTATAGTAGCGTTTCGCAATCGCGACAATTTCAGCTTCCCGCTTGAGAATGTGCTCGACCCGGCTCGGCAACGACACCACTCGTTCCAGCCAGATCCGTCCGTCGTTCGCGTTGAGTGTGCCACGCACTCGACCTAAATGCAGCGCCAGCATATAGAGCGCCGTCAATTGCGCCGTGAAGGCCTTGGTCGATGCCACGCCAATCTCGGGACCGCAATGAGTGTAGATCACCCCATCCGACTCGCGAGCGAGGGTACTACCGACCACATTGACGATGGACATGACACGCGCGCCCTTGAGCTTCGCTTCGCGCGCCGCGGCAAGCGTGTCGGCCGTCTCTCCGGACTGTGAGATCGTGATGAAGAGGTCATCTTTTTGAACTAACGGATCGCGATAGCGGAACTCCGACGCAATGTCGACCTGCACCGGAGCTTTGACCATCTCTTCCAACAGGTATTTTCCAACTAGGCCGGCATGCCAAGACGTGCCACAGGCAACGATCCAAATATTTTTCGCAGCCACTAATTGCGCCGGCGTAAGACTGAGATCCGGCAGATCGGCCTCACCGGTCTCGAACGAATACCGGCCTCGAAGCGTATCGAGAATCGTTTGCGGCTGTTCGTGAATTTCTTTCAGCATGAAATGAGGGTACCCGCTTTTTTCCGCCGCCTCCGAGTCCCAAGTGATGGCGGTAGTAGTTCTCGTGACCGGATGCCCCTGTGCGTCCATCACGCGGATGTCCGTCGGCGTGACGACCGCCAGGTCGCCTTCCTCTAGGTAGATGACATCCCGTGTGTGCGCGAGCATCGCCATGACGTCGGACGCCACGAAGCTCGATTGGCCGCTACGACCGATCACCAGCGGACACCCGGAACGAGCGACGACCATGCTATGGGGCTCTCCTTCGCAGACGGCCGCGATGGCATAGCTGCCACGGATGTCCTTCGTCGACGCCAGGACCGCATCTGAAAGACACTTGCCTTGCTTCATGTACTTGGCAACGAGATGGGCCACGACTTCAGTGTCGGTTTCCGATTCAAACCGGTAGCCTTCTTTTTGAAGCTGTTGCTTGAGCGGCAAGTAGTTTTCGATGATGCCATTATGGACGAGCACGCAACCGCCGGAACGATGGGGATGCGCGTTTTGCTCAGATGGTTTGCCATGGGTCGCCCACCGCGTGTGGCCGATCCCGGTGGTTCCACTGAGCCCCTTCTTGCTCAAAGTCTTTTCCAGATTGACCAACTTGCCGACACTGCGGCGGACCTCGATTTTGCCGTTGTGATAGATCGCGATGCCGGAAGAATCGTATCCGCGATATTCCAGGCGCTTCAAGCCATTCAAAAGAATGGGAACCGCGTCTTGATCACCGACGTATCCGACAATTCCGCACATAGTGCTTATCCTTTCTTGGTCCTTCGCTTGACTGAGGCTTGCGGCGCGCGGCGCGTGGCCGGAGATTTCCCCTTTGGCTTGACCTGAGGGCCAGTTCGATTCACATTCGGGCTCATCGCCTTTGTCGCTCCGCCTTCGCCAGAAGTCCTATGTTCACCATTGTCATTCAGAAGCGCCCGGCGTTTTGACGCCCAACCGATACGATTGGCTTGCACCGTCCTGGAAATGGCCAGCGAATTAGGCGGCACGTCTTGGGTGATGGTCGTGCCGGCTGCAATGACTGATCCCCGGCCGACCTTCACCGGCGCCACAAGTTGCGTATCGCTACCGATAAAAACCTCATCTTCGATCACGGTTTCGAATTTGCGATAGCCGTCGTAATTACACGTAATCGTCCCCGCACCGATGTTCACGTCCTTGCCGATACGGGCATCGCCAAGATAGCTGAGATGGTTTGCTTTCGCCCCTTCGCCCAGTTCCGTTTTCTTCATCTCGACGAAATTCCCAACTTTCGCGTTTCGACGCACGATAGAACCGGGCCGCAAATGGGCGAAGGGGCCAACAGAGACGCTATCTTCCAATTGTGCGTCCGTAATCACGCAGGAGTCCTGTATGACGACACCATTCCCCACGGCGGTATTTGCAAGACGAGTCTGAGAACGAATGACGCAATCGTGCCCGAGTGAGGTGCTGCCTTCGAGGGTCACATGGGGATACAACACCGTGTCCTGCCCGATGCGCACATCGGCATCGATCCAAGCCGTCGCCGGATCATGCAAGGTTACGCCTTCTTCCATCCACCGGGCGCGAATCCGTTCTCGGATCACGCGTTCCGCCATCGCCAATTGCCGGCGCGAATTCACGCCCAGACCCTCGTCCGTATCGGCCACTATCATCGCGGACGCACCAAGCCCTCGATCGACGGCCAATTTGACCACGTCGGTGAGATAATACTCTTGCTGCGCATTCTTCGGTTGAAGCTGATCCAACGTCTGGAACAGGAAGGCGCCATCGACGACATAGGTGCCCACATTGATTTCCTGCACGGCAGATTCAGAGACGGTGGCATCACGGTCCTCGACAATTTTCAACACCTGACGCGGCCCCCCGAGGCTATGCGCGCGGATGACGCGCCCGTAGCCGGAGGGATCGTCCAACATGGCGGTCAAAATGGTGACCGCTGCCTTTTCGTCTGCATGCACCTTCAGGAGTTGTTGAACCGTCATTTCCGTCAGAAGAGGCGTATCACCATTCAGAATCAGATACGTACCGGCCCCACGACCCCGCACACGAAGGATGGCATTTCGAGCTTGCATCACAGCATGACCAGTGCCGAGTTGTTGCGTTTGTTCAGCAATAAGGATGGAGGAACCTTTCGACGCCGGATTCTTGACATGCGCCGTTATTCCTTTTTCGCGTCCGATAACAGGACGAGATCCAACTGAGCCCGACTTGCCGGCACTATACGAATCCAGCACGGCTTTTACCTGATCGGCTTGATGGCCGACGACGACCGCGACGCCCTGATCGGTCAATCGCTCGGCCAATTCAACGGCGTAGAGGACCATGGGGCGTCCGGCCACCGGATGGAGCACCTTGCCCAGCTTGGAGCGCATGCGCTTACCCAAGCCCGCAGCCATGATGATCGCTCCAAGATTTTTCATGTCTATGGTTGTTACGCCGCTCTCAATCTATTAATACCAGAATGCTCAAACAGGTCGCTCAACAAGGCCGCAGGCAAGAAAAACCCGGAGGCGTACCCTCTGGGGTACGTTGAGGACTTTTTCGAGCCGAGAACGAAGTTGGGCGCCTGTTTCAGCATTCTGCAACAACTCATGTGATTGGCACCTCAACATCCGTACGCACTTTGGGGGCAGCGCCAGGCCGGGCACTCAACGTTTCCGGAGCTGGCGTTGGAGAATAGAGGCCACCCGATACGATGAGCTTCATCGCTTCTTCCACACTGATGTCGACCGGCATCACCTCTTTCTCGGGAACGAGCAGAAAATAGCCGGAGGTCGGATTCGGGGAGGTGGGCACATAGACATTTAACAGCGGATCTGGAGAAATGTCCTGGATCTCGCCCCGAGTCACTCCGGTGACAAAGGCGAAACAATAATGTCCGTTTTTTGGAAATTGAATCAGCACCACCCGGTTGAATCGGTCTTTCTCCTTGAAGGAGAGAATATCGGTCATGGATTTGAGAGTAGAATAGATGCCGCGGACCACCGGAACACGATTGAGCCACTCCTCCCACCATTTTACGATCTGACCGCCGATAAAATTAGCCGCCAATAAGCCGGTCGTAAAGATCAGAAGAACCAGCGCGGCGATGCCGAGCCCTGGGACATTGTACTGAGGGGGAACAATGCCACTGACGGCTTCCCCCAGAATACTATCGACTGTCACAAAGAGAGTCTTGAGGATGAGGACGGTGCCCCAGATGGGAGTAATCACCAACAAACCGGTTAGAAAATAGCGTTTGAGGGAGGCTCTGAATGACGTAACGCGGGTATCCACAACAGAAAATGATACAAGCTTTCCCCCTATGCCGCAAGCCGTTTCTTGAGATTTTCAATGGGTTGGAATAGGATGCACTCTGGCTCTCCTCCCGATCATGTCAACAAAGACAACACAGGCCAAAAAAAAAAGCCGCGGGGGCGCCTTCATTACCCTGGAAGGCATTGAAGGTAGCGGAAAAACGACCCAACTGGCTCGGCTCGCGAAATTCCTTCGCGAGAAGGGATACCGGGTGGTGGAAACGAGAGAACCGGGTGGGACGCCACTAGCAGAACAAATCCGCGGGGTCATGCTGAATCCGCCTCACATGCCAAGCGAGCACAACACAGCTCGTCCCGCTGAACCTTTTACGCCCGAATGCGAGGCGGCATTGGTCTTCGCTGCCAGAGCGCAACATGTGACGCATGTCATCAACCAGGCCCTCAAGCAAGGCACGATTGTTTTATGCGACCGATTTTCAGACTCCACGCTCGCTTATCAAGGATATGCGCGCGGATTGGACGTTCGAACATTGAAAACACTCAATCGATTCGCCACGAGAGGGCTGACACCTGACCTGACCCTTTTATTCGACTTGCCCGTGGAGTCCGGGCTCGTCAGGAGGCAACAGCATGATTCGGATCAAAACCGCCTTGATCGTGAAACGCGACAATTTCATAATCGCGTCCGCAAGGGGTTTTTGGACCTCGCGGCCCACGAACCCCATCGAATAAAAGTGATCGATGCGTCCGAAGACCTCGATGGTATTACCGCGAAGGTCTTGCCCATCGTCGAGAGACTTCTCGCTGGCCGGAAGGGACTGCGATCATAACGAGACACGAATGGCACTGGGCTGTATGAAGACGCAGTTGAATCGGTTGTAAACATGTTTCAGGAAATCGTCGGACATGAAGGACCCAAGGCCATCTTGCAAGCGGCCATGAAGCACGACCGCGTCGCGCATGCCTATCTTTTTCATGGCGAAGAACGGATCGGCAAACGCTTCACCGCCATGCGATTTGCCCAGGCTCTCAATTGCGAAGAAGGCCAGGACTTAGAAAGCCCGGATGCCTGTGCCCTCTGCCGATCCTGCGTGCAAATTGACGCGCATACGCATCCTGACTTTATCCTGATCGAACCGGACCGCGAGTTGGCCAATCCCCAGATCAAAATCGAGCAAATCCGCGGTCTCGAACAACAGATCATCTATCGTCCGCTGATCGGACGCTTCAAGATTGTGCTCATCGATGAAGCCGATCGCATGACCATTGGAGCGGCCAATGCACTTCTCAAAACGCTCGAAGAACCACCTGCGCATAGCATTTTCGTGTTGACGACCAGCCGACCGTACGCGCTTCCGTCGACGATTCAATCCCGCTGTCAGAGCCTTCGGTTTGTCCCGGCTGCCCAGACACAGGTAGAGGCGGCCCTCATCGTCAAGCGGAATATTCCCCCGGATGATGCCCGATTGGTCGCCATTGCCAGCCAATCCCGAGTGGGACTGGCGTTGCATACGGATATCAAGACTTTGCGCTCGACTCAGGACGAGTTTCACACACTCCTGTCTTCCGCTTCCCTGCGATCCATCACGATCGTACTAAGCGCGGCCGAATCGCTCGCAAAGAGCGATCGAGCAAGCGAAGCCTTGGAATGGATTGCCCAGTGGCTCCGCGATCTCATGCTCGTCACTATCGGGGCACAGTCCGACCTCCTGTTGAATACGGAGCGCATAGCAGAACTGAAAGACATCGCCCGCTCCGTACGACTGGATGCTCTGCTGGACCTTCTGGCTGAAGTCGAACGCATACACCGCGCCTCAACACGGAACATCAACCTTCAACTTGCACTCGAAACGCTGTTCCTGCAATTACGAGACGCCGTGCATCCTTCCGCAGCGCCGGCTGCGACGCACTAACCTAGATTTCCACCCGCGCCGCCTGTTATTTTACGTCCCATATGAACAACACGTTTTACATCACTACTCCGATTTACTACGTCAACGACGTCCCGCACATCGGCCACGCCTACACCACCGTGGCGGCGGACGTCTTGGCGCGGCATTATAGCCAGCGCGGCTACGATGTATTTTTTCTCACGGGCGTCGATGAGCATGGCCAGAAAGTACAGCAAGCGGCGGCCAAAGCCGGCATTGATCCGAAACTGTACTGCGACGGAATGGTGCCGCGTTTTCAGGAGCTCTGGAAAAGACTCAACATCTCAAACGATGCATTCATACGGACGACGGATGCCGGTCATAAGGCCATCGTTAAACAATATCTTGAACAGCTCTACAACACAAAGGATGAGAAAAATGAAACACTCATCTATCCGGACGACTATACAGGCTGGTACTGCACCTTCGATGAGCGGTTTTGGACGGAAAAGGATGTCACTGAAGGAGTGTGCCCTGACTGTAGGCGGCCGGTAGAACGACTTAGCGAAAAAAACTATTTTTTCAAAATGAGTCAGTACCAAAACAAATTAGTAAGGCATATTGCGCAGCATTTCACCATCTCCGATGCCTATATCGGTCCTCAATCGCGAGCCAACGAAGTCTTAGGCTTTCTCAGGAAACCTCTCGAAGATCTTTCCATCTCTCGTCCCAAATCCAGATTGTCCTGGGGCATTGAATTACCCTTTGACAGCGATTACGTTACCTACGTGTGGTTTGACGCATTGATCAATTACATCTCGGCATTAACGTACTTAACGCCGAAGAGTAGACAAGATCCGAATGCATCGCTTCAACACTATTGGAGGCCGGAGCCTTCCGGCACCGATGATCACAAAGTCGTGCACCTCGTAGGGAAAGATATTCTGACGACCCACGCTGTTTACTGGTCCACGATGTTAATGGCTCTTAAGCTTCCGCTCCCCACAATAATCTACGCACACGGCTGGTGGACTGTGAATGGAGAGAAAATGTCCAAGAGCCGGGGCAATGTTGTCGATCCCAACAGCATCATCGACGAGTTCGGTGCGGATGCCTTCAGATATTTTCTACTACGAGAAGTGCCCTTCGGTCAGGATGGTGATTTTTCCAAGAGCGCCCTTGTTAGCCGTATCAATAGTGAACTGGCTGATGGACTGGGGAATCTCTTGAGTCGCACATTGACAATGGTCGAACGTTTTTGTGACGGCCGAATTCCCCACGCAAAGATGGAGGTTACTACCTTAGGGGAAACAGAACTCCTGAAGGCGACTGGAGAGCTAAACACAAACGCTAAAAATTATATTGAGCAATTGCAATTCAATCGGGCGCTGGAGAATATATGGGAACTTATCCTCCAGCATTGCGACCAATACATTGATAAGAACGCTCCATGGAAGCTCGCAAAGAACCCAGAGGACAAGGACAAGCTAGAGAAAGTGCTGTTTACTGTTGCCGATTCAATAGCCTTCTCGATTCGGTTTCTTTACCCATTTATGCCGACTACCGCTTTCGAAATGGCTCGCCAACTCGGGCTAAAGCCACAACTCGTGGGGAGAAGACTTGTTCACAATGAACTTACCCCAGGCACTGAAATCGCTAAAAGCAAGCCTCTCTTTCCGAAGTTAGAAACGACACTTGATGCTGCAGCCTCTAGGGGAACAGTTCAGACCAAACCAAACAAAGGAGACACTCGCGTGACCGATCAGCCCATACCGACACCGCCTTCCGCTTCGTCATCCGCTACGGCGACGCCAGCGCCGGCAGCACAACAACCCAGCCCGACACCGGCACCTGCTCCAACAATCACCATTGATGATTTCTTGAAAATCCAGTTGAAGACGGCGACCGTGCTGAGCGCGGAGCGCGTGCCGAACTCAGAGAAGCTCATCAAACTGCAAGTCGATCTTGGCACCGAAAAGCGACAGATCGTGGCGGGGATTGGGAAGAAATATGAGCCCGACACATTGCTTGGTAAGCGCATCGTGATCGTCGCGAACTTGCAACCACGCAAGCTGATGGGCATTGAGTCGCAAGGCATGGTGCTCGCCGCGGGCGATGCGAACGTTGAAGGGCTCATGACCGTGTTGGAAGAAGTCGCTCCGGGCGTGAAGGTGAAGTAGTTGCTCCACGCGCCGCGGATCATGAAGCTCTTGCTGATTGCGATTCCGCTACTCACCGGCGCCGTATGGGCGGCCGCCCCCAACAAGCACACTACACAGCCCGGTGAGCCGATCGATACAGAGATCGTCATCCGCGTCGTCGCGCATGGGGCCATGGTCGTGGGGGACGCGGTCGGCGGCGCGCGGGTCACGGTTACGGATGTGGCCACCGGCCGCCTCCTGGCAACCGGCATTCAGACCGGTGAAGCGGGAGATCAAAATCAAATCATGCGTACCCCGCGCCTGATGGAAGAGCCGCAATACTCCACGCGGCCGTCAGGCGCCTTCCGAACGACCTTGCCGCTCGATCGTCCCACGCTGGTGGAGATCGCCGCGCATGGCCCACTGGCCTACCCGGCTGCCATGCGTCGCGTGAGCACAACCGTGCTGCTGTTTCCCGGCCACGATCTCAAGAGCGATGGTATTGTGCTCTCTCTCTATGGCTACATCGTTCACATTGAAAGCCCGCCGCCAGGCCAACCGCTGATGGCAAAGGACGACGTGAAGCTGAAGGCGTCCGTACGGACCCTGTCGGGATCGCTCGTCCGCCCCCACGGCGACTGGGATTCGCGTAAGCTTGAGATTTATGGGGAGGTGTTGATCGGTAATCGGGTGATCGACCGGCTGCAGATGTTCTACGCCGGCTCGAACAGCTTTTTCGAAGCCCCATTTTTTGTCCCGCTCCCTGCAGACGCTCCAGACGGGGTGACGCTTCGCATCGTGGCCGCCGACGGCTCAGGAGGGAATTTTGGAATGGGTGAGGCCCATTACCCGGTTCAGCCTGAACGTCTAAAGTCCAAAAAAAATTAATCGTCCTTCCATCAGACCGATTCCACAACTCTTCCGTCTCGGGTAAAATAGGCCATCGTTCTCGTATAGCTGTCAGCGGGCAGGCCTCCGCAGAGTATGGATAAAAAACAACGACAGTTTTCCATCTGGTATGTGTTCATCGCGCTCTGGGCCATGATGTTGTTCCAGTTGTTCGTCACACCCTATTTCAATCCAACGGAAATTCCGTACAGCGAATTCAAAGAGGCCGTCGCATCTGACAAGGTCGAAGAGGTCGCCGTCTCTTCGATGGTCATCCATGGAAAAATGAAGCCCGACAAGACTTCATCGCCTGACACATCTTCCGAGAAGTCTTTAACCACCGCGCCGTCGACACCGCCCGAGGGTCGCGCCTTTAATACGGTTCGCGTGGAAGACCCCGATCTGATCCGGGACCTCGAGACGCATCACGTCAAAGTGACGGGCGTTATCGAGAGCACATTCTTCCGTGATCTGTTGTCGTGGGTCATACCTATCGCCCTCTTTTTCGGCGTGTGGTTATTGTTGCTGCGCCGGATGGGACAGGGCCAAGGCGGTTTCATGACCGTCGGTCGAAGCAAGGCTAAGATCTATGTGGAGAAGGAGGTCAAAGATACCTTCGCCGACGTGGCGGGAGTGGAAGAAGCCAAGGACGAGTTGCGGGAGGTCATTGAGTTCCTCAAGACGCCTGAGAAGTTCCGCCGCTTGGGTGGAAAGATTCCCAAGGGCATTCTTTTAGTCGGGCCTCCGGGAACGGGAAAAACGTTGCTGGCACGCGCCGTGGCCGGCGAGGCCGGTGTCGCCTTTTTCTCGATCAGTGGCTCGGAATTTGTGGAGATGTTCGTCGGAGTCGGTGCCGCGCGGGTTCGAGACCTATTCGAGCAAGCCAAAGGGAAAGCGCCCTGCATTATCTTCATCGATGAGTTGGACGCGCTCGGGAAAGCCAGAGGCATGGGCCCCATGGTGCACGAGGAACGGGAGCAGACGCTGAATCAGTTGCTCGTCGAAATGGACGGATTCGATCCACGTGTCGGCGTGATCCTCATGGCCGCCACGAACAGGCCGGAGATCCTCGATCCGGCGCTCCTTCGAGCCGGTCGGTTTGATCGTCACGTCCTGGTAGATCGCCCTGATAAGATCGATCGCCTCGCCATTCTCCACGTGCACGCTCGAAATGTGCCGCTAGCCAACGAACGCGATCTGGAAGTCATCGCCGCCATGACCCCGGGCTTCGTGGGCGCGGATCTGGCCAACCTGATCAATGAAGCCGCCTTACTCGGAGTGCGGAGAAGTAAAGACAAGGTGGAGCTTCCCGAACTGCAGGAAGCCGTGGAACGCGTGATTGCCGGCCTGGAGAAAAAGAACCGCGTCTTGAATCCCGCGGAAAAGGAGCGTGTGGCGCATCACGAGATCGGCCATGCGCTGGTCGCCTTATCTATTCCAGGCTCGGATGCCGTGCATAAGATCTCCATCATTCCGCGCGGCATTGCCGCGCTGGGCTATACGATGCAGTTACCGACGGAAGATCGTTTTCTCATGACTCAGACGGAATTAAAAAACAAGATCGCCGTGCTGCTCGGGGGACGGGTGGCCGAGGAAACGGTCTACCAGGAGATTTCCACCGGCGCGCAAGACGATCTCTTGAAAGCCACGGACATCGCGAAAAGCATGGTCAAAGCGTATGGCATGAGCCAGAAGCTGGGGCAGGTGAGCTTCGAGCGTGAACGTCGACCGCTGTTTCTCCAAGCGGCCCAACCGGAGACGACCGGCGATTACAGCGAAGAGACGGCCCGCGAGATCGATTGCGAAGTGCGCAGGCTGATCGACGAACAATACGATCGGGTCACAACCATTCTAGGCTCGCAAGTCACGATCTTGCGGCAGGCTGCGTATGTCCTTCTCACGAAGGAAACCATGAGCGGTGAAGACCTGAAGGCCATCGTGATGGACCTCACCGCCAAACCTGTGGCGCCGGCAGGAACCGGACATTGAAGCGCGGAGTGCTCTTTGATTTTGATGGCACGCTTATCGATACATGGCGTCTCTACCTGGAGTCGTTCCGACGATCGCTGGAACCCCATTTCAAACGTCGTCTCACCGATCCTGAAATTCTTCACTACAACCCTATCGCCGAGCGGCGTCTCTTGCGCGAGATCGTCGAGCATGCTCGTCTCTCTGACTATTTCACCTCGTTTCTTTCCCATTACCGATCTCTCCATGAGACACATTGCGACGGACTGTACCGCGGGGCGCGCGACATGTTGGATGGCCTGAGAATAGAAGGGTACAAGCTTGGAATCGTGACGGGCAAAAGCCGGGACGCCTGGAATATGACCTTTGCACATTCGAAACTGGAGCATTTCGATGTCGTGATCACGGATGACGATGTGGCCCACCCAAAGCCCCATCCCGAAGGATTGGTCGCGGCCTTGCGTGTCATGAACATCGAGCCTTCCCACGCGATCTACATTGGAGACTCCCTGCTGGATTGCCAAGCCGCCCACGCGGCGAGGATTCGCTTTGGGGCCGCGCTCTGGTCCAAGTCAGCGGAGGAAGTGATTACGTTTCGGGAGGCAATCGGCGCCGTGTGCGACGTGTACTACTTTTCCAATCCGCCTACCGTCTTAGAGGGCTTAACACGCTGGGACGAGCGTGGATGAGACCCTACATCCCATCTCGGTTTGTCGTCTGTTGAGGAGGCCTGCCGTGAACGCTTTCATTCGATCGAGCACCATCCTCACCCTCTTCATCGCGGCATTGAGCATGGCTCCATTGCTCAATGAATCGCTGCAGCTCGTTTACGCACAGCCCCACGACCACGATGGATCGTCTCATCACCGACGTCCAGCGGACATCCATCAGTATCTGGAACATCTCGACCGCGCAGAACGGGACACAGATCAACAGCCCGAAAGGGTGGTGGAGGCGCTCAGCCTCAAACCCGGCTTGTCGGTGGCCGATGTCGGCGCCGCTCCGGTTACTTTACGCGCCGATTCATCCAAGCCGTGACTGAGAAGGGTAAAGTCTATGCAATCGATATTGAACCCGACATGCTGCAGTACACGAAGGACAGTATCGCGCGCATGCCGATGCCTTCCACGGTGGAGTTCATCCTCGCTCAACCGGACAGTCCTCAATTGCCACCACAGTCCGTCGATCTGATCTTTCTCTGCAACGTCTATCATCATCTCGACAATCGCTCGGCCTATTTCTCGAAGGTACAATCGGCGCTTAAGCCAGGAGGCCGGATCGCCATCGTGGATTTTTACCATGATGCCCGTTCGGGAGACGTCGGATTTCCCCGCAAGCATCTTGTCCCTCGCGACACCGTCGTCGGAGAAATGGCCGAGGCCGGATTTCAGTTGACACGCGAGCATGAGTTCTTGCCGAGGCAATATTTTCTCGAATTTTCCCCACGACCGTAGCGCGGCGCACTAGACCCATATTCTTGCCTCTCAATGATGATCGTGAGACACTGAGTCATCATGACGCATTCGCATCCAGCCCTGTATCACCGACTTCGGCATCGTCTGTACGTTGCCCTGGGACTGAACGCCGTTGTTATTGTGGCTGAATTTGCTGCGGGCCTCTGGGTCAACAGCACGGGGTTGATGAGTGACGCAGGCCACAACCTGATCGACCAGGGCTCCTTATTCTTGGCGCTCTACGCACACATGCTGTCCGCGCGACCTGCGACGGAAGCCCGCACATTCGGCTATCATCGGGCCGGCATCGTCACGGCCTTCATCAACTCGATGGTCTTGCTGCTGACCGCTGTGGTCATCACCATTTTAGCCATCAAGCGGATTCTCGAACCGGTGCCTGTCGCGGGGGACTGGGTCGTGGTCGTGGCCCTGCTGAGTTTCGTGGCCAATCTCAGTATCGCCCTGCTGCTTCAACGCGACGCTGAAGGAGACCTCAACATCCGCGGGGCGTTTCTCCACATGTTGGCCGATGCCTGGGTCTCCCTGGGTGTTGTAGTAAGCGGCGCGGTGATTGTATTGACCGGCTGGTCCATTTTCGATCCGTTGGTCAGCATCCTAATCGTCGGCGTCATTATCAAGGGCGCATGGCCGCTGCTGAAAGAATCGATGGAAGTGCTACTGGAATCCACGCCGCCAGGAATCAAGACGGCTCACGTGGTCGAGGCGATCGAAAACATTCACGGCGTCAAGAACGTACACGATCTCCATATCTGGGCCGTAGAACCGCGGCTCGTGATGTTGACCTGCCACGTGATGGTTGAGGGAGATGATTCGAACTTAACGGATGAGCTATTGACGACGATTCGACTCCGAGTGGCATCCGAATTCGGTATCAAGCACTTGACGATCCAAATGGAAACTCAGTGCGGCCACGGAGAAGCAGTGCATTGCGATCTCAGCCAATTGACCGCTGCGCATCCTTCCCATTGAGGTGATCGAGTCGCTCAGAGCGCCGCTTAAAGAGCGACCATCGGAGAAGCGCACATCCCGCCGCGGCTCCGAGCGCACCCCCTAAGGCCCAGGCACCCACCACATCGCTGACGTAATGCGCCCCGACATAGACGCGCGAAAAGCCGATGAGCGCCACGAGCGGCCATGTCACCCACCCGCTGGCAGGATAGAGGACCTGCGCAAACGCCGCGGCTGCTGCGGTGTTCATGGCATGATTCGAGGGAAAACTATGTGTCCCCCCGCAACCGGTCAGTTGATGAACTGCCTCTAACATTCGGCATGGCCTTGGGCGCGCGACCAGATGCTTGACCTGCGCCCCGATGAAATCATTGACGAGAATGACGGTCGCCAGCACCAGGCTTCCGACAATCGCCTGTCGCTTATCGGTCCAGGCCCAGTAGGCGAACACGAGCAAGCCAGGAAGAAGAAGATTGAACGGCTCGGCTAAGACCAACATCAACCAGTCCGCCATCGGAGATTGCTCGGCCAGTCCATTGATCGCTCGAAATAGGGCTTTGTCGATCGTCATCCTATGCCTCTTGCGGATGCTCAAACAGGTCAGCTATTACACCCGTCCACCCCAGTCGTTGTCTCACCCTCCCGCCCGGCGCCTGCCACACAGGCGCATGGCCCGTGGGACGCGACCCTTCCCGAGCACGGCCGCAGGAGAGAAAAAACCGGAGGCGTATCTTATTTCACCCGCCCAGCCCCAAGTGCGCCAAGACCGCTCCTTCCGGTGGGGTACGTTGAGGGTTTTTTGACCCGAGAACGAAGCCTGGGCATAGGCGACTCTTGGCACGACTGGGCAGGGCGGGTGTGAATGTCACCTGTTTCAGCATCCACTATTGAGTTCGGAAGTGGATGCGCACCGTCAATTCTCCATCTACCGGCTCGTCACCGCGCATTTGCGGATCGAACGTCCATTGATTGAGAGCGGACAGTCCGGACAGTGTCAGCTCGCGATTCTTGGCAGGCTCCAAGACTACCACGGTAATGCGTGAGTCTTTGCTCACCAAAAAGCGCGCTTTCATCCAATCGTCCAACTCCTTCCCTTCCAGCGATCGCGGAATGGTTGGCCAAGGTGTGGAGCGAGGGACTGGGGCACGTTGTTGATCCTTGTTGAGCGGAATGCCGTGCACGTGCACTTCCGGGATATCGATCGCATCTTCATCATGATCCGAATGATGAGTCGCCCGATCCCCTTCAATGGCTAAGGTGTTAGCAGGGAAAACCCATATAATCAGCGTGGCCTGGATCAAGAGGCAAAGAACGCTGCCGTTCATATCACACCTTTCGATAGGATGCTCAAAACGGACTCCCAGCGAGGCCGCAGGGAACGAGGCCCCTGAGACGTACTGGTAAGTACGTTGAAGGGCCGAGACGGAGAACGAAGCTGGAGACCGTTTGCAGCATCCTAACTAAAAGATCCATTGCCCACGAAAGAAGAATGACCTCGGCATGCCCGCGTGCGCAATACCCAGGCCGATGCTGCCACCACCTTGATTGAGAAAATACTTTTCGTCAAGCAGGTTGATCACATCGACACCCATCACAAATTTTTGATTTCTCGGTAACAGAATGACATGTGCCAGCGAGAGATTGTACGTGGTATACGAATCGAAGTGCGAGCTGTTCGTTTTCGCGCCCTGATCGACCGCCGTTCGCAATCCGGATCCGTAGAGCATTTGCCCCGTGATAGTCGTATGTTCCTGAAGCCGATAGCTCAGGACCGCCGAACTGGTCATGAACTGCGAGTGATCGCAGAAGACGCCTCCCCGAGAATTGATATCGTCGATCTCCTTCTGCTCCAGTAGAAAGTGTCCAGATTGGAGACCATATGCTTTGCATTGTCCCCAGGCGACGTTGCCGCGCCCGGTCAGATTGTCCGTCACTTGGACTTTGAGCGCGCCGTCGATCCCGCGCTGCCAACCGCGCTCGAAGGCAAAATAGTTCAGCAGCGGTGTCGTCCCGAATTGGCCGGCGTCAGACTGAAAATGATTGAGTTTGTAGTAGGCGGCGACTTCCAGAATCACCTTCTGCGTGAGGGCATGATAACTGCCGACCTCGAAGTAATGGGACCGTTCGGCCCTGACGTTATTGTTGGTTAGATTCTCAGGTTCCGCCGTGGTACCTACAGTATTCAATTTCGCAAAAGAGAGCGATTCCAAATTCGGCGGCGTAAAGAGGCGGCCGTAAAAGGCATGAAAGACATTGGCTTGATTGGCCTTGTACGCTGCGCCGATTCGAGGGCTGGCCTGTCCCTCCGTGACCGCATACTCAATTTGGTCATAGCGAACCCCAAGGTTAACGGTCCATTGTCCATTCGGGGTCCACTGGTCCTGAACCCAGACCTCTTGACGCCATCCGATGAGCCGATTATCCGCGTTCCTGGAGATGACCGACCCCGTCGGATCGCCGGTCATCGCATCTCTCTCGAAGCCAAACAACCGCGTCTTATTGACGGCCTGGGTGCGGTCGATCTGAACACCTGTTTTGATCAGATGTTGCGCGTTCAGGATATGCGTGTAATCCAACCGGATGCCGCCCGAATATCCCGACCGATCCTGGTCTCCTGCCGAAAATGGCTCACTGACATTCGGGGTATAGGCCAACACGTTGAGAGGATCGGTTTTGAATGTGGCACGGGTGTGGCGAGCATAGCCGGCAAGGCTGAAGAAATTGCTGGCATTGATGTCATGGCGCCAGACCATGTGGCCATATTGATTATTCTCCCTCTGAAATTCATCCACGGCCGGTGACGCGACCGGAGTAAAGTTAGGCGATTGCGCCCGGAGCAGGCCAAGCACCTCCGAATTCACGTCCAACCCCGGTGTGGTCGGGATTTGATACTTTGCAACGCTGTTTAAAAACAACCAGGTAAAGGCATTGTGGTTGTCGTTCTGGTAGTCCCCTCTCAGATAGGTCTGATTTCGCTCATTCTGATCGTGGAACACGGAATGGCCGAGCGTCGGCGGATCAATTCCGCGGTTGGTCGAGGTGTAACTGTTCAGGACATAATAACGAAACTTCTCTCCAATGGTCCCGCCATATTCGAACGACGGGTTCAGCGTTCGGTTCGAACCTCCAAACATTTGCAGCGATCCGAATCCAGGTTTTGTTCCGCTCTTGCCCGTAATGTCGATCACGGCCGCGGTTCGATTCCCATACTGGGCCTCCATGCCGCCTAGAATAAACTCCGCCCGTTCCCACGCGCGGGGAGTTAACACATCCGTAAAAGTGGACGAGACCGTGTCGGGGATAGGGACGCCGTCGATACGGAACAAGACGTTGGCATGATCCTGACGAATATGGACCTGCTTCAGCGCACCTTGTGCCGCGCTGGGAATGGTGGCCAGTAGGTCCGGCAAATCAATGTTATTGCCACGTGGCAGCGCCTCGATTTCCTTCCGACTGAGCGAATAGGTTTCACTCGATGCCATATATTGCAAGGGTGGAAGAGGCGCCACGACTTCTAGTGCCAATTCGACCGATGGGACAAGCGTCAGCGTGAGAGGTTCCGACTGCACCGTGTCTCCCCTTAAAATCACATATTCGCTTCGAAGCGTTCCTTGCATCGCGTTGATGGAGTAGGCGCCATCGGTCGGCACCGCGACTGAAAATTCACCGGCGTCATTGGTCACGCTCTGTGACACAATTTGACCTTCCTGGTCCCGCACCTGAACGACCACTTGGCCGACCTTTCGCAAATCCTCGTACTGTACCCAGCCCCTGACCACGCGAGACGGCACTGGAGACTGTGGCGGGGACGGCTGCGCCCAACACTCGCCGACACCGAGGATGCCAAGGCACAACAGCCCAGCGATCCACAGACGGGACCATTCCCTTCTTACGAGTTTCATCTGTCCTCCGATTACGACAGGCCCTGCTCTGCCAGACGAACAACTGTCAGGGAGAGACTCGATTAGTTGTGCAGCAACGTCGATTAGGCAGTCGGAGGCGCGCGGGAATGACCGTGAGAGATGAGCCGAGCGGAAACAAGCAGGGCAGGACGAGGAAATTCATGAACGATACAGACGGGGGAGGAGCGAAGCGTCGGCACGATGGCCAGCACTGAACTGCCGGTGTGGTGCTGGACCCATTGGCAGAGGTCGGAGGCGGAATGTTCATGTCCGTCATCGTCGGCGGCCGCCAACGCATGGTGAATCTCCAGGGCCGACGCAAACGGCGCAAGCACGACTAAGATGATGGCCATCGCGGCGGCTAGAGCGACTCGCGTCGCTTCTGACTTTGATGGCGTGCGTGTATTTCCGATCATACGGCGCCCGTAGTAACATGCGGAGTTTCGTCATGTCAATAAGGGCTGAACTCTCCAACGCGGCCTATTGGCACATTGAGGCTGAAGCAGAGAGTACACGAGATACGCACGAATGCGGTACTTGGAC
>JBDUAJ010000021.1:0-19235 GCA_040004695.1 Nitrospirales bacterium | reverse complement strand
CGCTGGCCATCTTGCTGGGCCTGGAAGCGTCTCTGCTCGCCTTTTCGACGCTTCCATTATGTGCGTTTGGGGGCGGCTTGCTGGCCTTGGCCATTGTCTATCGAGTTGCCACATCGTCCGGTGCCCTTCCTGTGCAGACCCTCCTCTTAGCCGGCGTGATTTTGAATGCCATTTTTTCAGCGCTCATCATGTTCGTGACCTCAATGATGAGCCCCAGTCGGTCATTTGCCATGACGGGCTGGCTGATGGGGACGCTGACCGCCCCGGGTTATCCGGCGCTGGTGATCCTGGCTATCTATGTCACTGGTGGAGGCCTCATGTTGTTGGGCCAGGCCCGTGCGCTGAATCTGTTGACGTTGGGTGAAGAATCGGCAAAGTCCCTAGGCATCGAAGTGGAAAGAGTGAAAAGAACTATTTTTATCGTCTCCGCTTTACTGACCGGGGCGGTGGTCTCCGTCAGCGGTCTGATCGGTTTTATCGGCATGATGGTGCCGCACGCGGTGCGAATGCTGGTTGGTCCCGATCATCGGTTATTGCTGCCGGCATCGGTATTGGTCGGGGGAGCATTCTTAACCGCGGCGGATGCAGTGGCGCGCTCCGTACTGGCGCCATCGGAGATTCCGGTCGGCGTGATCACCGCGCTCGTGGGAGGACCGTGTTTCCTCTACTTCCTCATCTGTCGCAAGGGCGGACTCTCTTTTTCCTGATGAGTGTCATGACTGGCATCGATCCATCCATACCGGCATACACCGTCCATCAGCTCGGCTTTCAGTATAGACATGCGGCCTCAGACGCGCAGTCCTGGTCGCTCCGCGGCATGACCTTCCATGTGACGCAAGGGGAAATCCTCGGGATCATTGGCCCCAACGGCTCAGGAAAGACCTCCTTACTGAAGCTGCTTGCCAAAATTTTGCGGCCAGATGAAGGCTCGATCCAGCTGTTTAATCAAGAGCTCCACACACTGCCCCAGAAGACCATTGCGCGCTCAGTGGCGTTTGTTCCACAAGAGCCGGCACATCTGTTCCCATTTACCAGTTTTGAGATCGTCCTAATGGGCCGGTTTCCTCATCATAGCCAGACGACCTTTGGCGCATTTGGGTGGGAAGACAAAGAGGATCTCAAAGTCGCTGAGCAGGCGATGGCCACGATGGGTGTCCTGCATCTCGCGCATCGCAGTGTCGGTGAAGTGTCCAGCGGTGAACGACAACGCGTGCTGATTGCGCGCGCTTTAGCTCAGGATCCCCGCATCTTGCTGTTAGATGAGCCCACGGCCTTTCTTGATTTGAACCATCAGGTGGAGATCTGCACCGTTCTGCATCGGATGAATCAGAACAGCGGCTTGACGGTCATATGGGTGTCCCATGATCTGAATCTCGCCAGTCAGTATTGCGATCGGCTGCTGCTGCTGAACCAGGGCGCCCTCTTCAAAATGGGCACGCCGGATGAGGTGATTCAGCCCGGTACGATCGAGGCTGTCTATGGCTGCCAGGTTCTCGTGGATCGTCATCCGATGTCCGGTGTCCCTCGAGTAACGTTGCCCTCGGCGGCATTCGATGATCGTATGTCGAGCACAGATTAGAGCAGGACGGATGCGTGCCAGTCCTCTTGCTGCCGTTCTATAGGCACAGAACATTTATAGGAGGCGTATTAGAGGAAGATTGTCAGTGCCGGGGAAGATGGTGAGAAGCCATCACGGTGCCGCCACTGTAAGCGGGGAGTGAACCTGCATTTCGCCACTGTCGTGGGACGTTATACGTTCATCGTTATTCGTTAATCGGCTGGAGAATAGTTCTAGCGATTAACGTTGCACGATTCACGATTAACGTCTTCACATGGGAAGGCGCAGGGGAACGACGATCCGCAAGTCAGGAGACCCGACGGACAGTTCATTCTACTCAGCCCTTCGTGCATAGGGGAGGTAGGTATCGTGAGTCGATTTGCTGTGGGCGGTGTTGTCCTGTGTCTAGCTGGCCTGTTCATTGTTGCATTCAGTCCTGTCGTTCATGCCGAAGAGCCCGACCCCGAGGTTTTGGAAGTCAGAGATGTCGTTGTCTCCAGCACTCGGCTGCCCGGTGAGGCGGTAGACGCCCGCACGCTCCCTGCCAAAGTCACTATCATCACAGCCGACGATATTCGCAAGTCCGGTGCGAAAACGGTTCAAGAAGCCATCCAATGGGCGACCGGCATCGTGATGTATGACCAGGTCGGCAATAACTTTCAACAAACGATTGATCTGCGCGGATTCAACGGACAGCCGGTACCACAGACTAGCGTGTTCGTAGATGGCACGCGTATGAACGAACCGGATTTCAATACGGTGAATTTTGACTTAATTCCGTATGAAACCATCGATCGCATCGAAATTCTGCCGGGACCGTCGGCCATTTACGGCAAGAATGCGATGGGCGGCGTCATCAACATTATTACGAAACGGGGGACGGACCGACATCAGGCGACCGGCGAAACGATGTTCGGAAGTTTTCATCGAGAGCGGTATACGGTGAACGCGAGTGGCCCGCTTGGTAAGTTTGACTATTATACAAATTTCAGTCGAGAGACAGAGAGCGGGTATCGTGATGAGTCTGCCGCGCGTATTTCGAGGTTTTTCGGAAAATTAGGCTATCGGCCAACCGAACAGACCGATATCACCGTGTCCTATACCTACGTGAAAGATCACCTGCTACAAGGCGGTACGCTACCCGTCAGTGAGGCGGCCATTGATCCTAAGCGGAACTTCACCCCTGGTGATTACTTCGATTCAGAGAGCAATGTGGTGCGGTTGACCGGCCGCCAAACTCTTCCTCTTGGATTTTCAGTCAATGTCAATGGATTCTATCGTCATCTCGGACAGGACCAGTTCACGGTAAGCCAGCCCTTTTTCCCTGGTGGCTCCCTTCCTCTATCCCGAAATCTTATTGCCACGGAATCCCGGGGAGGTACGGCTCAGCTCAACCATGAAGCGACCGGGTGGGGAATGCGTAATGTGCTCGTATTCGGCAGCGAATTCACCCGCAACGATTTCGGCAATCGACGAACATCGCAAGCGGGGACGTTTCAATCATTTGGCGTAGGATCCACCAATGAAGATGTGTTTGGCCTCTATGCGCAGGATACGTTGCATCTCACTTCCCAATTGATCTTGACGGCGGGCGTTCGTTTCGACCGCAATCAGATCGATTTCACGGACAATTTGACGACATCGAATAGCGGCGTGAAAGCATTCAACCGTACCAATCCCAGGGCAGGCCTCACGTATCTGGTCACACCGGCAATAAGCTTGTACGCTAATTATAGCGAAGGATTCCGAGTGCCGACCTTTAACGAACTATTTGCGTTAGGGACCGGGGCATTTGGACAATCGAATCCGAACCTCAAGCCAGTGAAGTCGCGCAACTATGAGATCGGCGTAAAGACCCGAATAAGCACATGGGGAGAGATGAACGTCTCGGCGTTCCAGACCGATGTGCGAGATGAAATTCTTCTCGTGTGCGGCGATCCTTTTACATGTGGGGCAACCACGTTCGGCATCAATCAGAATATTGATCGTTCGCGTCGTCGGGGTATCGAATCGACTGTAAAGGCACGCTATAGTCGATACTTCGATGGCGTGGTCAATTACACCTACACTGAAGCCATCATTGAAAGCGATCTCACTGTCAATCCATTCTTTTTTGATGCTTTTGGCAGCACCCCGTATGTTCAACAGATTAAAAAGGGCGATAGCTTTCCACTTGTTCCGAAACATCGACTTAGTGTGATGGGGAACTACCATCCCACAGAGGGATGGACGGTCTCTCTTATCGGTTTGTATGTCAGCACTCAGTTTTTACTGAATGATGAGCAAAACTCCCAACAGCGCTTGCCCGGATACTTTGTCCTGAACGGTCGAATAGCGTACGAGCGTGCGGTGCCGGGAGGTCGCTTGAACGGCTTTCTGATGCTGAACAACATTCTTGATCAGCGTTATTTCACTTCAGGGGTGATTGCCGCTAATAACTTGACTGGAGGAGGTGCAGTAGACAGATTTGTGATGCCAGCGCCGGGTATCGCGATCTATGGCGGGTTGAGCTATCGCTTCGAGAGTTTTCTTAATTGAACCCAAGGAGTAGAACATGCGCATCACTAAAGTTTACACGCGTACCGGTGACGCCGGAAAGACTCGGTTAGCCGGCGGGCAGGAAGTCTGGAAGGACAGTCTGCGGGTTGATGCCTATGGAACTGTGGATGAGCTCAATGCATTGATCGGTGTGGTGCGGGTGTGGAATGCGCAGAATGGGGATAACAAATCCACTGAGGCAGCAAAGCGGCTGGAAGAGACTTTTCGCTGGGTACAAAATAAACTGTTCGATCTCGGCAGCCTGTTGGCCACTGCGCCCGGCCAAGTATTTCCGAATATGCCACGCGTATCTGATGAGGACGTGCTCACGCTTGAGCGATCAATTGATGTCTGTCAGGAAGATTTGGCGCCGCTCAGGGAGTTTATTTTGCCCGGCGGTGGAAAAGTCTCTGGCTTTTTGCATCAGGCCAGGACGGTCTGCCGGCGGGCGGAGCGTATATGCGTGGGGCTGGCGCGTCAAGAAGCGGTCGATCCCGTATTGATCACGTTCTTAAATCGTCTGAGTGATGCCCTCTTTGTGTGGGCTCGGTGGATTGCTAAACAACACGCCGAACCCGAGTTTCTTTGGGAACGGGATCCACACACCAAGTAAGAACGCCATGAAATCTTTAGAGGCGGTAAGCTTCGGACTCTGTCGTCGCACCGGCGTAGTGGCTCTTTCGTTTCATGGTTGTCAGTCACCTCACGAGACCATTGACCTACCAATGGACGTGTTCTATTGATTGGCGTTATGTTTAAACCGATTCCGCTACAACATCCATTGCGGGTGGCCTTCCTCACACATCGTAGATCAGTCATTCCTCTTTCCGTCCCGCACTACGAAATTTAGTCACTTACGACGGAAATTGTACAGAGCGCCCTGGATCGAGCTGCTCTTCGGCGGCTTCTCTCCGCCATCCTTCCAGGCTTGTTCGTCTAATTCCTTGTGATTATGTAACTTTCTTTTCGAGGCAGTATTTCCATTCTACGTAATTTGACGAGGCACCGAATTTGCTCACGTTTCTGTTTGATGTACTTACTATAGTTACCCTACTGGCCTTTGAAATTCCGCTTTTCAAATCATTAGCTATATTTAGACAACACGGAGGCGTTATGAAAGGCACATGCGCAGTTCTGGGGTTTAGTACGGCAGTTTTGGCAGTCATCGTTTTGTGGATAACACCGGTCCATGCGGGGAATGAGGCTGAGACCGGCGAACTGCTGGTAAAGCTGTTGCAATCGGGCCGAAGCGTCATCTCGGCTCATCAGGAGTTAATCAATGATGCCGGCAAGGGAAACAAAGGATTTACCCCCGACTATATGGCAGACAAGATGATCGAGAAGTATCGGGAAACGACAAAAATCGACCTTCGTCAGCCGAACAGTACACCGTATAACAAGGTTTTATTGGCGCTCGTCGAGTCCGGAAAAGAAGTGGTCGCTGAAGCGCAGCCCGTGATCAATAAACAAGGTATCGGGTTTAAGGGAATGATTCCTGCCGTTTGGGGCCGAAAGACGGGTGAGAAGTTCTTACATAAAACCGGTATCAAACTGAAATTAACGGCGGTTGATTACCGATTTCCCACCAATAAACCGGATGACTTCGAAGCTGAAGTGTTGAAGATGTTTTCAGATCCCAGTTATCCGAAAGGCAAGGAGTACAGCCGGACAGTGATGTTTGAGGGCCGACCGGCATTCCGGATCATGACACCCGAATACGCCTCGGCGACGTGCCTGAAGTGCCATGGCGATCCAAAGGGCGAAAAGGATCTGACCGGGAATAAGAAAGAGGGCTTGAAAGAAGGCGGGCTGGCCGGGGCCATCAGCCTCGTCATTCCGATCCATTAATAGGGCAGCCGAGCGCCCAGTAGCCAATGATTCACTATTTATTTCTTATGAGGGGGAAGCGATGAGCAAGATTGTAGTCGTTGATGATTCCTATGCAGAGTTGCAGTTGATCGAGGGTGTACTCAAGGGAGCCAGCCATACTGTCGTGAGCTACCCCAATACCGAAAAATTGGAAGAAAAACTCCTCATCGAGCGTCCTGACGCCATTGTGCTGGATGTCGTCATGCCTGGACGGAATGGATTTCAAGCCTGCCGAGACCTGAAGGCCGATGACCGATTCAAGGGAATTCCTGTTGTGCTATGCACGTCCAAAGGACAGGAAAGCGATAAATTCTGGGGCCAGCAGCAAGGAGCCAATGCCTATCTCGTGAAGCCCTTTAAAGGGGAAGATTTGGTGGCGACCGTCAAGAAAGTTCTCAATTAATCGATAAGAAGGCGTGTCTTTATGGAAACTGTTGCGTCGTCCGTACAACGGCTCGATCCCGTGAGGGAACAATCGCCCGCCGAGGCGCACGTACGCGTCTGTTTGATCAGATTAGGTGCCGAGCTCTTTGCCATCGACTTGCACAGTGTGAGTGAAGTGTTTGAAGTGGACTCAATCACTCCTGTGCCTGGGATGCCGGAAGTCCTGGTCGGCGTCGCCAATCTTCGAGGGCTGGTCATCCCGCTTGTCGACCTGCGCTCCTTGTTGGGTCTGGCGACGACCGGTCCCGCGCTTCCATATGCCGTCGTCGTTCGACACGGGGTGCAGCTTTTGGCCGTGTTGGTTGAGCAGGTCCCGGAAATTCGAACCATTCAGCGCGACCAATTTCTTCCGGCCGTCCAGAATGCACGGGGATACTCCACTCCTTTTGTCACCGCTGTTCTTTGCATAGAAGAACGTATGGGTGGCGTACTCGAAATCCCCACGGTCTTTGAGCAGGTGGAAGGCAGGGGCGTGCGTGCGCTGGCCATGGGGGCGGATGCGTGAGGAGTAGCTTGAAACAATTTCGAATACGGCATGAGCGCAAGCTCATTATAGATTTCGCGTGTGAAAAGGGAGGATTGACATGGTCAAGTTAGGCTTTCAGGAGTGGTTTCAAGACCTCAGGACGCAATCGAAGCTCATGGCGGGGTTCGGCGTTGTCAGCGTCATCATCTTGACCATGACCGTCATCGGTATCGTGACCCTCCGGCAGCTCAGTGCTCAATCGCAAACGGTGTACGTCGACTACACCATTCCATTGTCGGACTTTTCGTCGATGGGTACCGGCCTCACGCAGCATCACGAACTGTTGCTGGACATTGCCAAGACCAACCGTAAGGACGACTTTCAAAAAGAGGTGGCCCGGCTGGTCCCCCTCAAGCAAGCGATCCTGAAAAACGTCACGGACTATGAGTCCACCGCGCTGCGGGTGTCGCGGTCAGGCCGTGACGAAGCCAAAGACCTGGCACAGTTGAAGCCGGCCCTCGACACGTACTTTCGAGAGGCGGAAGCGGCCTTAAGCGCCTTCATCGATAGTTTCGATTCCACTCAGATGACAGCCGAACAGGGCAAAGAAATGCGCGGTCTCGGCGTGCTGGCCTTGACCACGAATTTAACCCCGACATTTGAAAAAGTGATCGGGCGCCACGGTGAACAGGTCATGACGATGCGGGAAGTGGCAAAAGATCTGAACGACGACTCGCAAGGGCTGGCGAGAAACGGTACTCTCCTCCTGCTCTTGGGAGGCGCGGTCGCGGTGGCGATGGGCTTGGGCATTGGATTCATCATGGCACGGTACTTCTCCCGTGGCGTCATTCACATTGCCGATGTTGCGACGCAAGCTGCATCCGGCCATCTGCAGGCACGCGCCAAATTGTCGACCCACGATGAGTTGGGCCAAATGGCGACAGCGTTTAACTCCATGCTTGACCGAATCACCTCACTGGTTCAGACGGAAGGTGAACGAGACCAGATGCAACGACAGCTGATGCAGTTTTTGGCCCTGGTGTCTGACGTCGGTAAAGGAGACCTCACCAAGCGCGGAACGGTCACCGAGGACATGTTCGGTAACCTGGCCGATGCGTTCAACTTGATGTTGGATCGGTTCGGCAAATTGCTGCGTCAGGTGAAAGAGGCGGCTGAGCGAGTGAACTCATCGGCGGGTAACTTGCGGGATACATCGGGGCAGATGGCCGGCACGGCGAAACACCAAGCGGAAGAATCGGTGCGCGCGCTAAGTTCCGTTGAAAATCTGGCGATGTCGATGAGGCAGGTGGCCCAGACAGCGGGCGCCTCCTCGGAAAGCGCCAAGCAGGTGTTAACGGCTACCGAGCGGGGCCGCCTCGCGGTGCAGGAAACCGTGCAAGACATGCAGAACATTCGTGGAGCGGTACAACGCATGTCCAAACAAGTCAAGGGGCTGGGCGATCGATCCTTGGAAATTTCTCAAATCGTGTCGACCATTCGTGAAATTGCTTCTCAGACGAACCTCCTGGCACTCAACGCCGCCATCGAGGCGGCCGGCGCCGGTGAAGCAGGTGCCCGATTTGCCGTCGTTGCAGATCAGGTTCGAAAGCTCGCGGAAAACTCCACGCAGGCCACCCGTGAAATCGCCGATCTCGTGAAAGTGATTCAGCAGGAAACGCAGGATGCCGTCGTCGCTATGGAACAGGAGACCCAAGCGGTGGAAGCCGGATCGGCATCAGCCCTGAAAACCGGTGACGTGTTTAAAGACATTTCTGAAATTGCCCAGCGATCTTCCGAACTCGCTCAGATTATTTCCAAATCCGCGACCGAACAATCGGTCAACACCGAATCGGTGGGTGCCACGATCAAGGACTTTACCGGGGGTGCGGTGGCGACACAAAAAGCAACGGACTCCGCTCGTTCCACCGTAGAAGAAATGGCCAAATTAGCCGAGACACTGGCCGGCTCCGTGTCGCAATTCAAAGTTGCATAATCACTCCCCAGGTGATGACCAAATGGAGATGAGCAAAGCCGATCGTCGTCTGATGAGGAAGAGGGACTGATGAGCACAGATTTCGACCGGGAGGGGTTGGTCAACATTTTTCTTACGGAGGCGGAAGATAGTCTCGCTAAGTTATGGTCGGCGCTTCATCCGTCGGATGATGGGATGCCGACGCGAGATGCCATCAATGAGCAGTATATTGTTGCGCACACGTTGAAGGGTACCTCATCGCTATATGGGTATGCCGGGTTGTCAGGGCTGACGAACGTTCTGGAGGCACAGGTCGAGAATATACGTGACCTTGCTGAAGAGCAATGGCCGCACACCGTCACGATGCTTCGAGATCTGGTCGGTACCATTCGAGTCCAGGTTCAGCATATTAAGGACTATGGATCGGAAATGCCGACGTGCTATCAGGAATGGGCGGCACGGTTCCCGAGCGTTCTTCCCACGACTGATTCTTTGCCGGCCATCGAGGTGCCAGGCGACGCGCTTATCGTGGAACTTTCGGAGAGTTATCTTGTCCCCGACTTGGATGCTGAGGTGGCGTCATATTTCTCTCCTGAGGCACAGGAATACCTGGAAGGGATAGAAGGGGCCCTGCTCCGGCTTGAGAAATATCCGGACGACGCCGAGACCTTGCAACAGCTTTTCCGAACCACACATACCCTCAAGGGCTCCGCTCATACCGTCGGGTTCAAGTCCATCGGCGATCTCATCCATCATGTGGAGGATTTTGTCGGAGCGATCCGCGAAGGGCGAACAAAAGTGACGATGGAACTTACGGATGTCATCTTCCGCGTGGTCGATCTCATCAAAGTATTGATGCGGCGGGATTCAGGTCATGTGGAACAGACCCGCCATGACTTTGTGGATGTGATCCGCCGTCTGAGTCGCCTCCGCTCGAGTCTATTACCCGAATCCTCCAGGGAGGAGAGTATAAAACTTGTCCAAGCGCTTCCACCCATGGCGGAAGCTGAGACGGACCGTCGGCCTGAGTCGGATGCGCGAAAAGACAGTGACTGGAAGCCCAGTGAGGAAAAGGAGAGCGCCGTCATCCGGGTGAGTAGAGACCGCCTCGAACGTCTGCTCAATCTCGTCGGCGAATTGGTGATTAGTCGAGGCCGGCTCGAGCAACGACTGGCGGCCTTGGAGCAGCTGTCGGATCAGGTGATGATGTTTAAGGGCCGCATGCTGGAGGCTGTCCGAACGTTTGAAGAAAAACATGCCTTTACCTTGCCCACCGCTTCGTCGGGTCAAGGAACGGTGACCAGTCAAGGCCCTCCACCGCTGACGGAGTTGCCGGGGCTGACTGATTTCGGCTCCTTGGAATTTGACCGATACGACGATTTCAATATTCTGGCCAGACGGCTGGCCGAGCTGTCAGCCGATGTCGGTGAATCGATGGCGCAGCTCAACGGGTCTATTCGAAAAGCCCGTGAAGATATGGGGCTGCTGCAGCGTCTCTCGCTCGGCATGCGAGATGAAATTGCGCGAGCCCGAATGGTCCCGATCGGCACGCCCTTCGTCCGTTTCCAGCGGGCGGTCCGAGAAATGGCAAGGATCACCGGCAAGCAAGTGGCGCTGGTCACATCCGGGGAACATACCGAAGTCGATACGAACGTGGTCGAACGGCTAGTCGATCCCCTGATCCATTTGGTGCGCAATGCGGTGTATCACGGCATTGAACCGGCTGCGGTGCGCTTGTCGCGTGGAAAGCCCGCCACCGGAACGGTGTATATCAGTGCGTCCCATCGTGGGAGTGCGGTCTTGATCGAAGTGGAAGATGACGGCGGAGGCCTCGATATCGCAAAGATTAAGGCGAAGGCGGTGACGCTGGGTCTTATCCGACCGGAGTCTGTCTCGACGTTGTCGGACGCCGAGGCCATTAAAATGATTTTCCTCCCCGGCTTTTCCACCGCTGACGTGGTCGGCGACGTGGCCGGCCGTGGCGTGGGAATGGATGTGGTGAAGCAGACTCTCGAGAGTATTAACGGCCAAATTGAAGTGGAGACTGAACTGGGGATCGGGACTAAGTTTACCCTGCGACTCCCGTTGACTCTGCTCATCTCCATGGCGCTCTTAGTTCGGGCGGGAAGCGAGCGATACGCGTTGCCGCTGCCGAATATTCGAGAAGTCGTCATGCCGGTGGCCGGCTCGGTGCAGGAGGTTGGGGGGCAACCTGTCCTGCATGTGGGAGATGAAGCGATCGACGTAATGTCACTCTCGCACATATTAGGTGTGCCGTCATCCGCCAAGTTGGATTCCAGTCCGATCGTGATCATTCGGACCGCCACCGGTATGCAGGGCATTGGGGTTGATGAATTATTGGGACGTCAAGAAATCGTCATCAAGGCTCTCGGAACCCTGAAGCCTTTTAAAGAATCCTGTTTTGTCGGCGCCACGATTGATCCAGAAGGCCGCGTCATTCTGGTCTTGGATATTGCGCGAGTACTGGCCGGCCGCATGCGGGATGCGCTGGGGATGCCGACACAGGACGTCATGCGACAGCTTAATGGTCAGACCAGTTCTGACTCATCGACGGACCAGACGCCAGGTGCTGCCAGTGACAGTATGCGAATTCTCTTGATCGATGACTCATTGAGCATCCGCAAATTCGTCGGCAAGATGCTGCAGGGGGCCGGGTACGATATTGAGACGGCGGTCGATGGAGAGGAAGGGCTGCGAAAGGCTTCTGCAGGAGAGTATCGACTCATCATTACCGATTTGGAAATGCCCAAGTTGAACGGATATGAGGTGATTCAGGCGTTGCGCGATCGGCCACAAACGAAATCGACGCCGATCCTTGTGATGACCACTCGGGCGGGCGAAAAACATCGCCAAATGGCGCTGAGTGTCGGCGCGTCGGGATATATTGCGAAACCTGTCGAAGAGCGAACGTTGATCATGGAAGTGGGACGTTGGACTGGGCACGCCACGGGGGTGAAGGCGTGATGACCGACGCATGCCGCTCTTCTAACGAAGGGAACCGCGCGTGAGTCTTCGAGGACGTGTTCATACAGTGGCGCCCGCCGCCAAGATGCTGGAGTTTCTGATGGTGGCCTGCGGGCAGACCCACTTTGCGCTTCAGGCGGATGTGGTCCGCAGTGTCATTCGGCCCGAAGAAGGCGATGTTGAGGGCCTTCTGTCGACATTTGGCGTGTCGACTTCTCCGGTACATTTGTCGGAACACTTCGGGCTCACAGGGTCGTATCTTTCTCCGGAGTCGAGAATACTGGTGTGTGGAATGCAATCGACACATGTGGCGTTCCGCGTCGATCGCGTGTTGGGACTTCACGATACCGACTCGACAAAAATCAAGCCGTTGCTGCCTCACTTCATGGGACCGGAGCGACGCTGGATCGCCGGCATGTTCCTCTTTCAGCAGACGGTGGCGCTCGTTCTTCATACCCGCTGGCTGTTGAGTAACGATCGTGGAGACCGCGCCCTGTCATCTTCGGGACGTGAGCCGATGGTTCAAACACGTCCACCTGAAGCGTTCCAGCAAACTGTCATCGATGTCATGGCTACTCGGCGTGATAGTGTCGATTGGAATGTCATGAATTTTGAGGAAGTCACTGATGCTGACGACACTCCCTGGGCTCAGATCTAGAAAAGTCGCGCAAGGCCCTGTTAAGGCCAAATCGATCATGCTGCTCGTCTTCTCCGTGGGCGGACGTCGGATGGCGGCACGCGCGAATGATGTGGGTGGCATTTGGCCGTGGACGGAGGTGATGTCAATTCCGAGCGGGACGCCGTATGTCTGTGCTGTGCTTAGACAAGGGGAAGACATTTTCCCTGTGTTTGATTTAGCCGGTCGATTGAGTGTGCAGGTCAAGGGCTCAGCGCTCTTATGTTTAATCGCGAAGCGAAAGGACGGGCCGATGGCCGTCTGCATCGATGGGGACATTCCGACGTTGCAGGCAGTGAGCGAGGAGAGCATTCGTCCGGTGGCATGGAAAGACTCGGATGTGATTGGAACGTGTCGAATTGAAGCCGAAGAGCTGCCGGTATATTCATTGGCCCGATTAGGGCTCAGTGCGATGAGATCTCTCGAAGGAGAGAGCGGAGGATCTTATGCCAAAAGTTCTCGTAGCTGACGACAGTATTACCGTACGAAAAGTGGCTGAGCGGCTTTTGACAGAAGCCGGAATGGAGGTGGCGCTGGCCGCCAGCGGGGAAGAGGCGATGGCCTACCTCTCCACAGAACATCCCGACTTCATCATATCCGACGTCATCATGCCGGATAAGAGTGGCTATGACGTCTGCCGCTTTGTGCGGGCGCAAGTAACCCTGGCCGATACGCCGGTGTTGTTGATCTCCGGTATCGTCAACGATGAGGTGAATCGGCAGGCTGAATCGTGCCGGGCCAATGGAGTGTTGAAAAAGCCCTTTCAGGGAGCGTCTCTCCAGGATCGCGTTCGTGACATTCTTTCGAAACAGAGTGACAAGGACGCGCCGGATATCGCTGCACCTTCGAATGGCGAGACATCGGTTGTAGACAGGGAGTCAACTCCATCCGATGATCATCCCACCGTGGCCACGTCTGGCCCGAAGGCGTATCGGATCACAGAAGAACAGTTGCAGTCCTTTCGTGAGTCGGCGACTAGAATTAAAGAACTGGAAGATCTCGTGAATGAAGAAAAGGCTAAGTCGGCTCGACTGAGCGAGCAGGTGGAGCAATCCACTCAAGGACAAGGCCGAATTGGAGAGATGGAGGCGTCCCTCGCCGAATATCAGCGCAAGATCGAAGACCTGTCGGCTCAAGCCGAACAACTGAGCGGCGTCGAGAGACGAAATCGAGAGCTAGAATCACTGGTCGCGGAGTTACGGAATGCATCCGCGGACGTCCAATCAAGCCCGCCTTCTCACGGGAATCATGCCACCGTGAGCGAGTTGCAGTCGCTGCTTTCGGATCAGCAGCAACGGTTGGCCGAACTGGCTCGCGAGGTGATGACGCACGGGGAGTCAGGGGAACGATTCAAGGCGCTCGAAACAACGTTGGCCGAAGAACAAACTCGCGCCTCCGGCCTGGCAAGTCGATGTACAGATCTTGAACAAGAACTGGTACGTGCCAATGGACGTCTCGAGGAATGCACCAGTCTGCTGGAGAAAATCGGACGTCTGGCCAGCAAGCCGGAAGATGGTCGATAGCGTATTGTCATGATCCCTCAGACTGTATGAGGTGCATGATGCGCGTATATTTGTATGACCCACACTGCTCAAGAAGATGCCTTTCTCGACGAAGTATTGGGTCTCTTTGTATTGGAAGCGCAAGAGTGGATTAACCAAAGCAACACGGCCCTCCTGGAATTAGAACACCACCCTGTTTCGGACCGAAAACACAAACTATATGACTCCATCGTGTGCGGGATCACCAATCTTGGTGGTTCAGCTGCGACGGTGGAGTTGCGCGATCTGGAACGGCTGGCATTCGGCCTGCTCCCGCTCCTGAAGGCCATGCAGGCCCTGAATGGTAGTACAACCGCCGTGCAACTCGGCGCGTTGCGAGAGGGATTTAACGGCATTATTGGAGCGGTCCAGACGCTGAGCGACACGAAGACCGGGCAGGTTCCCAACTTGGAGCCGATTCTGAAGCGAGTGGCAGAGGTGGCCCAACAGACTGCCATGGCCCCTCAGCAGGGATCGCCGGCGCCACCATCCAAGTCTACGCCTTCTCCCAGCGTCATGGATCGAGTGGCAGAATTCCAGCGCCAGCACGCGGAGCCATCGAATGCGAGTCGACATACGGTAGAGGCCATTATCCGTAGAGCCAAACAAGATTATGGGGAACGCGGCTGGCGTTTGGTCGATGCGCCGACCGTGATTCAGATCGTGCAAGAACTCAACCGATCCGACGACGAGTTTATGAATGACGTCCACAAACGGTTACCGACAATAGCCGGCATCTTTGCCGATTGTGCATCACCCCATGCAGACACGCTGCTTTCGAAAGGGCGAATGGAAAAACTCTTACAGGAAGTCCAGGCCATACATGATTCGGCCCGGGCGCTCGAGGTCAAGCCGGTGATGCAGTTCTTTCATGGCCTGCATACGTTTCTCACGATTCTGTCCCAGAAAGCGGTAGATATTGCAGGACGATTGGAAGCCGTGGAATCTCGAATAAAAAGAATTGTCCCTATCGCCGAACAATGGATAGAAGACGGAAAGAAAGAGCGAGCCGTTATCCAGCAGTTTGTCACCCGGTAACGGATCAAAGCGAAGACGGTCACACCGTATCTTGCGGCGAAGGGTCTCCATCCCACAAGAAACTGCACGCCACTGATTTCTGTACGATCGCGTAGCCTAAAATTTCGGCAACCTGCCCATCCCAGCCAAGATCCGATTCGGCTTGGTTGGATTCACAACCCCTATCCATCACTCGTCCACAATTTCCGCTTCATGATGGATAAAGACGTCGTCGAGGGAATCGTCACCCCGGTCAAGCGAAGTCGCGTATGCCACGAGCCCCTTGTTCTCATCTGAAGCCGGCGGCGGGGAGGTGATAACAAGCCGAGGCGTAACGCTCGCAGACGGCCACGTATCGGGACGGTTACACGACGACGTATACCTATGATGCGGGAGACCGCCTGACCCAGGTCGTGGACTCACTCTCCGGCACGATCACCCGGACGTGCGATAACCTGGACCGTCTGACTCAAGAGGTGACGCCCGAAGGGACGGTGAGTTACACGTATGATGCGGCTAGCCGGCGCACCAGCATGACGGTGGCGGGACAACTGGCGATTAATTCCTCCTATGACAATGCGAATCGCCTGACCCAGATCACGCAAGGCACGTCGACAGTGACCATCGCATACGACAATGCTAGTCGCCGCACGAGTCTGACCTTGCCGACAGGGACGAGCATCCTCTATACGTACGATGCCGCCTCCCAGGTCACGGCGCTGACCTATCAACAAGGTCAGACGGTGCTCGGCACCCTGACCTATACGTACGACAACAATGGGAACCGCTTGAAGCAGAGTGGGACGTGGGCAGGGACTGGACTACCACAACCAAGTGGGACGGTCGCGGTCAATGCGAACAACCAAATGCTCACCTTCGGAAACACGACGCTCATGTATGACTTTAACGGCAACATGACCTCAGCCACCGATTCGTTCGGCCCAGCGACCTATACCTGGGATGCCCGGAATCGGTTGACGGGGATCTCTGCGACTGGCCTCACGGCTAGTTTTCAGTACGACTCCCTGGGTCGGCGGACGAACAAGACGATTAATGAAACCATCACGCGGTTTCTCTACGACGGACTGAATCCCGTTCAAGAACTTTCGGCGTCGGCAGTGATGGCGAATCTACTCACCGGTCTCGGCATCGATGAATATCTCACACGGACAGACGGAAACGGGACTGTTAGCTATCTTGATGATGCCCTGGGGTCCACACGAGCGCTGATCGATAATACAGGTACCGTGCAAACGAGCTACACCTATGAGCCGTTCGGCAATAACACCACCGCTGGGAGCGCCAGCACCAGATTTAAACCTTGCTGGAGGAATAACAACCGCTGATAATGTTTTGAAGCAGGCTCTAAAGTGGCTTGGCGAAAAGTATGAGGAGATCGCACCAAATGTATTTCGTTCTACTGTTGACGAAACGAGACAATTTAGAATGACTGTAGATGACTTGACAGACGCCGTCCAAGGGCCGCACGTTCACTTTGAATCCATTGGGGCCGATGGCAGAGAGATTATAGAGAATACACAAAATCACTAACCCATGATACTTCACTTCGGTTAATGGCACGAATTGCGACTGGTCTTAACAAGCCAAAGGTCAAGCACTATCACGGCATGCCGCCTGAACTGACTGAAGGCCACGACTTTAGGGAGGAGCTTCCCCTAGCTCAGTTGTTAGTGATTCAGAGAGGAGAGTCCGGAATTTTCCTCTACCGCTATACTGCCGATGGAAATTGTGTTGGTGATACATGGCATCGCACCGTGCAAGATGCTCAGGCTCAAGCAACGTTTGAATTTGAGGGTCTTCTCTCAAAATGGGTACAAGTGCCACCAGAGGAGAAGGATCTTATCGCGTTTGGGCTAAAGATTCCGTCGCCAGAACCGTGACGCAACGCTTCAGAGTCGGAGCCACGTCTGAATTTACCCTGCGTGGAAGTCATTACATTTTTCCTTGAATTCTTACTCAACCCCAAAAGCTTTCTCAATACCTCTCCTTGATCAAGAAGGTTATGATCGGTTGCACCCAACAGCTTTCCCAGGGCGACCATACGCTACGTTTCACATTCACTGCGGTCGTTGGTATAATGCCGCCGCGCCACGCCGTGCTATTCTCTTGACCACTCATAGCGCAGAGCATCTTCATCAATACGCCGTTCCTTGATTGCCCATGCCAAAAATCATTACCTCCAAACGGCTTGAAGGTGAATCCGAACAGGCGCGTGAATACGTCCGGACCCACATTGTATTGCCCTCCAGTGTCTTAGGGCTCATTTTTATGGTCGCCGGTATGGCGGCGCTGGTCTATCAATTTGTGTATGTCTCGTATGATTGGCGAACCTTTCTAGAAAGCGGCGGTCTCTTGCTCATTGGGATGCTGTTCGGTTGGGCCCAAACGCGCTATCATCATTATCTGCTGCGCGCATTTCCCGGCAACTTGGCCAGCCGCCTGCGAGTGTTCACGAAAAATCGGGCCAAACGTCCGCGAAAAGAGGTCACGATTCCTCCGATCGAGCATCCGAGACGAAGCCTCGTGCCGTTCGGCTATGCATTCGGCGCCGTGGCGTTATTTGCGGCGGCAGCCTGGAGCTCAATGTTTGGCCAGACCTATTATGTGGCGGCGTTCTTATTGCCCTGGGTGGGATTCTTCTGGGCGAAAGTCTATTGTTGGCGAGGCGTGCTGGTGGAAGTCAAAAGTAAAAAGTAAACAGGCGAAATGTTTTAGAAGATCAGCTCTTTTTTCTACGTGTTACCTTCTTCCCTTTTCCTTCGAGGTTGCGAACGCGCTGTTCGAGAGCTCGTAGTTGCTGCCGAAGTTCCGGCAAACGCGGAATGATCGCCATGGCTTTCATCGCCACCTCATGTGGCATGACAGGAGCTCCGGAGACAATCTGATGACCGGTCAGGCTGCGGTTGACCCCCGATCGTGCGGCGATCATGACCTGGTCTCCAATTTCCAGATGGTCGGCAAGTCCCGCTTGTCCTCCGACAATGACATGATGCCCTAGCCGGGTGCTGCCCGCGATGCCCACCTGTGCGACCAGAATGCTGTGCTCACCAATGGACACATTGTGCGCCACTTGAACCAGGTTATCGACTTTGGTGCCACGCTTAATGACGGTTTGACCGAATGTCGCACGATCGACCGTGACATTGGCCCCTAACTCCACATCGTCTTCAATGCTGACCATCCCCAGCTGCGGAATCTTTTGGTGGCGCCCTTCATGCTGGACGTATCCGAAGCCGTCGCTGCCGATCACGGTTCCGCTATGCATGATGACGCGGGAGCCGATCCGGCAGCCTTCTCTCACCGTCACGTTTGGGTAGAGCACGCTGTCATCACCAATTACGACATCGTCGCCAATGAAGACGCCCGGGTAGAGCGTTACACGAGCCCCCACTTTGACGCGGTCACCTAGCGTCACAAACGGCCAGATGGATGGCTGAAGTCCGATCTCCACCCCTTGCCCGCGAGCAATGTGTTCGGAGACTCCTCGTGGCTGGACAGGAGACACGAAAAACATCTCGGCAATGCGAGCGAACGCGTAGGCCGGATTCTTTACCAGGATCTGGGGACGGGAGAGCTCGGGAATGTCTCGCCCCACAATAAAGGCCACCGCTTTCGACTCCGTGGCCGCTTTGATAAACCGGTCCGAGGCCACATAGCCTAAGTCTTTCGGGCCCGCTTCAGCCAAGCTCGAAACGCCCGAGATGGTCACATCGGGTGAACCAAGGACGCTGCCGTCTATGGCTCGCCCGATCTCGTCCAGACGAATCTGCCGGGATGTCAGCGCAACGGCCATGTTGGATTATTTGGCCTTCTTGCCGGATGCCGGTTTCTTCTTGGTTGTGGCGGTCCGGGCGGCCGGCTTGGCCGCTGTCTGGCGGGTCGGGCGAACTTTTTGCTCCACATAGGCGATGACATCACCAACCGTCGCGAGCTTGTGCAGATCCTCATCCGGGATTTGGATTTCAAAGGCTTCTTCGATCCGGAAGAGCAGTTCAATGGTCGCCATCGAATCCAGTCCCAGATCATCGCGCAACGAGTAGGCTGGTGTAATGGTCTGGCGGTCCCGCTTAAGATAATCAGCCAGCGAAATTTGAATTCGTTCAGCTATCGATGCAAGAGCCATAGGAGTACCTTTAACCGATCATAAG
>JBDUAJ010000020.1:0-19237 GCA_040004695.1 Nitrospirales bacterium | reverse complement strand
TCCAGTTTCTTGAAACGTTCATTACGGAGGATCGCACTCGGATTCGAACGCTTATGTGCACGTTGACCAATGGAATGGAGATGGATCTGGCTGTCTTTCCCGGAGATTCCGTGAAGGATTTGACAGCCTTGCACACCATGGAGGAATTGGACCGCTACACGTATTACGTCGCGGGTTGTGTCGGAGAGTTCTGGACCGACATGGTAGCCGGACATGTGCCATCGCTGGGAATCTGGAATGTCGCCGATATGTCCAAGGTCGGTGTGCGGTTTGGCAAGGGACTTCAATTGACGAACATTCTGAAAGACGTGGCTCGCGACCTGCAGCGAGGACGCTGTTATATTCCAGCGATGTTGTTGCAAGAGGCGGGACTCACGCCGTCCGACTTGCTGAAACAAGACAACAGCGATCGTCTCAAACCCGTCCTTCGGAACCTGATAGGAGTGGCTCGCGAGCATCTCGATCAGGGCTGGATGTATACCTTGGCGATTCCGAGACGAGAAATGCGCCTGCGCCTCGCTTGCATGTGGCCGATTCTGTTCGCCGGACAAACGTTACGGCGTGTGGCCGACTCGGCTGTCCTGTTGGATCCATCCGTCAATATTAAAATGCCGAAAGGCCAGGTGTACCGAATCATGGCCCTGACGACACTGACCGGCGGATGCGGATATGTGGGAAGCGCGTACTGGGGACGGCTACGGAAGACCTTCGGATAGAATCGGTACGTTCAAGCCCGAGAAGGCAGGCTCTCGGATTGCCCTTACGATAAACCATAACGTTAACTTTTTTTCTGCGGCAAGAGCTCTTTATCGCCTTTTCGAAATACGGCGTAGATCGCTTGGGAAGGACACGCGTCGAGACAGAGCCGACAACTTTCCATGCAGCGCGACGAGTCAAATTTGAAGGGTGGAGTCGATAGCCACGCGCCTGTCGGGCAGACGGGGATACAGATCGCTTGATGCGTACAACGATCGGGGTGACGGAGCAAATGATCTCGAGCGACCAGCATAGGTTTGACTCCCTCAAATAAACCCTGGGAGAACATTTCCAACATGTTCACAGCGGCACGTCCTCACTTCCATTGCTTCACGAGTTCCCGGAGGCGGTCTTTCAATTCCGGAATCTGCTCTAAATTATTGTGGATCGCGCCCAAAATGTTTTCCAAGCGAGCGGAGCGAGTCGCTTCACTGTCGATCCGAGCCAACCGATCGTATTCGGCATAAGCATCCGGATACTTTGGTTCCAATGTGTGACGCGCTACGATCAATCCTTCCCGAAGTTCTGCCGGCTCAGGTGCAAGCGGAGGCGCCACCGTGAACGCGCCGTCTTCAAACACGAGCACCGCGGCTCCTGCCTTCGACGGGAGTCCAGCGACGGCTTCAAGTGTTTTCCCGAGCGCCTGTTCCCACGTCACGAACAGACCGGGAAATTGTTTCATGAACACGACCTTGGCCTGAGTGGCTTTCCATTTGTCTTCGACAGCCATGGGATGAACTCACGACGCGGCTAAGAGTGCTCGGGGATCAAGGGACGATTCGGCGGATGACCAGGCATCAGAAGCCGTTCGACGACTTCACCCTTGAGAATATGTCGTTCCATCAGTTCGGTCACATCGGCTTCCGAGCCGACCCAATACCAGGTGCCTTCAGGATAAATCACCACGCTCGGCCCGTATTCGCAATGATCCAAGCAGCCGGCCTTATTGGCCCGAACCGTTCCTTTGATGCCCAGCCGCTCGACCTCTTTTTTAAAGAAGGCATGCAGCCGTTCGGACCCCTGATCGGCACAGCACCCGCGCGGGTCGCCTTTGGGCCGCTGATTGATACAGACAAAAATATGATGGGTGAAGGTCGACACGATCTGCGTTATAGGGCTGCAGTTGGTGACAGGGGTCGACCATGGATCTTTTGTATGAGGGCATTCACTTCGTGAGGATCGATCAGGGACGATGCGACGCGCTGTGTCGACAGAATGGCAGCGACTTCCTGCAGGCGTAAGCGAGCACGCTGCATCTGATCGGGATGCTTCAACTCAGACGTCTGGCCGCCGACCACTCTATCCAATTCGTCACGGATGTCACGACAGTCCCGCTGCAGGTTCTTATACATCGAGCAGGGATCGCAATACCACTTCGGGGACTGATCACGCGAGGGCGAGAGCCGGTCATACCAGCGACCGAAAAAATCTTTTCCCATCGATAGCTTCATGAATGGACCCTGGTCCGTCCTGCATCCATCACACCGTATATCCACATGGGAATCTGTCCTTCGTGTGCCATTGTGTTCTCTCGAAGGAGTCGATCTTACACTATCGATTCTTGGGGTGTCTAGCAGAGACGTGACTATAAGAATCAATACGAACATGGATATAATGAAGCGCAGACAGGGGAAAACCTACCACTATGATGATCGGCGTGCCGAAAGAGATCAAGGACCATGAATATCGCATCAGCATGACGCCGGACGGGGTGCGGACACTGTGTGCCGCTGGACATGCCATATGGGTCGAGTCGTCGGCTGGTGAGGGGAGTGGATTCTCTGATGAGGAATACCGAAAGGCGGGCGCACACATCGCCACTTCCAAAGAAGAAGTCTTTAAGGAAGCTGAGCTCATCGTCAAAGTAAAAGAGCCGCTGGCTCCCGAATATCGGCTTTTCCGCCATGGTCATACGCTCTTCACCTATCTTCATCTCGCCGCATCACTCGAACTCACCCGAGCACTATTGGATGCCGGGGTTACGGCCATTGCGTATGAAACAACGGAGCTAGCTGATCACAGCTTCCCCATGCTGAGTCCGATGAGCGACATTGCCGGACGGATGTCGGTTCAGATCGGTGCTCATTATTTGGAGAAGTCACAAGGCGGGCGAGGCGTGTTGCTGTCCGGAGTGCCCGGCGTCGCGCCGGCACGCGTCGTCGTGCTCGGGGCTGGAGTGGTGGGCACAGCAGCCGTGCGGATAGCCGTGGGAATGGGCGCGCAAGTGTCCGTCTTCAACCTGGATCTCCAGCGCCTTCGATATCTGGATGACCTATATCAAGGACGTATCGTCACGCATGCCCCTCATCAAGGCTGGATCGACCGGGAAGTAGAGAATGCGGATCTCGTTGTCGGGGCGGTCATGGTGCCCGGCGCACGAGCGCCGCTGTTGGTGTCTCGAACGATCGTATCCCGGATGAGACCAGGCTCGGTCATCGTCGATGTCTCCGTTGATCAAGGGGGCTGCATCGAGACCACCAAGCCGACGAGCCACTCTGCCCCCATTCATATCGTCGATGGGGTGTTGCACTATGGCGTCCCCAATATGCCCGGCATTGTGCCGCGAACATCGACTTTGGCCTTGACCAATGCGACGCTTCCCTTTATAGTCCAGCTTGCTTCGGCGGGTATCGCGTCGGCAATCCGTTCCTATGACGGTTTGAAGCAAGGTGTCAATGTGATCAATGGACAGATTGCGTGTCGAGGCGTCGCGGAGGCACATGGCCTGCGGTATCAGCCGCTGACCTGAGGAAAAGAAAGTGTACGGATCGGGGCGTAGCGCAGCCTGGTAGCGCACCGCGTTCGGGACGCGGGAGTCGGAGGTTCAAATCCTCTCGCCCCGACCAGACCAAGCTCTAGTACCGAGCGCCTATATGGCTTTCCACACCGCAGCATTTCACATCTTGATTCAACTCTTGTCGTCTAGTCCAGGTGCTACAGGATGACCGTGGAACAGGACCACCGTCTTACCTGTCAGATCGTTCTCAAGACGATTCCTTTCAGCTCCTTTTTTCTCCATCAATCAGACGCACCATGAGTGTGGCCGCCGTATGCATGTGAGGAGCAAGGGTGTCCGAAAAGTTGGCTCGAGCTCGCGTGTTGGTCGATGGTCATGTGCAGGGCGTCGCCTATCGCGCGTTTGCTCACGCTACTGCGTTGAAATGTGGAGTGCGAGGCGGCGTGAGAAACCTGCCCGATGGAAAGGTGGAGGCCGAAGCGGAAGGCGATAGAGAAGCCATTGAAGCCTTTGTGGAATGCTTGAGAGCCGGACCGCCACGAGCGATGGTGGAAGCCTTGAATGTCGAGTGGCAATCGCCGACCGGTCTGCCGGTCGATTTTCAGATCTGGTATTAACCGCTCAAGCCCAGGAGTTTACATGGGTCATGATGACGATGATGTGACCGAATCGGTCGGCACTGAAGAAGAGGACGAAGGCGAGGAGGACGAAAAAGAACTGCTCGCGGAATCCTCGCCTCGCACGGGCCGGGGCTATGCTCGTGAGTCTAAGGAGACCGAATACGAAGGGCTCGATGCGGTCAAGAGCTATCTGAAGGACATTCGCAAATCCACGCTCTTGAATTTTGAGCAGGAGCAGGAGTTGGGCAAGCGGATTGCCGAGGGCGATTTTGCCGCCAGGGAGCAGATGATCGAATCCAATTTACGGCTGGTGGTCAGTATCGGCAAGCGCTACATGAACCGAGGTCTGCCGTTTTCCGATATTGTCGAAGAAGGCAATATCGGATTGATCAAAGCTGTGGAGAAGTTCAACTATGCCCGGGGCTTTCGATTCAGCACCTACGCCTCGTGGTGGATTCGTCAGTTCATCGAACGGGCCATTATCAATCAATCCAAAATTATCCGCCTGCCTGTCCATGTCGTGGAACGGTTAAATCGGTATCTGTCAGGCTTAGAGGAAATGGTGCAGGAATTTGGCCGTGAGCCAAAGATCCATGAGATCGCCGAACGGTTGAAATTATCCGAACGGGAAGTCACGGATCTCAAGCAACTCATCCGCACCACCTATTCATTGGACAGCCCCATCAATGAGCGCACCGGTACCTTTCTGCGAGATATCATCGAAGATCCGGTGAGCGTGTCGCCTGCCACGACTGCGGAAGGTGTCCGACGGCGTGAAAGTCTCATGGGGTGGATCCAGGAGTTACCTGAAAAAGAAAAAACGGTCGTGATCCTCCGGTTTGGATTGGATGGCGGCGAAGCGCATACGTTGGAGGAGATCGGACAAACGTTGGGCCTGACTCGTGAGCGCGTGCGACAGATAGAAACGGCGGCGCTCGTGAAGTTGCGGACCACCATTGAGAAAAAGGCTATGACCCAAGAGGATCTCCTATGAAGAGCCCTGTGATGGACTATAAAGCCTTGATTCGTGAAGTGCCGAATTTTCCGAAGCCCGGCATCCTGTTTTATGACATCACCACGTTGCTCAAGGATCCTCAAGCGCTTCGCTCGATCGTGGACGAGCTCGCGGATCGCTATCGCGATAAAGAGATCTCAAAAATCATTGGGATCGAATCGCGCGGGTTTATCTTTGGCAGCGCGTTGGCCTATCGGCTTGGCGTTGGTTTTGTTCCCGTGCGGAAACCGGGCAAGTTGCCCGCCGATATTTTTGAGGTGAAGTACAATCTGGAGTACGGGTCCAACTCTTTGGCGATTCACCGCGATGCCGTCGGCATTGGAGAGAATGTCCTGATCGTTGACGATCTGTTGGCCACCGGAGGTACTGCGGCGGCAACTGTTAATTTGATTCGCCAGCTTGGGGGGCAAATCATGGGCTTAGCCTTTTTGATTGAACTCACAGGTTTACGGGGCCGTGAACAGCTGAATGGCTGTGACGTTCATGCCATGATCACCTATTTATAGATTCCCCCCTCCTTCATTTTCGCTTTATTCTCATTCTAGATTCCTCCATGCGCAGGTATGATGCGCTTGTCAACGCCCCACTCACATGCTACAAGCCCGGACTATTCATGAATGCCCCGCCGAGGTTTTTCGCAAGTGGGGGCGATACAGGCGTACGTGCGGTCCGTCGAGGAGACCGAACGAGACAAGCCGCGCCGGGCGAGAGGATCGGCCGCTGTAGTAGGTATTCATGAATGATCCGTGCGAGTACGCCTTTTCAACCGTACATTGAAAATACGGGTGATGCTGCTAAAGCCGAAAATGGGCCGCAGTGGCTATGAGTACGCTCACTCAGAAAGCCCTCACAAAGGCTCGGACCAAGAAGAGTGGAAGCCCGATGTGTTTGGCTAGGAAGAATCGTCATCTTTGATAAGGGTAAAGAGTGACTGGGCCAAAGGTGAACGGAAGATGAGCGCCGCCGCAAGGAATCTGTAAGGGATCTTGGGAGAATGAAACAGTGAAAGCGGTCATTCTAGCGAGCGGGGGGCTTGATTCGACAGTCACGGCGGCGGTGGCCAGGCGGGATGGGCATGATGTGTCATTCTTGACCATCTCCTATGGCCAACGGCATCGCATTGAAGTGGATCGAGCTCGTGAGGTGGCGCGGGCTTTGGGAATTGTGAACCACGTGGTGATCGACGTAGATCTGCGGGCGATCGGCGGCTCGGCTTTGACGTCGAACGCATCAGTGCCGAAAGACCGTTCCGAGGCGGACCGTCAGCGTGACATTCCTGCCACCTACGTGCCGGCGAGGAACACGATTTTTCTCTCGCTGGCGCTCGCCTATGCCGAGACCATCGGCGCGTCATTGGTGTATCTGGGCGCCAATATAGTAGACTATTCCGGTTACCCGGACTGCCGTCCTGAATTTTTGAATGCGTTTGAAGCTGTGGCCAGACTCGGAACCCGGTCAGGGATGGAGGGGAATAAGATTGAGATTCGAGCGCCGTTGTTGTCCTTATCCAAGGTGCAGATCATTCAGTTGGGAGCTTCGTTAGAGGTGCCGTTTCACCTCACCCATAGCTGCTATGATCCGCTTGGGTCCGGCGCCGCCTGCGGACGTTGCGATAGTTGCCGAATCAGACGCGAAGGCTTTCGAGCGGCCGGTACGACGGATCCTATTGCGTACGCGGAGGAATGAGACGTGAAGGTATCGACCGAAGAGTTTTTTATGTATCTCACTATTGCGCTGATCGTCTTGGTGCCGATTACCGCAAGACTGTACCGCTATTTGACCGTGAAACAGATGAAGCGAACGCTGCACGAGCAATTCGGCAAAAAGGAGCTTCATGAACAAGTGGGATCTAAAAAGAGATAAGCCCGATCAGTTCAATCGTCTGCGGCCGGATCATGCATTGATCGTATCGGTGCTATGCAGTGCCCTCCTCGCTGTGTCTGTCTTCGCCGCTCCCGTCGCTCAATCCGCGGCTTCCAAGCTCCCGGCAGAGTTTCAACCAGGCGAGGGGAAATTTAATGCGTTGTGTGCGCGGTGCCATGGTCCCGAAGCTAGTGGCACGAAGCAAGGTCCTCCTTTAGTGCATAAAATTTATGAGCCGAACCATCACGGTGACGTGGCATTTCAGCGAGCTGCCGCGAACGGAGTTCGCGCGCATCATTGGCAATTCGGAGACATGCCGAAGATTGAGGGTGTGAAGCCGGAAGACGTCGAGCAGATCGTGAAGTATGTCCGTTGGTTGCAGCGGCAGGCCGGTATTACGTAACCAACAGTCACCATCAACTCGCATCCGAATGTCTTCCAAGCCGTCCGGCGCTCCTTCTCATCTGATACATTGGCACCTTATTACGATTGGCTTATCCACAGTGCCTCTGACTTGCACAGACCTCAATTGTTGGCTGTTTCTGAGATGGAAATAATATTATGGTGGAGGTTCTCATCGGTCTTTTTCGAGCTACAAGGAGGAGCGAATCATGAGAGCACTCGGATTCCACGCTGCAACGGTATGGGGTGTTATAGGGCTTCTGCTGTCGGCGCCCGGCTGTATCACGCCGTCCGTCGATGCCGGCCATGAAGGAGTCTTAGTCTCGAAGCCGATCTTATTCGGTCACGGTGGGGTCGACCCGACGCCTGCCACTACGGGACGAGTGTTTGTGGCGCCGACGACAGAAATCATCGATGTCGACATCCGGCCCATTCAGCACTCTGAGCACTTTGAAATCATTTCTGCCGAGAATGCACCGGTTTCGTTCGATGCGTTTCTCATCGCCAATGTCCTGGAAGGACGATCGCCTGAGCTCATCACCCGGTTCGGCCCAAACTGGTATGCCAATAATGTGAAGGAAGCGTTTCGCACGTTCGTGAGAGAAGAAGTGCAAAAGTATCATCTGTTCGAATTGACCACGAAACCAGCGACTCGGGCGAAGCTCCAGGAAGCGGTGGAACACGAAGTACGGACCAGACTCTTCGATAAGCCAGGGCTGCCCATTCGCTTAAACCGGGTGGTCATCGGAAGCATTCTGCCTCCGAAACCGGTCCTCGAACAGACCGCTGAAACGATTAAGCAAGAGCAGCGAAAAATTACGATGGTTGAGTTCCAAAAAGCGGAGGAGGCGCGAGAAAAAGCTGAGCGGCAGCGAGGGATCGCCGATCGTGCCTATCGCGAGCATCTCGGCTTGAGCGCGCCGGAGTTTGTCGACCTTCGTCGCGTGGAGGTGCAAAAGGAAATTGTCCAACATGCCCCATCCGCGCTGACGATTATTATGGGGATGGAGAAAGTCGGAATTAATCTCCCTCCTATCTCGGGACCTCAGCAGTAAGGCGTGTAAGAGCAGGTGACTACAAGAAGATAAGTTGCCATACACTCCTCTAAAATTGTTCCAGCAAATGCTGCAGCTGCTGGAACAGCTCCTTTACGCGACGCTTGGCGTCTTCAATGCGGTCGCGAAGTCTCGCGTTCTCGTCTTGGATGTCCGACGGCGCCCGTTCACCACTGAGCCGATCTTGTCGACGGCCAGGCTGCTGTTCTTTTTCAATTTTCAGCCTGAGCATCTCATCTCTCATGTCTTTTCTTTCCTGCTCAGTCCGCGTCAATTGCTCGCGAGCAGCCTGAAGGGACGACTCCAGGTCGTCGACGCGTTCTTTCAACCGTCTATTGGCGACACTCAGATCTAAGATCTGACGCTCATCTTGTTGATGTTGCACGTAGGCTTTTTCCTGAGCCTGTTCATACGTGCTGCCGGCGACACACCCGATTTGTAGAGAAGCCAGAACACTACTGATGACAATGGCCGCAACCGATTCGATGCTCCGCATGGTCATGCTGCACCTCCTTCCGCTGTTTGTTTACAGACCACTATCCCTATGCTAGTATCATGCCTGCTTCATTTTATCGTTAACTATTTGATTGAGAAGGTTGATGTGGCGATCCTGGGTGCGTCGAGGGTTACTCGCTCTCAGTGCTGTCTTGGCCGTCTCACTGGGCTATCTGCTGGTGACACGTACTGAGTCCGTTCCGCGTTCCATTACGTCAGGCACCTTGGCCCAGGTGGACGCCGGAATTGATCAATTCTCTTTTATGCAGTCGAAAGGCGGATTGGTGCAGTGGCACGTGCAGGCGCAGCGAGCGCGTATGACTGAGGCGGAGCACCAGGCCATTCTGGAAGATGTTCACGTGACGTTATACGGCCAAAAAGGGTGGGAGCTCAAGCTTTCCGGTGACGAAGGTACTATTGATACGACCAAAAAAAACTTTACGCTGCTTCGCCGCAATGGGACAATCCCTGTCCATTTACAGAGCGGGTACACTATTTACACCAATCATCTTAACTGGGAGGAAGAGCGGCGCGAGGTGAGCACGAAGGATCCCGTCACGATTACCGGTCAGGGTATGGAAATTACCGGACGCGGCCTGGTCGGTAAATTGGATGCTGAAGAGTTTAAAATCCTTGCCGATGTCCATGTTGAAATTACCCAGTAGCCTAGCCGGTACCATCCTTTTCTTCAGCGTGGTGACCGCATTTGCGGATACCGCCAACACGAAGCCGCCCTCTCTCGAAGAAACCCGCACGACGATCACGTCTCAGAGAATGACGGTACGAAACCAAGAAAATAAGGCGATTTTTGAAGGAGCCGTCATCTTGACGAAGGGCGCCTTAGTGGTCCACTCTGACGTCATGGTCGTATTTTTCAAAGCCGTAGATCCACCGTTGGGAAAGCCCGCCGATGCAGCACCACCGCCGGCTTCCGGGAATGCAGCGTCCCATCCGGGAACTCGTTCTGATGAGCTGCCGGTTATGTCGAATCGCGCCGTCAGTACGATCGAAGCCACCGGCAAGGTCAAAATTTTTAAAGCCGATGGCCAGGCGACGTGTCGAAAGGCCGTGTACGATGGTGCCACGGAGAAAATCGTGCTGACGGGAGAGCCTGTGGCGTGGCAGAAGGGTACGCGCGTGACGGGTCAGAAGATTACCATGTATTTGGCTGAGGATCGGAGCGTCGTCGAGGGGGGATCGCAAGTGATGATTGAGCCGGAAGGCGGAGGTTCGCGCTGATGCCTGTCTGCGAGCCGAACGTTCACACGAGCTCCGTCGACACGAAGCCGCCTTTCGGCACCGAGGACCGTTTTGAAGCACAAGGTTTGAGAAAGAGCTTTAAGAGGCGGGAGGTCGTTAAGGGCGTCAGCATCCACGTCGACGCCGGCGAAGTGGTGGGTCTGTTAGGCCCCAATGGCGCCGGCAAGACGACCATTTTCGATATGATGGTCGGTTTGTGCCAGCCCGACGCGGGCCAGATTCTGCTCAATAAAGTTGTGATCACCGATCTCCCCATGTTCAAACGGGCCAGGCGTGGCATTGGGTATTTGCCGCAGGAATCTTCCGTCTTCCGGCGATTGTCCGTCGAGGAAAACATTCTGGCCATTCTTGAGACCGTACCAATCTCGGCGGAGGAGCGTGGCGACCGGTTGGAAAGTTTGCTGAAAGAACTGGACTTAAGCGGGCTTCGAAAAAGCAAGGCATATGCCTTATCTGGTGGCGAGCGGCGCCGGCTTGAAATCACACGGGCGTTGGTCATCCGCCCGAAATTTCTTTTGCTCGATGAACCGTTTGCCGGAATCGATCCCATCGCGGTCGGCGATATTCAACAGATCATTACACGACTGAAAGAAAAGCAGATCGGGATTCTTATTACAGACCACAATGTGCAGGAAACCCTCTCGATTACGGAGCGTGCCTACATCATCAATGAGGGAGGCATTCTAGAATCCGGAACGCCCGATCAGATTGTGAACAGTTCAACCGCCAGAGCGATTTATCTCGGAGAGCGCTTCAAGTTATAGAGGACCGGTATGAAACTGCGTCTGGATCTTCGTCTCAGTCAAAAACTCATCATGACGCCGCAGTTGCAGCAAGCGATTAAATTGCTGCAGCTCTCTCGTCTGGAACTTCAACAAACGCTGACGCAACATCTGATGGAAAATCCCTTATTGGAAGAGTTGCCACCCGATGTGGATGAAGCCAGTGAAGAAGCCACCCAGGAAAAGGCCGAACCGGAACGCACCGACGTCGAAGAGGCCGCCGTCGAACAAGGAACTGAGACCGCCGAAGATCTGTCTCCCAGCAGTTGGGAAGATTATTTCGACAGCGACCGGCGGGTGGGGGATACTGAATATCCGTCGGCCTCGCAAGACGAATTTCCCTCGTACGATCAGACCGTGGTCAAGGCGCAGAGCCTGGATGAGCATTTGCAGTGGCAATTGAACCTCTCAGGGCTTGATGACGCGGAGAAGGCCATCGGCCGCATGATCCTGGGCAATATCGATGAAGAGGGCTACCTCAGAATGTCGGTCGCCGAGATCGCTGCGGAGGCCGGCGTGCCGGCCGAACAGGTTGAGTCGGTCTTAGGGTATATCCAAACGTTTGATCCTCCCGGCGTGGCCGCTCGTGACTTGCAGGAATGTCTTTTGATCCAATTGGGATCGTTGGATCGAATCTTTGGGATGGTGGATGGACGGCGTGTCAGACTGAAAGGGTCTTTAGTTGAATCAATGGTCAAGTGCCACTTGAAGGACCTCGAAAAAAAGCATTATGGGCGCATTGCCAAGGCCCTGAACGCCACGCCTGAAGAAGTCTTTGCCGCCACCAAAGTTATCGAGGCGCTGGAACCAAAGCCTGGTCGGCCCTATTTCCAATCCGATAACTATGTCATTGTGCCGGATGTGTTCGTGGTGAAGAACGAAGGCGAATGGGTGGTGTTATTGAACGACGATGGCATGCCGCGCTTGAGGATCAGCCCGTATTATAAGCAACTGATGGGAGTGGGAAAGCAGCCGGCTGATTCCACCAAGGCCTATCTCGAGGATAAATTCCGTGGTGCGCAGTGGATTATTCGGAGCATTGAGCAGCGCAATAAGACGATTATCAAAGTGGTCGGCAGCATCATCAAATTTCAGGAGCAGTTTTTTGACAAGGGTGTACAGTATCTCAAGCCCTTGGTGCTCAAACAGGTCGCCGAAGACATCGGACTCCATGAATCGACGATCAGCCGAGTCACGGCGAATAAGTACATGTATTGTCCCCAGGGGATCCTGGAGTTGAAATACTTTTTCAATACGGGCATTCAGCGTTCCGATCACAATGAGGATGAACTATCGTCTGTCACCGTGCGTGAGATGATTCGCAAAATGGTGGGCGAAGAAGATGGACAACACCCGCTGAAGGATCAAGAGATTGCGGCACGGTTGCGCACGCAAAATATTCTCATTGCTCGTCGGACCGTGGCTAAATACCGATCGGAAGTGAACATCCCTTCGGCAAGCCAACGAAAGCGATTCTTTTGATGAGGCTGAGACGGCCCTCGCAGACTCCACCCGACCACCTCGTGGATGTCTGCGTCCGTCGGCACCGGATGACGGCCGGGTAGGAAGAAAGGAACAGAACTTGTGATAAACCGGGACGAGGTTCGCGTATGTCGCTGATGATTACAGGACGTCACGTTGAAGTGACCCCTGCGTTGCGGCGTTATGTAGAGACACGATTTAAAAGACTCGAGCGGTATGCCCTGCGATTTGGTGATGTGCAGGTCATTCTCAGCGTGGAAAAATATCGGCATGTGGCAGAGGTGATCTTGCCGCTCAATGGAGTTGTGATCCAAGGCAAAACGTCGACCACGGAAATGTATGCGTCGATCGATCAATTGTTCGATAAGATTGGCCGGCAGATTCTCAAACGAAAAGAGAAACTCACCAGCCATAAAGTTCGGCCGGTCACAGCGGTCGTTCGAGAACGCACAAGAAAGACTCCGGCGCCGACCGTCAAGGTAGAAACCGTCCGGGTGATGCTTCATGACTTGAGCATGGCGCAAGCGATCAGCCGGCTGGGACATGAACCACAGGCCTTTGTCGTGTTCAAGGATCCTGTGATTGATCGCGTGCAAGTGTTACGGCGCTCGGAAAGCGGCGCGGTACAACTGATCGATCCTCGCCCCTCGTAAATAGGTGGGCCATCATGAAACCGCTGCGTCTCGTCATCATCAGCGGCCTCTCAGGGTCCGGCAAGACCCATGCTATTAAATGCTTCGAGGATCTTGGGTTCTTTTGTGTCGATAATCTTCCTCCTGCCTTACTCCCAAAATTTGTCGAGCTCTGTCTTCAACGGGGACGCGACGTGCAGAATGTCGCTTTGGGCATCGACATCCGGGAGCGGAGTTTCTTTTCCGATTTTTTCAGGAATTTAGATACGTTAAAAGCATCAGGGTATTCAGTCGAACTCTTGTTCCTGGAGGCAAGGGACGAGATTCTTGTTCGCCGATTTTCGGAGTCCAGGCGTCCTCACCCACTCCTCCCGCAATCCCCTGTGCTGGAAGGCGTTCAGCTTGAACGCGAGCGATTGGCTGAGTTGCGTCAGCGCGCAGATCGTATTCTCGACACGTCTGATTTAAACGTCCATGAGCTCAAAGAACTGGTGGCGCGTCACTATGTCGAACAGGTCGATGGGCATTGCCTGACCATTTCCTTGCTGACATTTGGATTTAAATTCGGTGTCCCGTATGATATCGATCTGCTGTTCGATGTTAGATTTCTGCACAATCCTAATTTTGTACCCGACCTGAAGCTGTTGACGGGGGAAGACTCACGAGTTCAGTCCTACGTCGTTGAGGATCCCAATACAAAACTGTTATTGGACCATTTAGACTCGCTGTTTCGTTTCCTTGTTCCCCAATTCGAACGCGAGCGCAGAAGCTACCTCACCATTGCCATCGGATGCACAGGTGGACGCCACCGTTCTGTCGCCATGGCCGTATTCTTAAAACAGCGGTTTGCCGATCTCGGACATGAGGTGATGGTCAGGCATCGCGACCTTCATCGATCCTGACCAGGCTGGAGAGTAGAATGTCTTCCTGACTGGAATCGCTCCCCTTATTTTCTTAACTCCAGTTGGAGTGCTCTCAGGATAGCAATCCGCATAATTGAAAACGCATCTCGTCGAGTGTTTCGTGACGTTTTTCTCTTCCATTCTTAGCCTTCGATCGACATCTCCTTCTTAGCTGAAACCTCTCGGCAGACAATATCGGCGAACGCACAGGGCCTGTCGACGTCTGATAAAAAATCAGGCAGGCTCCTTTATTACGCGACTGCGACTAAAGTTCATTTCCACAAAGACGCGTTTCACAGAAGATACGCGGTGGAGGCGCACTACCCAATACGGGCTCAACGATCAGACGTCGTTCTCAGGTCGGTTTGAAAACGCCGGATGAAGATCGGATCTGGAAAATGGAGGTCGGATCCCAAAAACGAGGATGAAAATCGATTGCTCAAATCCAAGAAAGGATCATGACATATCACGATGACGAGCCTTTTGGCTTCGCAGATGCAGAGAGACTCTTCTGATTGTTCCAGGTCCCGCCTTCTGCCTTCTTAACTTGACAGCTCGAATATATTGACTATACTTAGTCAGAGCGTGGAATTAACATTAAAATCAATTACTTGTATAAATCCAAAAAATGAAGACTCTGGAAGATGTGCGGAAACGCTATAAAACGTATGAAGTCTGTAAGCTCTTTAACGTCTCGCGTGCCACACTATTCCGATGGGAACGAGAGGGGCTGATTTCTGGTCCGCCGAGGGATTGGCGAAATTGGCGCATCTATACGGGACAGAATATTAAGGAAATTACACAGATCATTCAAACTAAGACTTCCACCGATTGAGAAGGACCTCTATGGAGTGGCTAAACTTTGGTTTCATGATGGGAAAAAATAAACAACTGTTAGGCCTCGATATTGGATCTAGCGCAATCAAGGTCGTTCAGATTAAAGAGGTCAACGGCAAATACTTCCTCCAAAAATTCGGGATGAAGGCGTTAGAGCCGGAAGTGATTGTCGATGGAACGGTGATGGATGCTGGTCGGGTGGTGATGGCCATTAAAGAGCTCCTCAAGGAAACCAATATCAAGCTGAAGAATGCTGCGATCTCAGTGTCCGGACATTCGGTCATCGTCAAGAAAGTAAGTTTGCCGAGCATGGTGGATGATGATCTGGAGTCGGAGGTGAAGGTGGCCGCGGAGCAATATATCCCGTTTGACATCAATGAAGTGAATTTGGATTTTCACGTGCTCAGGCCTTCGGAGCCATCCGATGAGGCACAACCTCAAATGTCCCTGTTGCTGGTGGCCGCCAAAAAAGACAAAGTGAACGAGATGACCGAATTGGTGCGAGGCGCCGGTCTGATCCCCACGGTTCTGGATGTCGATGCGTTTGCCATTGAGAACATGTATGGCGTGAATTACGAATCAGATAATGGCGACGTGGTGGGATTGGTGAATATCGGGGCGAGTGTCATGAACATTAATATTCTGAAAGACGGGAGTTCGTTATTCACACGTGATATTGCCGTCGGTGGGAGCGGATATTCTGAGGCGATTCAGCGTGAATTGGGCGTCACATTTGAAGAAGCCGAATCGATCAAGAAAAGTCATCGCGCCACCGACTCGAATGCAGCGGCCGTTGCCGCCGTGCTGGATGGGGTCAATGCCGAAGTCTCGTCGGAAATCGCGAAGTCCATCGATTATTTCAAAACGACGGTAGCGGGAGGCGACCTGAAAAAACTCGTGCTGTCCGGTGGATGTGCAAAGGTGAGCGGACTCGCCGATCAATTGAGTGAACGCATGGGACTTCCAGTGGAGCTAGTCAACCCGTTTCTGAACATCGATGTGTCTGGTGCCGGGATCGATGATGCCTCACTTTCGGACCTTGCACCGATGGCGGCTGTGGGTGTCGGCTTGGCCATGAGAACGATTGGTGACCGATGATACGGATTAACCTACTTTCAACTCCTCGCGCGAAGGCTGTCAAAAAACAATGGGACGTTCGTGTCGAGCTCATCAGTGCAGTTGGTTTCCTCCTCCTCACCGTCGGTGGATGGATGTTTTATGGAGATGCCTTGGAAACCGAAATCGCCGACAAGCAGGTTGAGAAGCAGGGAAAAGAAAAAGAACTGGCGCTGTTGAAAGACAAGGTTAAGCAAGTTCAGGATTTCGAACGCACCAAAAAGCTCCTCGAGGATAAAAACCGTGTCATCGACGAATTGGAGAAGTCACGAGCCGGGCCCGTACAGGTATTGGACCATGTGAGCCATAGTCTTGAACCGCTGAATATCTGGCTGGTCCGGTTGACGGTCAAAGGGAGCAATGTCGAGCTGGAAGGCAAGGCATTGACCAATGATGACGTCGTGGAATTCGTCAATAACTTGCGGAGGGCTGAGTATTTTTCGAATATCCGGCTGTTGGAATCCAAGTCGGGGACAGAAGCGAAATTGAACCTGTATCAATTCAAACTGAATATGACGCTGAAGGTGTAATGTGGAACTGCCAAAGCTCGATTTGGACGCGATACGCAAGATTTCAATGACGAAAAAGCTGACTCTCCTCGCCGTTCTGGCGGTCGGAATCAGCGGGCTGTTCTACTATTACATCGTCACGCCAAAGTTCGACGTGATCGCAGGTCTTCAAGACAATATCGGAAAGCTAGATGCTGAGATCCAAGCGACGTCCATCAAAGTACAGCACCTCGACGAACTGGTGGCCGCGAATAAGGAGTTAGAAAAGGATCTTGAAAAGAAAAAGGAGCGCCTGCCCCCCGAGGAAGAAGCCGTCATGCTGCTGAAACAATTATCGGACCTCGGCGTACGTCTCGGTCTGGATATCAAGTTGTGGAAACCGGGCAATCAGGCCGAAGACCCCTCGAAATTATTCGTCAGAATGCCGGTGAGCGTGGAAGTCTCAGGCGGTTACCATACGGCCGCCGTGTTCTTCGATCGGATCAAGAAGCTCCCTCGGATCATCAATGTGTCAGATCTCCGCATGGGATCTTCGAAGGTCGAACACGACCACGTGGTAATACAGACGCTATTCGAGTTGACCGCCTTTGTGGCGCCGCCGGAAGTCAAAGCGGCGACGAATGACCTCAAACCCGTGGCGACTGCCCAACAATAAGGTCACGAACGCGAGGCTGAAGAGGAAGGGAACACCGATGGCTGATGGAGGTAGACGGTTGCATGGTACGTGGGCTGGGATGATGATAGTGGTGGCGCTTGCCATAGTCCGGGTGGTTTCGGCCCAGCCGGCTTCCGGCCAACCGACACCGCCTCTATCTGTCAGCAGCCCGCCTTCCCTTCCAACGCCGGAAGAGCAGGTGCCAACAGGCAACATATTGGGCGCTTCCCAGCCGCCTATGCCCGGTGAGTACTCTTATAATCCTTCGGGAAGACGAGACCCGTTTGCCATTGTGCTTAGAGATCCTAAGATGGGCGAGGAGAATCTGAGCTTGCCCCCGCTTCAACAGCTTTCACTGACGGAGCTGAACCTGATCGGCATTGTCTGGGGAGGGTTTGGATACAGTGCGATGGTGCAGGCTCCGGACGGAAAAGGCTACACCGTGCGGCAAGGGACACGTGTGGGGCCCAACGGAGGGGCCGTGAGCTCGATCACGGAAAATGCCATTGTGGTTCAAGAGCGGTTCACCGATGTGTATGGGAATAAACAAGTGCGGGAATATGTCAAACTTCTGCATGCGAAAGAGGGCGCAGAATGAATGCCAAATCGATAGTGTCGTTGTCACTGTGCACGCTGATGGTCTTTCAGGGGCTGGTGTCTTGTATGCACCGGCCATCTCCCGGTACGGGAGTAGAACCGCCCAACACATCGCTCGATCGGGTCGCTGTCATCGACCTTCGCGACCGCCTGCGAATAGAGGTGGAGGGTGGCCGCCCCATGACCTATTCCCTGTCGAGTAGTGCCAGCCCTGCCAGTGTCACCGTCGATTTGCCGGGCTTTTTCCGTGGCAGTCAGCCCGAACGCCTCGTCATTAACAAGGGACCGGTGCTGGAGTTGACGGCGCAAGACGTGTCCACGCCGAAAGCCGGCGTGCAGTTGATGTTCGCCCTGACTGCGGCCACAGAACCGGACGTCCATGCTGAAGGGACACGGCTGTTCATTGATTTCCCGAAAAGCCACGTATCGGAACAGACTACTCATCAAAGTGTTTCAGAGCCATCGAATGCCAGCGTGGAACTTGCCAGCGCTCCTGCAATGTCCGAGGAGACGACTCAGGGGTTGCCTGCGAAAACACTGACACGAATAGACATCCAAAAGAGTGAGACAGCCGCGACGATCATCATCGTGGCAGATGGCGAGTTCACGTATGAAGCGAAGCGGTCGAGTGGTGACCGGCTGGTTCTCGATGTAGCCAACGTGACGTCGTCGCTCCGTAGCCGGGTGATGGCTATCAATCATCCGTCAATCCGGCAAGTCCGGATCGGCCAACATGCGAAAAAAGTTCGTTTGGTATTTGATTTGTCCAGTCAGACCACCTATTCCATCAAGCCGGAGCGCAATCAGCTGGCCGTCCAAGTGACGCTCCAGACGGAATCCGACAAATCACTATCGGAAACGTTGGGTCAGTTGTCTCAGCAACAAAGTGTAGAGAAGAAAGCCCCTGCTCCGGACGTCGTGCGAACGGCGTCAGCGGGATCAGTCCCATTTCCAGAACGACTCGCAATGATTCATGCGCGTCCGTCGTTAGCGCAGATGGCCCCCGAGCCGCGATCAGGCAAAGAACTTGATTCCGAGGAGATCGGACAGCGCCGTTATGCCGGGCGGAGAATCTCGCTGGATTTTCAGATGGCCGACATCAGCAACGTGCTACGACTGATTGCGGAAGTCAGCGGATTCAATATTGTGGTGGGCGAGGGCGTTAAATCAAAAGTGACGATGAAGTTGGTGGGTGTACCGTGGGATCAGGCACTCGACATGTTGTTGAAGATGAACAATCTCGGCATGATCCGCGAAGGCAATATCGTCTGGATCGATAGCCTCTCCAATATTGCCAAGCAACAAGATGAAGAGGCCAGAGCCAAGGAATCGAAAACGAAGGCGGAAGATTTAGTGACTCGGGTCATTTATATTCAGAATATTGCCGCTCAAGAGCTCCAAACCACCCTCCGGCAGTATGTCAGTCCTCGAGGACAACTCACGGTCAATCAAGCCAGCAATGCACTGGTGATTCAGGATACGGAGTCGCGCGTCGGCAGCTTTGCCGAACTGGTACGAAGTT
>JBDUAJ010000178.1:0-5729 GCA_040004695.1 Nitrospirales bacterium | reverse complement strand
GGAGATCTTTTTCAGCATCCCGATCAAATCTGGAATTGAGCTTCATACAGAACCGCATACAGCCCGCCTTGAGCCAACAGTGTGCCATGGTTGCCTTGTTCCACAATATGACCCCGGTCGATCACGACAATGCGGTCGGCATCTTGCAGTGTGGACAGCCGATGGGCAATGGTAAATGTGGTACGGCCTTCCATCAAATAATTCAGTGCTTCCCGTATCTTGAGCTCGGTTTCGGTGTCGACGTTCGATGTCGCTTCATCAAAAATCACAATCGGCGGATTCTTGAGCAGCACGCGGGCAATCGAGACCCGTTGTTTTTGACCGACCGACAGCTTCACTCCGCGTTCCCCGATCCACGTAGCATAGCCTTCGGGCAGATCGACGATGAAATCATGCGCTCGTGCCGCTCGTGCGGCTTCCTCGAGGCGGGATTGATCCGCTTCCGGGTCACCGTATGTAATATTCTCCCGCACCGTGCCATTGAATAAAAACGGCTCTTGCTGGACCAAGCCGATGTGATGCCGGAGAAACGACAGGGGAAGATCACGGACATCATGCCCATCGATCAAGATGGCACCGGCTTTCACGTCATAGAAGCGCATCAACAGTTTGAGCAGACTACTCTTCCCTGCCCCGCTTGGCCCAACCAATGCGATGCGCTCTCCGGGTTTGACATCCAGGGTGATCTCTTTCAGTACCGGCACGTCATCACGATAGGCAAATGCCGCGCGCTCGAACCGTACGGCACCCTCCAACCGTTCTGCCGGCGCGATCACACCTGGTCGATCTTGTACGTCCGGTTGCGTGTCTAACACCTCAAAAACCCGTTCGCTGGCTGCCAACGCGTGTTGCAGGAGATGATTGACGGAGTGAATTTGATTAATGGGCACATAAAACAGCGTGAGGTACCCCAGAAACATCACCAACTCACCCAGCGTTAACGCGCCCGACAGGACCTCCTGAGAACCAAACCAGAGAATGAGGATCGTCCCCAGGCTTCCCACGAACATCATACTCGGCGAATAGAGCGACCACAGATACATGGCTTTTAGATTGCTCTGACTATAATCGTAGCTGAGCCTGTTGAAGCGCGCCCGTTCAGCATTCTGCTGGTTGAACCCGATCGTCTCCCGGATGCCGGAGATGGCATCCTGGAGATACGCGTTGAGGCCCGCCGCACTCCGTCGAATGTCGTGGTAGTACCCATGCATGCGTGTCGTAAAGGTCGCTGCAGACATGATCAGCAAGGGAATGGGAATCAAGGACAGCAGCGCCAGTTTCCAATTCAACCAAAACAGCATGGCCATGATGCCGATCAGCGTGAGACAGGCGGTTAACATGGCCTCCAGGCCGTCGATGAAAATCCGCTCGACATGCTCGGTGTCGTTGTTGACACGTGACATGATTTCTCCAGTCGATCGGTTCTCGTAGTAGTTGATCGACAACCGCTGTAACGCCGAGAAGACTTGATCGCGCAGGTCATACACGACCTTTTGCTCCAATGTATTGTTGTATCGGATACGCAAGGAGCCGAATACGTTTCGCAAGCCATACGTGACAATGAGTCCACCGACGATCCACGGCAACAGCGAAGGTTGGTGCGCCTGAATCACATCATCGATCACAATCTTGATGAGCCACGGCGGGACGAGTTCGAGCGCGGTCGTGAGCCCGGCACATGCCAGCGCCAGCAGCGCCAGATGGCGATACGGTCGGATGTAGCGGAGAATACGGAGGAGAGGCTTCACAAGTGGCTGATGAATAAAGATGGAGGTTGCTCAAAAAGGTCTTCCATTGCACCCGCCCACCCCAGGCGCGCCAAGACGCGCCCCTTCCCGAGCAAGGCCGCAGGGTCCGCGACGCGAGGAATAACGAGCGTCATGTTTGCGGACGCCGGCGAGAAGGTGAGCCGGCCGGTTCTTGCGAGGACCCCGAGGCGTACTGTTGTGTACGTTGAGGGGTTCGAGCGACTGAGAACGCAGCTGGAGGACTTTTTCAGCAGCCTAGATGACGGTCGCATGTTCTTGCTTCCAATACTGGTCAAACTCCTCAAGCTGCGTCAGGCTGGAGAGTTCGGTCATACGATCGAGAAAGACTTTCCCGATCAAATGGTCCAACTCGTGTTGGATGCACACGCCAAACAAGCCGGTGGCTTCGAAATCCACAGACACACCATGGCGATCCAAGGCCTGGACACGGATCATCGAGGGGCGCGTCACTTTGCCGCGTAGACCATCGACGCTGAGGCAGCCTTCCCAGTTCTCCGCCTGCTGTGGGCCATAAAAAACGATCTTGGGGTTGAGCAGCACCGTTTTGGGAAATCCGCCCTCCCCAGGAAAGTCCATGACGACAACCTGTTGGGAACGGGACACTTGTGGGGCAGCCAGGCCAATGCCTTCAGCTTCAACCATCGTCTCCAACATATCATCGATAAACTGTTGAAAAGCTTGCGTGTGTATCTCATCCTGCGGAACAGGTTCCGCCTTTTTCCTTAAGACCGGGTTCCCTAATTTTGCGATTTCCAAGGAAGCCATAGCTCTCCACGACGTGAATCGAATGATAATTTTATAACACAGCGCCTGCGGGCAATGCAAAATGGGGGCAGAATTCAAAATGCCAAATTTAACTCGTCATTTTGCATTTTTCATTGGAAATTTCGCATTGAAGGAGGTTCTACTGAACAGACTTCTTCGGCCTCCGCGGTTCCGGCAATTGGAACGTCTCTTTATTGGCATTCCACCAATCGCTCCACTCCTGCGTCCACTCCGTCCGGTCTTGTTTGGTAGAGCTTTCCCAATCGTGCATCTCGGTGTCATAGCGCGTCAGGGTCCACAGCGAATTCACGGCGGTCAGGGAGACGAACCGTTCGTCATCAGGAAGCAGGCTGATCAACACGGGAATGACGGCCTTCTGGCGAACATAGCGGGACTCAAAGGCGGCCGCTTTCCTGATGGACCCGTTCGGATCCTTCGCCATGACTTCGATTGCGGGAGGGGCGAGCGATGGATCGAGTCGGACGGCCACGCGCAAAGCATGTTCGCGAATTTTCGGCATTTCATTCGGCTCTTTCGCGACCGTGATCAAGGCCGGCACAACGCTTGAATCTTTCATGATGTGCAATGTCTCAATGGCGTTGTAGCGGACGCGCGGCGACGGCATCGTCAACGCTTTGACCAAGACGGGGGAGACTGCCGGGCCCAGATGTACGAACTCGCCAATCGCCCAGAACTCCTGTTTGCCCTCCAGCATCGGTAAGAGGGCCTCCGCGCGCTTCACCTCTTCAGGCCCCAACGGTTCGTTTAACGGAGGGATCGAGGTATCTGGGACAGGCTGCGGTTTCGGCGGTGCCTCAAAGGGCATCTGCACCAGCCATGTCTGGGACGCGGCGGTCACCACACCGCCAAGGCTGAAGTCAAGAGAGATTGCGATCGCCAGGGATCCGATTCCCAGACGTAGGGCAGGATTCATCATCAACACTTCCTTCCTGGACTGTGGACGTGTACCTTCATCGTAACAGCTCCGCGTCGTGATCACTACTTGTCATCCGCGGCATCCCCCCATCGGGCTCCGGCTCGAATGACGATCTGATAAAGAACCGGAAGCACCACCAAGATCAACACGGCGGCGGTCAACATCCCACCGACGACGACTCGCGCGAGCGGCTGTTGCGCTTGCGATCCGATCCCCGTTGCGATGGCGGCGGGAAGCAATCCAATGGCTGCACCGAGCGTAGCCATCAAGACGGGCCGCATTTGCACATCCGCGCCTTTCAAAATCGCTTCCTGCAATGGAAGACCGGCCGTCCGGTTCTCACTGATGCGCGAAACCAACAGCACCCCACCGAGAATGGCAACCCCCAGGGTGGAGATGACGCCTACGGCGGCCGAGATGCTGAAGTGGGTCCCGGTCACCACCAAAGCCAGGATGCCCCCAATCAAGGCAAACGGCACTGTGGCCAGCACCAACAGGGCGTCGCGAAGCGAGTTGAAGGTGATGTACAAGAGAAAGAGGATCACCAAGAGACTGATCGGAACGATGAACGTCAGCCGTTTCTGTTCCCGCTTCAACTGATCGTATTCTCCGGCCCATTCGATTCGATATCGTTCCGGCAATTGGATTTCTTTCGCCACACGTCGTTGAGCTTCCTCAACGGTGCCGGCAAGATCCCGCCCGCGAACACTGAACTTAATCGGAATATAACGCTCGTTATTCTCCCGATAAATAATAAAGGCTCCGGTCTGAACCGAAATGGACGCGAGCTGCTTTAGGGGAATCCGTGCCCCGTTGGGCGTGCTGACTTGTATATTGCCGATCACCTCGACGTTCTCACGATACTCGCGTTGAAACCGCACAACGAGATCGAACCATCGTTCGCCTTCGAACACCCGTGTGACGGCCTGGCCGCCGATGGCAGCCTGCACCACCGCGTTGACATCCGACACTTGTAATCCATACCGGGCGCAGGCCTGTCGATCCACTTGAATGAGCAGATTCGGCTGCCCCATAAGATGGAAGATTCCGAGGTCTCTCACCCCCCGGATGTCCTTCATGACCTTCTCGATTTGAACCGCCTTCGCCTCCAGCACTTTCAGATCCGGTCCGATGAGCTTAATTGAGTTTTCACCTTTGACACCGGACATCGCTTCTTCAACGTTATCCTGAATCACCTGGGAGAAATTGAAGGTCACGCCGGGAATGGCGGCGAGCAAACGCTCGATCTCTTCAATTAATTTCTCTTTACTGGGGACGTCGGGTCGCCACTCTTTGAATGGTTTCAGATTGACGAGGAACTCGGCGTTAAAGAAGCTGGTCGGATCAGTCCCGTCGTCAGGTCGACCAAGCTGCGAGACCACCGTGACGACCTCCGGAAATTGACGAAAAATACCTCGAACCTGAGTCGCGATCTGAGACGCCTCCTGAAACGAAATGTCTACAGGCATCGTGGCCCGCACCCAAAGATTCCCCTCCTCCAAGGCGGGCATGAACTCGCCGCCGACAAACTGCATGGCAATGAAGGTGAGTGCGAGCAAGAGGACCGCCGCGCCAACGACTAACACCTGGTGGTCCAACGCCCATCGCAGCACCGACATGTATGTGCGACGAATCACCCGCACCACCGCTGTATCTTCTTCCTTGACCGGTCCCGCGAGTAGAAACGAACACAACGCCGGGGCGAGCGTAAACGCCATGATCAGCGCACCGACGAGTGCGAATCCATACGTAATCGACATGGGCGCAAAAATCTTCCCCGGTACGCCGGTCATCGTAAAGAGGGGAATGAAGGCCACCACAATAATCGCGGTCGAAAAGAAGACCGGACGTCCCACATGGCGGGCGGCGCGCATGATCACCTGGGGCGTCGTCAGCATCGGCCCACGGTGGTGCCCCAAATGATAGAACACACTCTCGACCATAATGAGCGTGGCATCCACGATGATCCCGAAATCGATCGCGCCTAATGAGATCAGATTGGCCGATTGTCCAATCATCACCATCATGGTAAACGTGAACAAAAGAGAGAAGGGGATTGTCAGCGCGACGATGAAGGCGGCCCTCAAATTTCCCAGGAAGAAGAACAGGATCACGAAGACAAGGACGACGCCACTAATCAAAATATCCCTGACTGTTTCAATCGTCGTATGGATGAGGACGCTGCGATCGTACACCGTCTTGAGCTGCACTCCTTTCGCCAATTTCCAGGAGTTCAGTTCCTCGGCTTTTTTCTTGAC
>JBDUAJ010000177.1:0-5768 GCA_040004695.1 Nitrospirales bacterium | reverse complement strand
TGATCCTTTCCCCTTCTTGGTCTTCCCTCTATGCCGACACGGTTGGATTGACGCCCGCATTTGAAGCCTGGCAAGTGCTGGACGTACAAAGCGGGCGCGCCATCACCTTCGATGAGTGGGTCAAGGTGCTGGCCCTACAAGACGTAATCTATCTCGGTGAAGAACATCGGAATCACTGGCACATTGAAGCCGCGCTGAAAGTATTACAGGCCATGATCGACCGCGGACGATACCCGATCCTGGCAATGGAAATGTTTGGATGGGATGGGCAAGCCGGCCTGAATCACTATGTGACCAATACGGAGGTCGAGCGCGATCAATTTCTCAAGGACGCACATTGGGAGCAGAATTGGGGAGGGGCCTTTCAGGATTACGAGCCACTCGTCATCTTTGCCCGCACCCGCCAGATGGCTCTCCTTGCCCTTAATCCACCGCGTCCACTTGTTCGCAAAGTCGCCACGCAAGGATGGAAGAAAGCCATTGACGATCCGGAGATGATGACCTGGGGAATGAAGCAAGAGCCGATCGTCGAAGATGCCGCCTATCGCGGCGTGATTCTGAAACAGCTTCAACTCTGCCACGGAGGCCTTCCGAAGGACGCCTACGAGCGGATGTACGAAGCCTCGATGTTCCGCGATGAAGGCATGGCAAAAACAATCGGCGAAGCCCTGCGCCCGTCGCCCAGTGACAACCCCTCCAAACCAGGTCCGATCGTCAGCTATACCGGAGGCGGACATATTCAATACCAGTTGCCGATCCCCAAGCGGGTGCTCCGTAAACGTGCAGGCGACGTCCAACAGAAGACGGTCTACATGACCTCCTTCCAGCCTGATCATCCAGAGGAAGTGCAGGAACTGCTCCGCGATGCCATTGCCGACTACGTGTGGCTGACTCCCATCAGTGCGAACGGCCCGGCGAAACGCTGTCGATAATCAGCGATGGCTCTTCTTCCGCCCAACACAAGGCCGCCACGGCCCCCGCCGACGCCTCGAATCCGAATCAATCGTCACCTCGCCGCATGCCGTCATCTCAAAGCAGCGGATCCGACGATGCGCATGTTAATGGATCGAGTCGGGCGGTGCGCGCTCGTTCCTCGGCGAGGCGCCTTTGCGATTCTGTGCGACTCCATTATCTCGCAACAGCTGTCGATCGCCGCGGCGGCGACTATCTTCGGGCGGTTTGTGCGCCTGTACCCGAGCCGTCGCCTGACGCCGATGGCCGTCTTGGCCTCTACGGTCCCATCGCTTCGAGCGGCTGGATTATCCGAACAGAAGGTGCGGTATGTCCAAGACTTGGCCTTAGCGTTTCAGGACGGTCGCGTGCAACCGCGCCGGTTTTCGAAGCAATCCAACGAAGACATTATTGCAGCACTCACGTGTATCAAGGGAATCGGACGCTGGACCGTCGAAATGTTCTTAATCTTTTCTTTGAATCGACTCGACGTGCTGCCAGTGGACGATCTCGGCATTCGCCAATCGATCCAACGCTGGTATCGACTGCCTGCACCTCCCAGCCCCGCACTACTAAGAAACATCGCCGAGCCATGGCATCCCTATGAAAGCATCGCCTCCTGGTATCTCTGGAAAGCCCGTCGATTGCCGGAATCATGATGGACGTTCCGGATAGGCCTTTACTTGACACGATCATCCGCGACAGGTACACATGTTACGTAGTAGAGCATAGCCATTCTCCTGGAGATGGGATGACATGAAGGGAAAAATTGCTTGCTCGGCTCAGCGGTTGGGTCTGCTGGACCCAGCCATGATCAAGTCTGTGGTGGATGGGTCCGCCTTTCATGTTGCCAATCAATACCGCACGGAGAATCGTGTTCGCATTACCGATGCGGACGAACGACAAATTACGTCAGTGGTCATCGGAAACTCAGGTGTCTACCAACTGTCGATTCAACTCAAAGACGGGGTACTCACCACGAAATGCAGCTGTCCGCTCAATGAACAACCGCTGTGCCGCCATTCTGTCGCGGTCTTGTTGGAATATCATCGGTGGGCGCAAGTGAAAACTGCCCCTCGTTCCACGTCGAAATCCGCTGCAGCCCCGATCGCTACGCCGCACGGTGTCACGTCCTCCGCGCTCGATATCAAGCTCAGCGAGGTCACGATATTCATCGAATGGCTTCAAGCAAGCGTCCGGGCCCTGGAACAGGCGCATCCCTTGCCTGAGGCACCCGCACTAGGCGCGGGAGAAGTGGTGAATTGGATCAAAGCCGTGCAGAGCCTGGAAGACCGCCGGCGGCAAAGCGAAGAGAAACACGTGACGCTCGAGGACGATCTCCGGGCACGAGAAGGCCATCTCGGTCGCTTGACGCAGCAGCTTCAAACGTCGATGGATGATACGCAGGCCGCTCAAGCGGCCTGCGAAGCCCTGCGGCGCGAGCTCGCAGGACACGCAGCCACTTATACCAAGTTAGCTGAGCTGGTGAAAAGTTTGGAAGGCGTCCAGAATCAGGTAAAGCGCATCGCCGGGGACTTCGTGAACAACATGTCTCAGCTGGACGGACTGTCGGCAACCTTAAAAGACGCCTCTGCGGTCCTTCAATCTTTCTCTCCCAAAAGTTAGCTTCCTGCCTTCTCTTGTGCGGCTGAAGATGGCTTTGCCGTCACACGCATGACGCCGACGTACAGTACACATAAGAGCACGGCGAATCCCCCGATGAGATACGAGCGTGCCTGCATGACCTGAACAAGGCGCTGCGGATTCTGCACAAGATCGGGCTGATCCCCCAATATCGCTCCGCCGAACCAAGCCAGCACCGCACACCACAAGGCCGCCCCGACCACGGTCATCAGACTGTAGACGCCAAACGGCATTCGAATCAATCCGGCTGGAATCCCGATCAGGTGGCGAATCACAGGCACGAGCCGCGCAAAGAATATGCCTCCCGCTTCATAACGTGCCAACCATCGTTCAGCACGAAGCAACTTGTCTTCAGGACAAAATATATAGTGGCCATAGCGGACCAAGAGCGGTCGTCCCAGCCACCGAGCCCCCCAATACGTGACAGCCGCGCCCAAATAACTGCCCAATGTGCCGGCGAGCACTACGCCCAGCATGCTAAAACGTCCTTGAGCGGCCCAGTAGGCGGCGGGAGGGATGACAATTTCACTGGGAATGGGAAAGATTGAGCTTTCCAGCGCCATCAAAAGGATAATCCCGGGATACCCCCAATCGTGGACCAATTGAAACCACACCGCGACCCACTCTTGCATGCGTGCTCCAGTGATAGATAAGGGGCGATTGTACCCCGAACCACACGCTAACACCAGGCAAGAGCGGAACTTCGCGAGGACCCCTATTGCCTCTCATTCCTCTCTTTCTGTACAATCCGGCTCGTTTGTTCGACACGGTTGGGTGACAAGCCAATAACTGATAAGGAGGGTCCTTTCCATGAACAGACTCATCGCTGGATTGATAGGAGCCGTCACATCCGTTGTTCTCAATGGCTCCGTCGCGCTTGCCAACGAACCCAAAGGCGGGGCGCCGGATTATAGCGGGGTGTCGGGGCTGTACTACACGCTGATCGCTCTTATTCTTATTTACGGCGTGTACGACGCATTCTTCAAGAAGTCTTGAGTTGGTTCATACGTGGTGCGGTGGTATGCGGCGATTACCTGACAACGCTCCCATCGAGACTCGTTCGTAAATCATCTGCCAGCAATGGCGTCAGCACCGGCCACAGGTGGTCTACGATCACCTGATAGCCGTCACCAGTCGGGTGGATACCATCGCCCTGGTTCAGTTTGGCTTGCGCTCCCACCCCTTCAAGGAAAAATGGCATGAGCGCAATATGATGAGCCTGGGCGAGTCGTGTATACACCGCTTCGAACCGGGAGCGATACTCCTCCCCGTAATTGAGCGGCAACTTCATGCCGGTGAGGATCACCTTCGCCCCGACAGCCTGTACCCGCCTGATAATCGCCTCTAAATTATCGTGCATCTGATCGAGTGAGAGCCCGCGCAGTCCGTCATTGGCGCCCAACTCGAGAATCACAATCTGTGGGCGGCTCTTCAACACCCAGTCCACGCGCCGGAGCCCACCCGCCGTCGTATCGCCGCTGACGCCTGCATTGATCACCCGATAGCGGTAGCCACTTTCATCCAATCGCCGCTGGAGTTGCGAGGGATAGGATGCCTCGACCGGGATACCGGCACCGGCCGTCAGGCTATTTCCGAATGCGACGATTCGGGGCAATTCTTCTCGTGCCGGCTCGCGCGCAAGACCTGGCTGCATGGTCACATCGTTCCCCAATCGCTGCCCAATCCCGTCACGCGGGGCCTGTGAGAGCGGCGATGGAGGTGGGGACGAGGGCGATGGACCCGAAGGGGCTTGCTCACATCCCCAGAGATTCGGCATGAGAAGAGCGAGCACAAGACACATGGTCCTGCTGTGCAACCACAGCAACATCGTCATCATCCGTGACAGAGACTGTAGGGTGACTCGAACATGAGGCCTGTACAGTATAATATACCCTTCATCCAGACGGAGAAGGATCACCGAGCACATGATCAGCGTCTCACACGTGACGATGCGTCTCAGCGGAGGCGGACATGCCTTGACCATTCTGGACGATATCTCACTCGCCATTCCGGACAAGCAAATGGTGGCGATTGTCGGGCCGTCGGGCAGCGGCAAATCCACCCTGCTAGGACTGATCGCCGGGCTGGACAAGCCGACGTCCGGCTCGATCACACTCGACGGCGTGGAGATTACCACGTTGCGCGAGAGCGACATGGCTCGCTATCGCCGTCAGAAGATCGGGTACATCTTTCAATCGTTCCATCTCATTCCAACCCTGACCGCATGGGAAAATGTGGCCGTCCCATTGGAGTTGACAGGCGAGCGTCAAGCCAGAACGCGTGCGATCGATTTATTGACGGCCGTCGGACTCAAGGATCGGCAGTCTCACTATCCGGTTCAGCTTTCCGGAGGCGAACAACAGCGCGTGGCGGTCGCGCGCGCGTTTGCGTGTCGGCCACCCATCCTTCTTGCCGATGAACCAACCGGCAACCTCGACTCGACGATAGGGCGGCAGGTCATCGATCTCCTGCTTACGTTACATCGTGATAATGGCAGCACGTTGGTCCTGGTGACACACGACTCGGAATTGGCGTCCTTTACCCAACGGATCATCACGCTCCGAGATGGCCGCGTGGTGTCGGACCAACCTGCCGCGTCTTCACAGGAATTGTGATGCCCTTCGTGATGACGATGGCATGGCGGGAGACCCGCGCGGCGTGGCGACATTTTCTCTATTTCTTTTTCTGCATTGCACTGGGAGTCGGCACACTAGTCGGGGTTGGACTGTTCGCAGCCAATGTCGAAGGTACCGTTGCCCGCGAGGCACGAGGCTTGATGGGCGGCGATCTGGAGATCCGACTCACGCGACCCATCAGCACCGAAGGACACGACATCTTGCGGTCCCTTGAGAGTCGCGCGATTGACGTCATCCATGTGAGCGAACTGGTTGCCATGGCTTCCCGCCCTGGACGTGAGACCTCTCCCTCGCCTCCTTCGTATGCGGTCCCGACGCAACTTATCGAACTGAAGGCCATCGAACCATCCTACCCTTTCTACGGCACATTGAACACGGCCCCCCCTCGCCCAGTTTCCCAACTGATCGCACATCAGGCCGGCGCATGCTTGGCGACCGGGAGGGTCGCGAAGACCGATTGTTATGGGGCGATCGTTCAACACTCCCTCCTGATCAAGATGGGATTGCAGGTTGGCGATGAGCTGAAAATTGGCCAGG
>JBDUAJ010000176.1:0-5788 GCA_040004695.1 Nitrospirales bacterium | reverse complement strand
TACGTTGAGGATTTTTTCGAACCGAGAACGAAGTTGGGGGACATTTCAGCATCCTGTCAGCGGTCGCATTCGCCCATGACAATGTCGTACGTTCCAAAAATGGTGACCGCATCGGCGATCATGTATCCGCGCGACATGTAATCAAACGCGCCCATATGTATAAAGGACGGAGCGCGAATCTTGAGCCGGTAGGGCTTACCGCCTCCCGTACTCACGATGTAAAACCCAAGCTCGCCTTTGTGCGCTTCAGTGCCGCAATAGATTTCTCCAGGAGGCGCATCAAATCCTTGAGAAAAGAGCTTGAACTGCTGAATCATGGACTCCAAATTCGTAAAGACGCGCTCTTTTGGTGGCAGCGTGACGCTCGGCACATCGGCCATCACCGGCCCTTCCTGCATCTGATCCAGGCATTGCTGAATAATCTTGACGCTCTCGTACATTTCCTGAACACGAATCCAATATCGATCGTACGTATCCCCGTTCTTACCCACCGGCACGCTGAACTCGCACTTCGGATAGGCCGAATAAGGCTCATACTTGCGCAGATCATAGTCGACGCCCGAGCCTCGCAGCGTCGGGCCACTGAGCCCAAAGCTGAGCGCGTCTTCGGCGGAAATCACGGCCACGCCCTTGGTCCGCGCCACCCAAATTCTATTTTTCTCCAAGAAGACGACGTATTCATCGATCTTCGGCGGGAAGTAATCAAGGAACTGACGGAGTTTTTGAATCAGCGCCGGCGTCAGATCCCGCTCCACGCCGCCGATCCGATACCAACTGGTCGTGAGACGCGCGCCACACAATTCATCGAACCAGTCCAGCAGAATCTCCCGATCGCGAAAGGCATAGAAAAAGACGGTCATTGCCCCGATATCCAATGCCTGCGTCCCTAACCAGAATTGATGTCCGATAATGCGCTGGACTTCAGCCACGAGCGTGCGGAGATACTCGGCCCGCTCCGGCACCGTGATGTTCATGAGCTTCTCGACCGCTCGGCAATACGCGAAGTTGTTGTACATCGCGCACACATAGTCCAGCCGATCGGTATGCGGAATGAATTGATGGTATGTGCCGTCTTCCGCCAGTTTTTCTACGCCCCGGTGCAGGAACCCCATGACCGGCGTCGATTTGACGAGCCGCTCGCCTTCCAATTCCAGCACCACCTTCAGGACCCCATGCGTGCTGGGATGCTGCGGCCCCATATTGAGCAGCAATTCTTCAGTCCTGAGCGTCGGAAGGCTCTCGCTCTCCGGATGCTCGGGATCTACCTTATAGATGGTAGTACGCTGATCGTCGAGCATGGGCTTGGTGGTGTTCTCTTTCACGTCAGATTTTCTAGGTTGTCTCGTTCAAGAACTCAAACGTATCCCGCCAACCCTTTCCCTGAACGGGAAAATCTTTCCTGAGCGGGTACCCCTCGGTGTAATCGTCCGGCATCAGGATACGGCGCAAGTCGGGATGATGGCGAAAGCGAATGCCCATCATGTCGTAGACTTCGCGCTCCATAAATTCAGCGCCTTTCCAGAGATCCGTGAGCGAGTCCACGATACAATCTGACTCTGGAACACGCGTCTTCAATCGAATCCGATGGCGTTTTCGAATCGAATAGACTTCATACACGACCTCGAACCGCTCTTCGTCGTCCGGCCAATCGACTGAACTGACATGCACAATGTAATCACAATCCATCTCGGAATCGTCATGCACGAATCGAGCAATGTCATGCAGGAATTCGCGGGTCACCGTGACCGCGACATCGCCGCGCCACTCTACGGCTTTTATAAACCCCCTCGGATATTCCTGCTGGATTCGCTCGGCCAAGACATGCATCGACAATATACCCGTTAGGCTTTCAGTCGAACCTGCTCCGGCTGTTTGGTGAATACTCGCTTGAGCATGATGCGCTCTTGCAATTTCAAAATGCCGTCAAAAAGCGCTTCAGGGGTCGGGGGACAACCGGGCACGTAAATATCGACCGGCACAAACCGGTCCACGCCTTGGACGACACTGTAGCTGTCGTAGATATTGCCCGACGTCGCGCACGATCCCATGGCAATGACATACTTCGGTTCCGGCATTTGATCGTAAATTTTTCTGATGACCGGCGCCATCCGGCGACAGACCGTTCCAGCGACGATCATGAGATCGGACTGACGGGGCGAGGCTCGAAACACACCCGCGCCGTATCGATCCATGTCGTATCGGGAAGACACCGCCGCAATCATCTCAATGGCACAACAGGCCAATCCAAACGTCATCGGCCACAATGAACCCTTACGAGCCCAGTTCACGGCCCTTTCAAGCGTCGTCACGATGACGTCCGACTGTCCATCCTTGTCATGTCTTCCTATCTGAACGAGTCCCATATCAACCTCACTCAACTGTAAGGATGGACGGATCGACCCCTACTGCGCGCGCTAGTACACCCGCCCGCCCCAGGAAGGCCAAGACCCGCCCCTCGATCGCACCTCCCGAGCGTGCGCGGTGCGCGAGCATGCGGGTCGGTTCGTCCATCCTTCCTTCAGTCCCACTCCAAGGCTCCCTTGCGCCAGGCATAGACATAGGCCACCAGAAAGAGCGCGATAAAAACCAACATTTCAACTAATCCAAACAGCCCGATTTGCCCGTAGACCACCGCCCAGGGATAGAGAAAAATTACTTCAATATCAAAGATCACGAACAGCATGGCAAAGATGTAATACCGCACGGGGAACGGCATGCGCGCATCGGAAAAGGGCTCGCTGCCGCACTCATACGCGCTCAGCTTCTCTGTTTCCGGATACTTCGGTTGAACCAGATAACTGAGCACCAGCGTGACCACTCCAAAGGCCACGGCAATCCCAACAAACAACAGTATGGGAAAATACCGCGACAGATATTCGAGGAGTAGTTCAGTACCGATCACTGTACCTCACCATCAAGCCCTTGACTTCTAATGAGGATTCCGTGAGTTTAGTCCTGCCAACAAAGCAAATTCAAGCGCACAAAGGACCTAAGTGCGTCTCTCCCGAAAGCCCTAGCACCTGACGGAATGAACCTAGGAAGAGCGTGGAAGGATCCGCCCGGGGTTCGCACTACTGACCGACATTCCTCTGCTTATCCATCTTCTCGGTCGGCATTTTCAGATTCAGAGGGCGTTCGGCACCCGCCTGCCATTCAGACTCAAGAGGCAACACCGCCTTCGCTTTGCTGCGCCGATGAATTTGCGTTTCGATCCGAGCCCGTGCGCTTTTCCAGAGACCCGGAATTTTCTCAGTGCTGTCGTTGTGTTGGCGATCAGAATCGCGAGCCATTGACTACGTTCCTGCAACCAAGTGGACCGCCATACGAATGGGATCGTCAACTTATCACCCGGTTCAAAGCCCTGTCAACGAGGCTTAACTACCTGCTTTTTCTTGACACATCCACATGATTTGCTATGGTTTATGCATAGGAATCAAGGGATTGGAGGGACGCAATGATACAGGCTATACGGATTGGATTGGGATTGTTCACCCTGGTCCTCATTGGAACTTCACCAGCGTTTCCAGCAACACCGGCCCATAGAGCCGTTCAGTACGGTGAACAAGCGCTGGCATTTTCGTCCGGCTTTATTCGCGAGGACGTTCCAGCGGATGGCGTGGTGGCGAAAACCGCGTATAACCGCCAAGTCGTAGGTCACGGCGATACCGTGTATCTGCGAATGAAGCACGCTGACGATGTAGCACTCGGCTCCTTATACACGGTGTATCGGCGAAGCCGTAAAGTGTTTCATCCCACCAACGGGCATTACTTAGGAAATCTTTTTTCAATTGTCGGCGTCGTCCGAGTGACCAAGATCGACAACGATTTCGCAACCGCCAAGGTTGATCACGGCTATATGTGGATTGCACCCGGCGACATGGTCATGCCTTTTACTCTTCCATCAGGGGAAGAGCGCGCGATATCGGAGACGAGCGTGACGGATTCGCCCGGCATGGTGATCGAAATCCAGACACCTCGCACCCTGGTGGCTCAAAGCAATATCGTCTATCTCGATCTCGGCTGGGCCGATGGACTGCGCCCAGGAGACCGACTCGAGGTACTCCGTAGTCGACGCGGATTTCCCACCGAATCCATTGGGGAAGTGAAAATACTGGCCCTGGAAGAGATGACGGCGACCGCGCTTATTCTCCAGACCATCATGCCGGTGACAATCGGTGATCAGGTGATGCCGAAAGAATTGAACCGGGACGCGGTGCACAGTGCGCATTCCGTCCAGATCCGCCAGACACCGATCTCGGCTTCCACGAAAGCCCGCGAAAGCCTCACGAAATCCTTGCAGGCTGAGATTGCAAAAGGCGACGTCAGTGTCGAACAGGTCGGCGACAAGGTCACGATCAGCCTCAACGATTTGGTGAACCAACTGGAATATGAATCCGGAGAAGCTCAAATCAAACCGACGGGCATTAAAATCCTGAAACAGATCAGTGAGTACCTGAAGCAGGATACGGACAATGAAATTCTCGTGGAAGGTCACACCGACAATCAACCGATTGGGCCCACTCTGGTGAAGCATTACCCGACGAATCAAGAGCTTTCAGAAGCGCGGGCCAGTTTGATCGTGCGTTATTTCGTGGACGCAGGCATCGACCCAGGGGCGCTCACTGCAATCGGGTATGCGCATACCCGTCCGGTCTCGAACAATGCGAGGGAAGAAGGGCGCAAACGGAACCGCCGAATCGAGATCGTCTTGACCCCGAGACAGGTTGACGCACCACAGGAGGAGTTGAAGTCAACGGAGTTGTCCGGCGAAGAACTGAAACGGGGGGAGTCAAAGCCGGTGGCTCTGCCTTCGGCAGAACCGGAAGCACTCGAATCGCTTCATGTAAACGTTCCCCCATCTCCGGATACGGCGTTGCAAGATATGAGCGCGTCACCGTCGGCAAAACCGATGGGGTCGAACTGATTCATGCGAACCGGTGCGATGGCTTGCACCGGCTCATTGTCTGCGTGCGGCATGATTGTTAGAATGCCGCATGCCCGAGATTCCCCCTGCTTCCCGCCCACAACCGCGTGCATCCGGCCTAGCTGATCCGGCGCTTGTTGACGTCGTTCTCCCGCGTCACCTCTATCGTGTCTTCACATACCTCGTGCCGGCACACTTGCAGTCCCTCGTTCGAATCGGCAACCGCGTACAGGTTCCGTTTGGACACGCGACCCTTGAGGGCATGGTCGTGAAGCTTCGGTCGCGTTCTGATCCTTTGTTGAACTCAAAAGGGAGAAGCGCGGGATCTCACCCAATCCGACTGCGTGAGATCGGCGCCATCGCGGATGATGCTGACAATGCAACACCCCAGGAGCTCATGACGCTGAGTCGGCTGATCGCGGAGTATTATTTGACGCCCTGGGGGCAATGCATTCGACTCATTCTTCCCGGCCGGCCAGCCGGCAAACCTCCCGCCCGCTATCAATTGACCGAGGCCGGACGTGACTTCCTTGGCAAGACAGAAGGCCTGAACCGGCTTTCTCCAACCTGCGAGGCACTTCTCGTTCGCTTACACCGGCGCCCTAAAGGATTGAGCATCGGGACACTGCGGCATGGTGCTTTACCCTCCCTGACCACCGATCTTTCCCTCTTGAAACGGCGCAAGCTTGTACTGGAAGCGGCGGAGGCTATACAACCCTCACACCAACGTCTCGCAGTCCCATCAGGGATCTCTCATCACGAAATGGGCTCGGGCGTTGCCCTGCCGTTCATCGATCAGCCGGAAGACCGGCATCCCGTATCGACGATGGCGACGGCTTGGTGGAACAATGTACTGACCGCAAT
>JBDUAJ010000019.1:0-19899 GCA_040004695.1 Nitrospirales bacterium | reverse complement strand
GGCTACTCCGTTGGCCATGCACGCCTTTGCCGCTCCTAGCCTCTGTGATCGTATAACCCGGTGCCCCGGCTTCCTCCACGACCTTGATCAGGTGAAGCTCAAGAATACGTTCCGTCACAATCGTGACGAGTATCGCGGGCTCGCGTCGCATGGGGGGGCCTCCATAAAAGGGCTGTTCACTCACTAGGGAAAGATTCTGCAAAAGGTGATCCAGGCCATTTTGAAGCATGGATTTACGCTAGGGCTAGGTGGAATATGCTGAATGAGTGGGCATATACCGCGAACAGCGTATCATCGCAAGCAGATAAGTAGTGTCGTGTCCCGCGCCTTCAGGAAGCGAACGGTGCGGGGGGTGCGATGTCGCACGCTCTCTTGGATCGGCATTGAAATGAAAGGCTCCGGGCCCGTCCGTGTCACTCAGACTTTGGGATCATCAGAAAGGCGTGAGGTTTACCGTCAGTAAACACGCCGATGCCGGCGATTTGCCCGCTGTCGTTCAGGCAGCGAGGGGCCAGAGATTTCCACCCGGCATTAGGGACTAGCAGAGAGCCGAGGTCGACCATTTTCCCATTTCTATAGACAAAGCCGTGTAACCCGCTCATGCCGACAATCTGCCCCGATTCATTAATGCACAGCGCTTGACTGTCGCCATTATCCAATGCACCTAGATCCGTCATTTTACCGTCCGTGTAGAGGAACGCGTGTGGCTTGTTCGACCCGGCAATATCAGCGGTCCCGACAATCTGTCCACGTGCGTTGATACTATTCGCCCGGCTTTCCGTCCCTCCCAGGGTGCCCAGATCGATCATCTTTCCGTTGTCATACAAAAACGCATGCGTCTCACCGCCATACGTACTCGCATAGCCGACGATCTGCCCATTATTATTGATATCCGTGGCGACGCTCTCCGTGCCTCCGTGCGTGCCGAGGTCCGTGAACCGTCGGCCACGATAGAGAAATGCATGACGCTCGGATGGGTAGTTTTCCCCGCGAACCGGAATGAGCGTATACCAGCCGACCACTTCAGCAAGATCATTGAGCGCCAACGCAATGCCGGGCGGCCGCGCATAAGCCGCAAGATCGATAAACTTGCCATGACTGTAAATATACGCATCTCGACCGATGTTCCCAACGAGTTGACTGCTCGCATTGATGTCCATGGCTCGACAACCGATTCCCCCACACGTGTTGAGATCGGTGACTTTCCCGTCCTTGTACCACCACGCTCGAAACCGAGTGGCGCCGCTGGAGGCAGGCACTGCCCCGACCACCTCACCCCGGTTGTTCATGCCTTCGACGCTGACGCCGGGGCCGACGATGCCAATGTCTTTAATCGTGTAGGTCTCGGCTGCCTCTCCGGCTTCTAGAGCCGTGCTCGTGAAAAGAAGCACAATCCACAGCGCCGTGAGGTCTGTTGCGGACCGTTGACCGGCGCGTGTGTCGCGTAGGTGAGACAGGGGATACGGCTGGCCCAATAGTTCCATCATTGACCGTATGTAAGAGATCACCGTCCCACCCCTTCCCGTACACCTAAGGGAACCGACACGCTGATCGCGCCGGCCAAGTCGCCTTCCTCAGCGCCTTCCTTGGGATACCCGGAAATATCCATCTGTCCGGCTGGGCCGCCATGACACGTCAGACAGTCCTTTGTGTAGTATATCGGGGTGAGCACACGGAGCGTGCCTTCATCCGTGACCTGATTGATCGTCACAGACTGGCTCGGCTGGATCAGCAGCCGCTGCAATACCGCTTGCTCATAGTCGTCCGGCGCATTCTTGGGATTCCTTGGGTTCAATGTGGTTTGCTTGAGTTTGACGTGGGACTGGGATGAAAACCTCGCGGCCGCCTGGCTGCCGAAGCTGGCCGGAATAAAATTCTTGTATCCGACGCCTTTGCGGTTGATGACGCCTTGCGCATCCACAACCACGTCCTTACTGGATTGCACGAGTGCATGCAACAAGTCCTTGGACGACGGAGGTATATTGATGTCGTTCATATTGTTCAGATCAATGCCGGTCCGCAAGCGGAATTCATCCACCAATTGACGTTCGAACACAGTCGGCGTGAATCCTTTGTCGCCCTTGGCAGGATCGTCGATTAAGGATTGGTTACGTTCGATCACCACGCGTCCGGCACTCAGCAACGTCCCGATGAGCCGCGCCGTCTCTTCCGCTTCACCACGCGTGACCGCGTATGCGGCCGGCGCAATCACGAACACCATGCCTATCGTCATGACCAGTGCAATGCCTTTCAGATAGCCCCTCATCGTCATCCTTTCATGGGTCGATCATCGAATGTCGGTCATCACCACCTTGCCCGAAGGAACGGTCGAGGTGTCGGCTCGGTCCGGGACAGGAGACATAAGAAACACATGTGGCTTCCCATCGGCAAATGTGCCGACGCCCGCAATCTGCCCAGTATCGTTAATACAGCGTGGCATCAGAGAGGTCCAGCCAGATCCAGAGGGAAGAAGGGTCTGCAGATCTATCACCCTACCCCCGGTGTACAGAAATCCATGACCTCCGCTGCTGCCAACCACATATCCTACTTTGTTAATGCACCAGGCTACGCTGTCGTCCCCCTGTGATGTTCCCAAATCTCGCATCTTTCCATCGACATAGAGAAAGGCATGTGGCTTATTCGTGCCCGCTACATTCGCGCTGCCGACAATCTGGCCGGCTTCATTAATACCGTTCGCGCGGCTTGTCGTGCCCCCGAGGGTGCCGAGGTCGCGCATCCGATCGTGTTCGAAGAGAAAGGCGTGAGATTCGCCGGTATAGGTTGTCGCATAGCCGACGACTTGTCCGATATTGTTGAGACCTGTGGCTCCGCTTTCTGTCCCGCCCAGCGTGCCGAGATCCGTGAGCTTACGACCGCGATAGAGGAAGGCATGCCGCTCCGGTGGAAAGTTCTCACCTGGGGCAGGGATGAGGGTATACCATCCCACCACCTCCGACAGATCGTTAATCGCCGAGGCCACACCTTGCGGACGCGCATAGGCGGCGAGATCAATGAATTTGCCATGACTATAGATGTAGGGGTCACGGCCAATATTACCGACGATCTGGCCGACTCGGTTGATATCCATCGCGCGGCAGCCGGTCCCACCACAACTGTTGAAGTCCACGACCTTCGTCCCGGTGTACCACCAGGCGCGGTTGGTTGAAATCGGTGCTGGCATCGTACCGACGATGTGACCGGCATTATTCATGCCTTCTACTGACACGCCCGGAGCGATCTCGCCGACATCCTTAATCGAGAATCGTTCTGCACCAAACGCCGTCCCGAGTGTGCAGATATACAGAATGACCATATTCAGCATGATCATCGTCATGCGATCCCACTTCATGGCGTTGTCTCCTCACCAGGGCCAAACGAGGGTTTTGATGCTAAGGCTGTATCTGTCACCGTGTTCGTCCCTTCAAGAGAGTGCAAAAGAGTGCAAAAGACAGTCCAGATGCGGATTGAGAGGGGGCAGATCGTCACGGCACAGAAGCATGGTGCGGTTGGGTCTCTCTTAGTCCTCTTAGTGGCTTCCAAGGGTCCCCAATGGCGGTGTAGCCCTGAGCGAAGCGTGCATGTCCGCTCACGCGGATGCTTTATCGAAACGCTCGCAGTGAATACGCACGGTGTTCACCGTGCGATAACGCGCAGTCTCGCACCTTGCATTAGAGGTGAGCCGATGTTCTGGTGCGAAGGACGCGGAATAGCTGTCTGCCGCGTGCGCCGTTCAAGGGAATGGAACTTGCTCAATCACTTCTCGTTCGCCCGATGTATTGAAGGAGACCAGATAATGGATCATAGCTTGTTGGAGGCCATAGGACACAACCTCACCGCGCCTATGCCGCTCTTCTTCGTGCTCGGAATTCTGGCCACACTCATCCGGTCTGATCTGAAAGTGCCTGAAGCTCTGTACATCGGACTTACGTTGTACCTGCTGGCGGCCATTGGGCTGCACGGAGGGGCTGAGATTCGAGAAGTAGGGTTGGCGGCGATTTGGATGCCGTTAGTGGGAACGCTCTTTTTAGGGATATTGATCCCTATCATTGGGTATTTCATTCTCCGCAAGATCGGGAAGTTTACCATTTACGATGCGGCGGCTATTGCCGGTCATTACGGTTCCGTCAGCGCCGTCACCTTTGCGGTCGCGACGCAATTTCTTTTAAGTTTGCAAGTGAGACCCGAAGGGTATGTCTCCGCGTTCCTGGCTGTCTTGGAACCGACGGGGGTCGTCGTCGGTATTTTGTTGGCGAAAATGGCTTTGCAAGCGGAAGGACAGGTCAGCGGAAATGGAACACAAAATAAATGGGTGAAGCAGGTGCTTCATGAAGCCCTCACCGGAAAAGGATCGATGATTCTCTTGGGCGCACTGGTCGTCGGATATATCTCCGGTCCCGAGGGCATCGCTGTGACCAAGCCGTTCTTTGGCGATCTTTTCAAGGGCGTGTTGTGTCTGTTCATGCTGGAAATGGGATTGGTTGCCGGGCTTCGACTGGCTGAAGTCAAATCCGTCGGCAAGTTTCTGATCATCTTCGGGATCACGATGCCGATCTTTGCCGGCATGTTGGGGGTCTTGACCGGAGATTTTGTGGGATTGAGCCTTGGAGGAGCGACCATGCTGGGCGTGATGGCGGCGAGTGCCTCCTATATTGCCGCGCCTGCCGCCATGCGTATCTCATTGCCGGAAGCGAATCCTTCTCTGTACCTCACCGCCTCATTGGGTATTACCTTCCCATTTAACATCGCGATGGGGATTCCGCTCTATTATTGGTTCGCCAAAGTCGTGTTCGGCGGGTGACCGGTCACAGCGCTGATAATTGTGCGTAGTGCCGCGCGTTATCGGCTGCTCAAAACGGCTCTCTATCTCACCCGCCCACCCCAGGCGTCATTTCACCCACCCTTCCCTGAGCCTGCAGACAGCCTCTTTTCCCATGGGACGCGCCCCTTCCCGAGCAAGGCCGCAGCCGAAGGAAAACTGGAAGCGTAATGTTTTTCACCCGCCCGTCCCAAGCGTCATTTCACCCTACCGCCCTGAGCCTGTCAGGACAGGCTCTTTTCCCATAGGACGCGCTCCTTCCTGTGGGTACGTTGAGGATTTTCACGAACCGAGAACGCAGTTGGGAGCCTTTTTCGGCAGCTGATCAAGGGGCTGCTCAAAAAGCCGAATTGCACTGCTTGAGGGTCGGTGCAGCGCAGGATGTTCAAAAAGACTTCCAGCGCGACCGCAGCGAGCGAGGAGGCGAGGCGTATATGCTTCACCCGCCCGAGTCTGCGACAGGCTCTTTTCCCCTGGCGGTACGTTGAGCCTCTGAGCGATGCGAGAACAAAGCTGGAACCATTTTTAAACAGCCGACAAGGGGCTGCTCAAAAAGCCGTTCAGCAAGGCCGCAGCGACCGAAGCTCCCGAGGCGTACTAGCAAGTACGTTGAGCGGGATTCGGGAGTGAGAACGCAGCTGAAGGGATTTTTCAGCAGCCCCTAGGGGCGGAGGAGGACGGCGGCGATGACCAGCACCGTCAACGTCGCAAGTACTGCCAGATAGATCGTCACACTGCGATCGCTCAACCAGGCGGTTTGCCAATCTTCCGGATACAGCGTCTTTCCGAGAATGTAGAGATCCTGATCATACACACCGAGGACCCGTTCGATCTCAATCAACGCCTGCTTCGCCATCCGATGGCGATTGCGTTGTTGGAGGATGAGATAGGCGAAGATGCCGGAGAAGAGTGAGACACCGGTGATGGCGAAAAGCGCGGTCGTAAACTCGGGACGTGGGCGAGCCGGCACGGCGACCATGGTCACAAGGAGCAGAACCAGAAAGGCGCTTGCAAATGCGGTCAACCGCATCATTTGTTCGCGTCGTCGGAATACTTCTTCCTTATACCACGGATAGAGAACCTTCAAGACTTCGAGTTGTTCTTCCCGTAGGGCTTCCGGCATCGTTCTCTATCGCTTTAGATGGTTAATAAACCAATCGGCAATCATCGTTGTCATCCTACGAAAGTCCGTACCTTTTGTAAATCCGTGATCGGCTCCTGCAAGAGGCTCTAATCGCTTCTCCACTCGTAGCGCTTCAATAAGTCGACGGCTTTGATGGAGGGGGACCAATTCATCGCAGTCTCCCTGGACGATGAGCGTCGGCGCCTGAATCGATTCAGCTGCCTTATACGCGTCATACGTCAAGCAGTCTTCGTAAAGATGATACTGTAGAGCAACCGGCCGTGACCCTCCGGTCACATCCGGAATTTCATTGAACTGTTTCCAGTGTGCCATTCGTTCATCGCCGAATTCCAACCGTAGTGTCTCAGGGAAGTCGCCGACTGGGCATTTCAATACCAAGGCCAACAGATCGTGGCGTTGTCCGGCGATAAGAATGGAGACCAGACCGCCGAAACTCGATCCCGCAAGGCCAAGACGTCGGTATCCTTTTGTGGTGACAAGGTCAAGCGCCGAGCGGGTCTGGTCGATTGCCGTCGTCAAGGTAATCCGCTCGAACGGGCCTTCGCTCTCGCCCTGTCCGAAAAAATCGAATCGAAACGTCGCGATTCCCTGCTCAAGCAGCAGGCGGGTCAGCGTCTTATTGGTCGTGCTGTTCTTGTTCGAGAGAAACCCATGGCACAGGACCACGAGACGATCGGTTGGCGTATCCGGGTCTGCGAGAATACCTTCCGTGCGATGACCGGCGGAGTCGTAAAAGGTCAGCGATTGTTCCATGGGCGCATTGTACCAGAATGAGAGGACGGCTCAGGAGGGGACAGTGGGGACAGTGGTCATTGAACAAATCGCCGAAGCGTGTCGACATCAACCAGTCCGGTGATCGACTCGCCGTCCTGTCGAATGAGGTCCGGTACGCTGCCGACCCCTCGCTCCATCCAAGCCTCATGCCATACTGTGACGGTATTGACGGCGTCAGGCGTGCTCGAAAGATCGCGGAGATCTGCTTGGTCGGCCAGAGTGAAAATCACTGATGGATCGGAAATGTCGGCTCCATGCTGCCAAAACATTCGATACAGGGACGCGGCTAGTCGATGCGCCTTGCGGGGATCGATGTCCATCGCGGCCGCGACAGCTTGGATAGCCGGACCGGTATTGGGCTTCCCTCGTGGGAGCGCAATGGGCACCTCAAGCGCGAGTCGTTGGATGAACTGAACTTCGCGCGCAAGTTCGGACGCAAACGTGGGACCGGCGTGTGCCATTGGAGTGGCAAGGTGGAGGGCGTGCTGGACGCCACGCCAGTCGATCCGGTCGGCGAAGCCCAGCGCAATGACTCGTTCGCCAAAGGCGTAACAGAACGGACAATTGAACTCGCTGTACAGCACGAAATCTTGCGTCATGGATGGTCTGTGCTGCTTAGGCTGGCGGACGTTGAACCAGGAGTAACCCAACCTTGGCGCCGAAGAGGCCGACACCGATAAACAGAAGCGCCGCCGTAGTCCAGGATGCGATTTGGACGACAGCCGACCCCAGGCTGTACTGCCATACCAGCGCCGCAACCAAGGCCAGTCCCATGGTTCCGAGCGTCAGCGTTGCGACCTGCACCACGCGCCATCGCTCGGCAATTGCTGTGAGCGTGGCCAAATACGGTCCGCGTTTTTTATTGCCGGGGACTCGGCCGACCGCCAGGCTCATCGGCAACAAGTGCGATAGCGCCCCGAAGATGGTCTGAAGAATAAAGCCGATGAGCGCCAAATGGGTGTATGCGACCAGATGCAATCGTCCGAACGGGACGCCGGGTGGATCCCACAGGAAATTCACCGATACCAGGATGCCGGCGGGAACGATGAGGACCAAGAACAAGGTCGCCAAGAGAAAATGATCGGTGGCGATGGTCGTTGGTCGGCCTGCATCCATCCACGTTCGCACGATGTTGTAGCTATAGAGCAAGACACCGGCGAACAGAATCGCACCGGCGCCGATCTGCACCCAGATGTTCGAAAGCAGAAAGCCTGCGACAAGCAGAACCACGCCAGATGGGAGGATGAGGAACGTGAGCCTGGCGAGGCGCGGACTATGTAGCCGGGTGTTCAAGACAGTCGGAAAGAAATTGTGCATGGTCCCGATGATCGTCAGGGTGACGAAACCTAACAAGTTAAGATGGATATGCGCGAGGCGGCCTTGCCCCAGAAACGTCACGGGGAAGAGGCGGAAGGCCATCGCGAGCCCTATACTCAGTCCTGCCAATAACGCAACCAATGCGATGCCGTAAAACCAGAGATTCAGCGGGGGCGACATCAGACTGCTTCGAGATTGCCGAATGGCATCGCTCAAGAGCGACACAAATGCCACGAGAACGAACAGGCCGGACATGCCGACAATCGTGTAGTGTTGCAGCCAGAAGCCGATCAGCACGCCGACGGTCCCGACGTTGATCAGCGTAAAGAGCACAGGGTGAGATTCCGACCGATCTCGGCCGGACATCAGCAGAGGCGGAATAAAGGCCAGCATAGCCCCAAGAATCATCTGCGCCACACCGCCGATTAATGCCCCGTGCACGTGCAGCAGGCGCAGCATCGGCGGGCGGGGAATACTCCGTGTCATGCTGAGAAACAAGAACAGGCCGAGCAGTGAGGATAGGATGAGCCACGCAAAACCGGTGAGCAAGAATAGCGGGGGGCGAAACAGCAGATGCTTCATACGCCTCGATTCATTCAGTCGGGCAAGAAATAAAAGTGGTTCGTAGGGCCTTTGCCATGGCCGATGGCCAAGCTGTGTCGGATGGCTTCCGTGAGGTAGGTCTTCGCCGTTTGCACGGCATCAGGCAAGGCCTTGCCTCTCGCCAGTTGCGCCGCAATCGCGGAGGCAAATGTACAACCAGTGCCATGCGTGTGGGGGGTGTCGATGAACTCACCTTTGAAGATGTTAAAGAACTTGCCATCATATAAGAGGTCGGTCGCCCGTTCGGTAATGAGATGTCCACCTTTGATCAGGACATTCTTGCAACCCAGCTTGTGAATGACCTTCGCAGCCTGTCGCGCATCCGCAAGAGACTTGATCGGCAAACCGGAGAGCTGCTCGGCTTCAGGGACATTCGGCGTAATGACCAGTGCCATCGGAATCAACTCCCGCTTCAAGGCATCCATCGCATCCAGCTTCAACAACGGATGCCCGCTTTTCGATGCCATCACTGGATCAACAACCAAGTTGCCGACATTCTGCGGACGTAGCATGCGCGCGACTAGCGTCACAATCTCCGCGGACGACAACATCCCCGTCTTTACCGCCGCCACCTCGAAATCATCAAACACCGCATCCATCTGCGCCTCAATAATAGACGCCGGCAGCTCAAACACGTCCGTCACTTCTTCTGTATTCTGCGCAGTAATCGCGGTGATGACGGACATCGCAAACACGCCATTCGCCGACATCGCCTTAATGTCAGCCTGAATCCCCGCACCACCACCGGAATCGGAACCGGCTATTGTGAGTACTTGTTTCAAGCTTGTCATTTAACCTCTATGCCTTCTCGCCGTGCGATTTCAAGGAAAGCGCTTTCATCATTGTCCTGCCACTGTCGTTCGCCGACAGCGGTGGGCTCGATCCGACTATCGGTCGTTGCCGGAGCGCGCCATGAGTGCAAAACAATTGTAAACGGCTAAGGGATTGCCACATATTCGGCAGAAGAATGAGATTCAGGAATAGGCAAGTTGTCTTCTTGAAGTCCCCGCACGTGCATCTCAATTGCTTCATGCATGTTGTGTTCAGTTTCTTCGCGTGTCTTGCCGGTCGCAATGCAGCCAGGCAAATCTGGAGAAAAGGCGGAGTAGTTATTGTCCGCCTTTTCGATCACAACGAGGAAGCGATGCATCTTACTTCTCCTCTTTAAGCTGAGCTTGTTTTAAAATGCTGTTCAGTGTGCCTGGCGCTACATCATCGCCAGGATGCCCTGCTATTGTGACTCTTCCTATTTTATCCCGATGCTTATATTGACGATGACTTCCCTTTGTGACGACCAGATACCAACCATCAGCTTCAATGCGTTTGATGATATCACGTACTTTCACAGATGTTTACCATTGTCACTCTTCATTTCTTTTCCCTCTTCTCAGTGGCCGGTGTTCCTCTCCCGCAGGGAGCGCCGGGTTGGTCCCTCGCTGCGCGCATCGACCGAGCACATTCTTATCGTGCGCGGTCTGCGAGCACACGGACCGGCCCGGCGCTCCGTGCTCCGACTCTTAACTAACCGGCCACTTCTCCTCCTTCCACGCCATCTCCCAAAACATCCATTCATACCGCGAGCTGATCACGAACGCCTCTTCCATCCGTTTCTTCTCTGCCGCGCCAGCCTCCTTTGCCCACAGATCCACTTTGGCGCGCATCCACCTCTGCACCTCGGCGAACTCCGGTGAGGCGTAGAGCATGAGCCAATCGCGATAAGGATGTCCCTCTTTCGGCGGGCCGTGTCGCAACAAATGATTCCCGACCACGCAGTAAATCCAGGCGCAGGGAAGAGCGACCACCGTGACTTCAGCAGCGGTTCCGGTTTGGGCAACGCTCAGCATGTGACGCGTATACGCGTAATTGGTCGGCGCCATCGGCACGGATGACATTTCATTCGGGGTCATCTTCCATCGCTTGCCATAGCTTTCATGCAAGCCGCGTTCAGTGATAATTGTCTCTTCGACGAGTTTGGCAAAGCGCAACGCTGATTCCGCATCCGGCGCTTTCTGCGCGGCGGCCGCGAAGACACGGGCGAGGTCGCCGAGAAAGCGGGCGTCCTGAAGAATGTAATATCTGAATTTTCGTTCCGGCAGTGTGCCCTTACCGAGTGCTACGACGAAAGGATGTTTCAGTTGCGCATCCCAAATCGACTGCGTTTTTCTTCGAAGTTGATCGCTAAACGACATAACCACTCCTTGCTACCTCTTATTCTTAGATAAAATGCCAAAAATCAAAAAAGGATGCTCAAAATGGTTCCCAACAAGGCCGCAGCCGAGAGAGAACCGGAGGCGTAGCCTCTGGGCTACGTTGAGGATTCTCTTGAGGTGAGAACGCCGTTGGGGACCATTTTCAGCATCCTGGTTCTGGTTACGCGATTCCGCCCTGGCGTGCCGCCAAATCATCCGGCAACCACGGTCGGGGGAGGCGATTGAGTCCCGCAAGCGCCGCCACCATGTAGCATTCAGCGAGCGTCGGGTAGTTGAACACGTTATCGACGAAATAATCGATTTTGCCGCCATGCGCCATCACGGCTTGTCCGATGTGAATCAATTCTGTGGCGCCCTCTCCGATCGCATGCACACTCAGCAAGTGTCTCGTCTGTTTGTTGAAAAGCAGTTTCAGCATGCCGATTTCATCCCCGATGAGCTTGCCTCGCGCGATTTCCTGATAACGCGCAATGCCTACTTCATACGGCACCTGATCACGGATGAGTTCCTGCTCAGTGGGGCCGACCATGGAAATTTCCGGAATGGTGTAGATGCCATAAGGCAGCAATTGCGTTTTCACGTCACAGGGTAGCCCAAACGCATGACACGCCGCGAGGCGGCCTTGTTGCATAGAGGTGGACGCCAAGGCAGGAAAACCGATGACATCTCCCACCGCATAGATGTGGGCGACGTCCGTCTGGAAATGCTCGTTCACCCGGAGCCGCCCCCGCGCATCGGGGTGAATGCCGACTGTTTCCAGGTTTAAGCTATCCGTCGCACCGACTCGCCCAGCCGAGTACATCACCATCGAGGATTCCAGTTGCTTGCCACTGCTTAACTGGACGGCGACGTGCCCATCCGCCTCCTGCTCGATGTGCACCACTTGTTCATTCAGATGGAGACCGACGCCGATCTCTGCCAACTGGACCTGCAAGACATCGATGATCTCATGATCGGCGAATTCCAGCAGGCGAGGCCGCTGATCGATCAGCATGACCTTGATACCCATGGTGGCCGCAATCGAGGCATATTCCGATCCGATGACGCCGCCGCCTATGACGATCAAGGTGGTGGGGAGGGATTGCACGGTCAACCATTCATCCGTATCGATAATCGAGTGGCCGTCAAAGGGTACATCGGCCGGGCGGGACGGTTTGGACCCCACGGCGATCACAATGTAGTCTGCCGTGTGCTCGACCGTGCCGTGTGCCTGTTCAATGGCCACCCGATGGAGATCGAGGAACCGGGCTGTCCCGAAAATCAGATCGACCTGATTGCGAGCCATCTGTTTTTGGATAATGTGGATCTCTTCGGTAATGATGTGCTGGCAGCGGAAGGCCAGATCTTCCATTGTGATGTTGTGTTTCAGACGGTACGTCGAACCATAGACGGTGCGTTGGTGGAACCCGGACAAATAGAGGACGGCTTCGCGGAGCGATTTACTGGGAATCGTCCCGGAATTGATGCACACCCCGCCGACAGCCTGCTTGCGCTCGATGATCCCGACCTTCTTGCCGAGCTTGGCGGACTGGACGGCGGCTTTTTGGCCGGCGGGGCCGGTGCCGATCACCAACACATCATAAGGCATAAGGCAGTCGGGTGTTGAAAACCGCCGCCAACTTCGTTCTCAGCTCCCCGCAATCCTCAACGTACCCCAGAGGGTACGCCTCCGGTTGCGATTCGCCTGCGGCCTTGTTGGACGACGATTTTGAACACCCTCCAATTTGGATGCTGAAAAAGGCGCTCAACTACGTTCTCGGCTCGTCAGCATCCTCAACGTACCCCTCCGGGAAATAGTGCATCTTGGCGCGCTCGGGACGGGCGGGTGAAAAACGGTATGCCTGCGGTGCCGACTTCGCCTCGGCCTTGTTGAATCACCTTTTTGAGCATCCTTCAATCTATCCCTAGCAAATGAGTAAGTGCCAGTTCTAGGAGGCCGACTTGACCAGCGCGTTGGCGGCTTGGAAGGCGGCTTCCATGTCCGGCAACTGCGCGAGCTCGGGTGTGACCTGGAGGTAGCGAATGACATTATCCTTGTCGACGACCATGACGGATCTGGCGAGAATATGCGGGTCTGTGACTAGGAGTCCGTTGGTTTTTCCGAAGTCGCCGCCGCGATAATCCGAGAGAAACGTGACGTTGCTGATCTTCGCTTCCTTTGCAAAACGGCCCTGGGCGAATGGCGTGTCGACACTGATCGTGATCATCTGCACACTTTTATCGAGCCCGCTATTTTTTTCACTGAGGTAGTGGGTCTGCTGTTCGCACACCTTGGTGTCGAGGGATGGCACGATGCTGATAATCCGAACCGTGCCTTTTGTCTCGGTGATGTTCATGAGCGAGAGATCGCCCTTGGCGACCTGAACATCGGGCAGGGTATCGCCCACCTTCACGCCGTGCCCTTCGAGAGCCAGTGGGGTGCTTTTAAATGTCACCGTGTGACCGTCACCGGCGGATGCCGTGGTTTTGGCCACGGGAAAGTTTTGATAGGAAAAACCGGTATCAGACGCCGAACCCGGCCATGTCATGGTGCATCCTGCACCGACGAGACTCAGCATGGCCATTACGTTAATCATGGATTTCGTTCTATGCATAGTTCCTCCTTAGGTCGCGACTGGGGTCGGGTAGCCTTTTTCAGCATCCTGCTTGGGAGAACGTGTCACGAACCCGCCCACCTGTCAAGGCTGGAGAAATTTCGTGAGGAGAGGATTGATGACGTCAGGCCGTTCCCACATGGCAATGTGACCGGCATCAGGAATCAATGTAAATTGAGAGCCCGGTATGGTCCGGTGGAGCTGCTCCCCCACTGAAGGCGCGAATATAGCGTCTTTGGCGCCCCACAAAATCAGCGTCGGTTGTCGAATCTCGCCGAGTCGTTTGGCGAATCCACTTTCCCACAAGGGCACATTCTTGACGGTCGCCCGAAGCGGTTCGAATAAGCCTGGGCGCCGGCGATTCCGGGTGGACCGATCAATGACGGCCGGAGTGAGCAGGTCATCGTTGTACACCATCTCGCTCAGAATCTTTTGAGTCGTTCCAGGTCCTGCGAACCAGTTGGCCAGTTTCAGGACCCACAGTGGCGGCCAGGGACCCAAGGCGCGCTGCAGCGACGGACTGCTCAGCTTGTCACGGATCTGATCGGGAAGACCATCAATCAGTACGACCTTGTCCACACGGTCGGGATAGGTCAGTGCCATGCCCATGACGATGCCGGCTCCCATCGAATTGCCGACCAATGCGGCTTTCGTAATCTGAAGGGCGTCCATGAAGTTCCGCATGAAGTCGACCAATTGAGCCGGCGTATAATCGATGTCCGGCTTACCAGACAGGCCGGCTCCCAGCATATCTAATGTGATCAACCGGTAAGAAGACGACAGCGGTTGTTGATACTCCCACTGCCACATCGATCCGCCGAAGCCATGGACCAGAATGACGGGCGGGCCCTCACCGCTGTCGGTATAGGCGATGCGGTTTCCTTCCACCACCACCGTTTTCAGCGGGACGCGGTGGATGGCATCGAACCACTCAGGGATGTCGTGGGTGGCGGCACACGCCATCAATAGGGTTGGCATCACCAGAAAAGTAGACCAGAGGGCAAGAGAACATGAAGAAGGATAGACGCTGAGGCAGCGCAAGCAAGCTACTCCAACTGAATCAACGTCTCATCGATTTTGACGTCATCTCCGTCTTTGACGTAGATGGCTCGCACCGTTCCATCGATCGGCGAGGGGACTTGGCTCTGCATTTTCATGGCTTCAATGATCAAGACGGGTTCGCCCTGTTTGATGGTGTCGCTCGTGGCAACCAGGACTTTGACGACGCGACCCGGCATGGGCGATGTGATATCGCCCGGCTTGGTCGGCCTGGGACGTTTCGGTCCACTGCGAGATCCCGCATCCTGCGCCTCTGGTACACCGGCCAGCACTTCTTGAATCGGTTCGAGCTGGACTTCTTCGAGTTTATCGTTCACGCGTAGATAATACGGTTTGCGACCGTCAATTTTTCGCCCGGAGCCGGATACCTGAATATGGTAGGTCTCGCCGTGGACGGTAACATTGAAGTCCACCGGCGCCAGATGCAGTTCATGGGCGACGACGGGTCCCTTTTCCGGCGCAGGGACCAATTGTTCAGGCTTCAACTCGCCGCGTTCGCGCTCCTCGAAGAAGTCACGGGCGATAGTGGGAAAGAGGGTAAACGATAAGAGATCTTCAGGGGAGGTGACCTTCCCGGCCAAATCCTTTTTCGCCTGCTCTAATTCGGGCTCCAACTGATCGGCCGGCCGGCCTTTAATCGGGTCTTCATCTCCGATGGCTCGAGCCACCACCTCGGCATTCAGCGTGCCCGGCGGATGCCCGTACAGCCCCAGAAAATAATTTTTCGTCTCAGAGGTGATGACCTTATACCGCTCGCCGGTCAGCACGTTCAGCGTAGCTTGCGTGCCGACAATTTGACTGCTCGGCGTGACGAGCGGTGGATACCCCATGTCGGCGCGCACGCGGGGCACTTCCTCCATCACCTGTTTCATCCTGTCGAGTGCGTTTTGTTCGGCCAACTGTGCGGCTAAATTCGACAGCATCCCGCCAGGAATTTGCGAATTAAGGATTTCGGCATCCACGCCGTTGAAGTCGCTTTCGAACTGATGATACTTCTTTCGCACACCACGGAAGTGATCGGCAATCGGGATGAATCGTGGCAACTCCAGTCCGGTGTCATACGGTGTGCCGCGCAACGCCGCCACGAGGGTTTCGGTCGGCGGGTGCGACGTGCCACCCGCCAAAGGCGAGATGGCCGTGTCAAGAATATCGAGTCCAGCCAACACAGCCATTAAAGCCGACATCGACGCCATGCCTGACGTGTAATGGGTGTGCAGGTGAATGGGCACTCGAACGGCTGCTTTCAATCGTTTGACGAGCTGATAGGAATCGAGCGGCGCCAGCAGTCCGGCCATGTCTTTGATGCAGATCGTGTCCGCGCCCATGTCTTCAAGCCGTTTTGCCAAATCGACAAAGCGGGCCAGGCTATGCACCGGGCTCACGGTATAACAAAGCGCGGCCTCTGCATGCTTCCGGCATGCCTTGACCACATGCATGGAACGTTCAAGGTTGCGGACATCGTTCAAGGCATCGAAGATCCGGAAGACATCGATCCCATTCGTAGCGGATCGTTCAACAAACCGGTCCACCACATCGTCGGCATAATGGCGGTACCCGACAATATTCTGGCCGCGCAGAAGCATCTGCAACCGTGTATTCGGCATCGCGGCGCGCAATGCTTTTAGCCGTTCCCATGGGTCTTCTTTGAGAAAACGCAAACACGTGTCAAAGGTGGCGCCTCCCCAGACTTCCAAAGACCAATAGCCGACGGCGTCCAGTTTCTGGGCGATCGGCAACATGTCTTCGGTCCGCATTCGGGTGGCCAATAGTGATTGGTGCCCGTCGCGCAGGGCCACATCCGTGATCTGAAGCGGCTTGGCAGGAGCCGGCAACATCTCAAATGCAGATCGAGCGGGGGCCTTGCGCCGGAGGGGTTGGTGCCCCGCCGAACGTTGCTTGGGGGGCCGCCGTCGAACTGTCTTGCGTCGTCGAATTGCCATATTTAAAAAGCCTTACAACGAGGATGCTCAAAATGGCGCCCAACAAGGCCGCAGGCGAGCAAACACCGGAGGCGTACCCTCTGGGGTACGTTGAGGATGTTTTGCGAGCCGAGAACGCAGTTGGGGGCCATTTTCAGCATCCTCATAAACCTTCATAGGCCGCAATCGCTGCCGAGATTGCGAGTACAAAATCCTCGGGATCGACGTCCTCATCGTACTGAAACACGTCAGGATGCGTCTCTAAATAGGAGGTGTCAAAGCGGCCGGCGCGAAAGTCCGGCTCATTCATAATTTTCTTCATGAACGGAATGGTCGTTTTGACGCCGCGGAGAACGTATTCTTCCAACGAGCGATGCATGCGGCTGACGGTTTCATCCCACGTTCGGCCTCGAACCGTTAATTTCGCGAGCAGCGCATCATAATAGGGAGGAACGGCGTAGTCTTTGTAGACGGCGCCATCAATGCGCACGCCGATTCCACCGGGGGACAAATAGGCTGTCACGGTACCGGTGGACGGTCGAAAGTTGTTTTGAGGATCTTCGGCGTTAATTCGACATTGGATCGCGTGACCTTGCAACGTGACGTCGCTCTGCTTGATGTCCAGCGGCCGTCCGGCCGCGATGGAGATTTGAGACCGCACGATATCGACGGCGGTGATCTGTTCCGTCACCGTATGCTCGACCTGAATGCGCGGATTCATTTCGATGAAGTAATACGACCCGTTCTGATCGAGGAGAAATTCTGCCGTGCCGGCATTGTCATAATCCACGGCTTTCGCAATCGCAATGGCAGCTTCACCCATCTCCTTGCGGAGCTTCGGAGTCAGCAATAAGGATGGCGCGATTTCGATGAGTTTCTGGTGCCGACGTTGGATTGAGCAGTCGCGCTCGCCGAGATGGATGACGTTGCCGTGGCGATCTGCCAAAATTTGAAACTCAATGTGATGCGGACGCTCGATATACTTCTCGATGAAGAAACTGCCGTCGCCGAATGCAGCCAGCGCTTCGCGAGAGGCCGTTTCCATGTTGCTCCAGAGGTCTGCATCGCTTCGCACCACACGAAGACCACGTCCGCCGCCTCCCGCACTCGCTTTGATCATGACCGGATAGCCGACGCTCCGGCAAAAGGCCAGGGCATCTTCCACTCCCACTATATCGCCATCAGTTCCCGGCACGACCGGCACGCCGATTGTTTTCGCTAATTCACGAGCTTTGATCTTGCTCCCCATGAGATGGATGGCTTGTGGAGACGGACCGATGAAGGTGATGCCAGACGCTTGGCAGAGGTGCGCAAACTGAGCGTTTTCAGACAGAAATCCGTAGCCTGGATGGATGGCATCGGCGCCGATTCGACGCGCCAAATCAACGATTTGGTGCATGTCCAGGAAGCCCTGAACGGGACCGGGGCCGACCAGGTACGATTCATCGGCTTTCTTGACATAAATCCCAGTCGAATCCTGTTCGGCATAGATTGCCGCCGTGGCAATATTCAATTCGCGGCAGGCGCGAATGATCCGCATGGCAATCTCGCCTCGGTTGGCGACCAGGATTTTCTTAAACATTGTTTGAGTCATAGGGAGTCACAGCGATCAGCCGCGAAAACGGTGTAAGTTAGCACAGGATCTTGAATATTGTCGATAGAAGGAGAGAGGGGTTAGATAAGCGATCTTGTGCTCGCGCACCGCGGATATTTCACCCAGCCACCCCAGGTGCGCCAAGACGCGTCCCTTCCCGGTAAGAATGTGCTCGGTGGAGGCGCGCAATGACGATCATCAATCTAACCCTCTGGGGAAAGCGGTTGTCAAGAAAGCTGGTAAAGGACAAGACATCTCGCATTCCTCCACCCAGCTTGTCAAAGGTTACTTGCCCTTAATCAGGACGGGTTTGGACTGAGCGCTGCCGCCGCCGGCGACGACAACGACGAAACTCATGCCGGCTTTGGCCTCCGGGACGAGCGCTTCGATCGTACTATCATTGACATAGGTGTAGTTGATCTTGGTGCTTGGCGCCGCGCTAAACGTCACTCCATGCAAGCATTCTTTCGTGCCGAAGTTCTCTCCCTTGATCACGACCTTCTCGCCGGGTTTGACTTCATCCGGTTCGACCTTCGAAATGCGCGGTCGCTTGCTTTGGTCGCACACGGGGTCTTTGCTGACTTTGTTCTCATCAAAGCCCTTGATCGATTCCGTATCATAGGCTCCGAAACCCATCCCCTCGACTTGTGTGCCCTGGTTGTTGCTCTGAGGTTCCGCTTCCTGGGACCACCCGAGCGGCACCGGGAGAGTCATCAGCAGTCCCATGATGATGATGGCCGAACGATAGTGCATAAGGCCTCCTCCATGAAGGATCTCATTATGATGTTGTGTGATGGATCTAAAGAGAGGGCCATTATTTCTTTTGCCCCAGAGGGGTGTAGCCTTCATTATCGACAATGGTTTGTCCCTCTTTCGTCAGTGCAAACGCGGCGAAGGCCTCTGCCAGTGGATTGGATCCTTGTTTGGTGAGCAAGAGAATGGGACGACGAAGTTTGTACCGGCCGTCTTTGACGGGAGGTTCTTCCGGCTCAACCTTGTCGATCGGCAATAACCGGATTGCCACACCAGAATTGACCGCTTCCAGGGCGGGCCCCAGCGAGACATAGGTCACTGCAGACAGTGGCGGGAGAGTCCCGACCACGGTCTTAATCGCCTTATCATCGGCGCCGATCACCTTCACGCCGTCTGGAATCTTGCCGGAGATCCCCAGCTGTTGCTCGAATGTTTCGCGGATATTTCGGTTGCGGGGCCGGTCGATGAGAAGAATCCTGATGTCCGGGCCGCCGAGATCAGACCACGATTTCATTTTTCCGGAGAAGATGTCCGCGACCTGCTGCGACGTGACCTCTTTTGTATGGTTCGACAGGTTGACGACGACCGCGATCCCATCCCAGCCGATCTGGGCGCCCTGGAGATCCGCATCTTCTTGGCCTGTCACGGCGATTTGCGCTTGACCCGACCTCACCTGGTCGACGGGCTTGGAGTTTTCATCCCATAGAATGTCGACGTAGGCCCGTGGATTTGCCTTTTCAAAGGCTCGCGTCAGTTGTTCAATCACGGCCTGTTCCGGGCCGTTTCCGGCAATCACTAAGTTGCCTGAGACGCCTTCTCCGCCTTCCACAAGAGAAGCCGGCATCAGTATCGCAACGGCCAGGCAAAAAACCATCGTAATGTGAGCGAGAAACGACATGGCCAGCCCTTCGCGGCAGTTCGAGGCATCATCGGATGCCCTTACGATCCGCTCTTGTCCGGACTCTTGGGCGAACCTGAGAACACATCAGCAATAGGGGGGGCGGGGGCACGTTTTCCGAACACGGGGGGCAGCTTCTTAAATTTATCCATTCGCTCATTCAACATGCTGTAGGCCTTCATCTCAGTGAAGCCTGTCTTATGCGTCCCAACGATCTT
>JBDUAJ010000175.1:0-5913 GCA_040004695.1 Nitrospirales bacterium | reverse complement strand
GGATGAGCGACAACATTTCCCATGCCGTGTCATTCACATGTACGACTTCCCCAAGCCCGTTCAGAATCACAATCCCTGGACTTCTACGAGACGCAACAACCGTGTGTAGGTCGGCTACCATGGCATGGGTCTGTCTTTCCATCTGCATACTACTTTGGTTTGACATCGGAGCCCCTCCTAATGATGTATGAGGGTGTCTTATTCATGCGCCGTGCCCATTTCACCAAAATGTACATTTACATAAAAACCAACATCTTACATGAGGTAGCCGCACACCCGAGTGGACGCTGAGACAGTCGCTTGGTGTCTCATGAGACGGCAACGAGTCCGAGGCAGCTCCAGGATTGCTAAAGCCTGCACAAGCACCCTGGCCACGAATCTAACTCTACTTTTCCTAAATCAGAGACAAAGAAAGAAAGGGGCAGCATTGGTAGGGGCCGATAGGCGATACCGAATGGAAGTCTGGCGTGCCGACACGACTGAAGCCTCGGATATGTATGAGTCTTGCGCAGCGGTTAAGAAGGATGGACCATAGTCTTTCGCCTGAACTGACGGGCGTCACGCTCCACAGGAGAATGGTCACATAATCGTCCTAACTCATTCGACGTAGAGCCGTTAGGTTCGTTTCAGAAGATGCTTTAAAGTGGCGGTCAGCTTATCTCGATCAAGCGGCTTATGTAGTAAGTCAGCTGCCCCTAAGTTTTCCCCTTCCATCGCCAGAGTCGGATCGCCATGCCCGGTCATTAATATGACGGTAGTTCGAGGGGCGATTCGCTTAATCTCTCGAAGCAGCGTCAGACCGTTCATGCCTGGCATTTTGACATCGGACAACACTAGATCGTACTGGCCACTGCGTACGTGATCCAAAGCGCTGTAGGGAGAACTGACCGATTCAACTACAACACGGTCCACACGGTGAGAAATCATCTGCGTCAGCACGTGCAGTAATACTGGATCATCGTCAACAAGTAAGATGCGGGCAACATCCGATAATACGCCTTGCATTGCAACCTTCCTTCCCAGCCGGAGGCATTGCGTCTAAGCAAGAAACAACACAATGCTGGGACGAAGCCACCATCTCGCTTCGCGGGCCGCAGGATATGCCTTCAAAGTAGACTAACTCGTCCCTGCATAAAGACACTGGCGTATTCATAAAAACCTTGTAAAAGCGGACACCATGACGTGGAGATAATTGATGTCGTAGCATACGCACACAACTTGAGTCACTTGTACGCTAGGAGAATCCTACCGAGGTTACCGGGCTGTAACGGTTCAGTAAACTTTTTAGAATCAAAAGCGGTCCCAGATTAAACGCAAGGATTGGGCGTGAGCTATTTCTCATCGAGACATGACTTACCCGCTTGGTCAAGGCCGTGGCAGTGGCAGAGGAACCGACAGAGTTTTGACGATCCAACAGCATTTCCCACCACCCACAATGAAGGCGCGATGATGTTCCCGACGTCATTCCGTGCCCGTAACGAATCGCCTAGGAACAATTGCATACCCCTCCCGTGATGTGGATCGACGACGTTCAGTGGTTCGGATGGATATCGATGACCATGTTGTCTTCATCCAACTCCAACCGGACTGGGCTGCCTTCTTTTAAGACCGAGAGTTTACTACCCGCCATACTATCTACTGCGAAGCTCTTCGTCCCATCAGGAGTCGATAGCTCGACGACTTCCCAGAAGGGGTCTGCATAGCTCAACGTACCGGTGAGGAGACTGTGTCCAGCGGGCTCTACGCCTGTTTTGTGGATATCCAACAGAACGTTACTTTCATCGACCGTCACCGTCACCTTATCCCCTGCCCGTGCGTCTTCTAGTCCCATCCGCTCTGCCTTTTTTAGACTGATGGCCCGATTCTGCAACCCAGCGGCCGGCTGTAGAAATATCAGACCCGACTGGATTCTCGTCACAACGGTGGTGAGTTCTCTATGCGTGCGAGGTCCGGCTTGATCAGCATCATGGGCTGAGGTACCGCTAACTAGGATCAGCATGCTTGCACATGCCCACCACGCGCTATAGCACAAATTAGAACGCATAAGGCACCTCCTTTTCCTACTGTCGTTAAAAAGGAGTGGAGCCAGCCTGGTCGTCGCCATCCAGCAAACGTATGCAAGTTGCACATGAAGGGAAATCGCCTCGATGGACGATTTTTGATAGACCGTTCGGGGGAGATGTGCTTGGAAGGATCCTTTTGCCAAGGGGAAGAACCAAACTTGATGTAGATCGCCTGACCAAGGACTTCTGGGCACGTATCGTTCATCTCACACCTTGCTGGCTTGTCATGTCCCTCACGCGGGTGCCATTCACTTCACGATGCATCGGCATCAGCTGGCCGATAAACGGCCAAGCGTGGTGTCGTGGATACAGCCAATTTTGGCTCAGGGACCATCGGCCGTGTGTTGACAAGGTCCGCGGCGCCGCGCCCAAGTCTTTGCTTGTCACGAGTCAGAAGGAGAACGTCATACTGCTTGTCACCGAGGGCTCGGGCCCACTGCTCCTCGATTCCTCAGGACGCGCCAGTTACGACAGCAAAAGACGTTTCGGAGAGAGTCCAACCATAGGCAGTGGACTAGATTTTTTTAGATATGGCATTAGTCTACCCTTCACCGTGCTGATATACGTGTGCTCGGTCTCGTTGACAGGAGCCTGAGAAACCGTGCGGGGTGAGAGTCGCGATCAGCGTCTTTTCAGGCGCTCGGTTTCTTGAGGCTCAGCACGTAGCTCGTCAGATCCTGAAGTTGGTGATCGCTTAATGGGAACTTCGGCATAATGGAGCCGCGCGTCACTGACTGCGGATCGCGAAAATGCCGCAGGTGCCACTCCCGCTCGGGCCTCGTATCACCTTCATACGAAAGATCAGGACCGACCGCGCCGCCCTGCCCATGGATGCGGTGGCATCCGGCGCATCCGAATTGTGTAAACACCGCCATCCCGCGCGCAAGGGCGGGATCGGCGCGCGGGACAGCGTAGAGATCCCTCAACGAAATGCCCAACAGCGTGAAGACCACGGCCAGAAACAGCACGCCGGCGGTGAGGGCAGCTGGACGCTTGATCGGATTGCGAGCCGGGTTGCGATCGATAAAGGGCCACAGCAGGAGGACTAAAAAGAAGAGTCCAGGCAAGATCCATGTGGCCAATGGCTCAAACACGCCATGCACATATTTGAGGAGCTGGTAATAGAACAGGAAATACCACTCGGGTACCGGCACAAAGGTCGAATCAGCCGGATTCGCCTTATCGGTGAGCGGAAACGGGACGAGCCAGGCCAGCGTGGCAATTGTCAGAAAGACAATCGCCATGATGACGGCATCCATATAGACTTGACGCGGATGGAAGGTTTCACTCCCTCGCGCAGCGCGTTCTTCACTCCACGGGCCGGCCGGACCGACCCGGCGGAGAATAAAGAGATGGAGCAGGACGAATCCAATCACGAGGGCCGGCAAGAACAGGATATGCACCGCGAAAAAACGGGACAGCGTCAAGGCCCCTAATGCTTCACCGCCACGCAGCACCCCGGCGAGTAGGTCGCCCACGACCGGGACGGTGCCCACCATATTGATCCCGATTTGGGTGGCCCAGTAGGCATTTTGATCCCAGGGCAGAAGATAACCCGTGAAGGCAAACGCCAGCGTGAGCAAGAACAGTAACACGCCGACTATCCACATCGCCTCACGCGGCGGCTTATACGCGCCATACAGAAACGTCTGCAGCATGTGCAGACCGATTGCCACCACCATGCCGGAAGCGCCCCAATGATGGACGCCACGGACGAAGGCGCCAAACGAGATCTCATGTTCGATAAACTGAATGCTGTCGTAGGCGTGATCCGGGGTCGGGGCGTAGTAGACGACGAGAAACATGCCGGTGATGGCCTGCAGGACAAACAAGAAGAGCGTCGCGGATCCGAACACATAGATCCAGCTCGCCCCACCGGGGATGGGCTCGTCCAGCAAGGTCCTTTGAATCGGCTGGAGTCTGAGCCGGCTGTCCAGCCACCGATAGAGTCCTGATGCCATAAATTCGTGGGAGGTTCAGCGTTGGAGGTCCAATGAACGAATAATGATGGACTTAAATCTGTCCGTGTTCGGCGTCCGGTTCAACGTCGAACCATTGGACCGCGCTCTCAAAGTTCCACCGGCTGCGTCAGGCCCGCCTTGAATTCTTTATAGATCACGTACAGGCTGCCATTCTCAACTTTCACAGGAAGACGGTCGAGCGGTCGCGGTGCGGGACCATCCAGCACGCTGCCGTCGACGTCATAGACACTGCCATGGCAGGGGCATTTGAACTTGCGATCGGGATCATCCCATCGATAACCGCATCCAAGATGTGGACACTGCGGAGCAAAGGCCCTGATCTCGCCATTCTGCATCTTCACTGCCCACACCGCCTTCTGGGCAGTCGTCTTCACATAGCCATCCCGGACAGAGGCCACGTAACTCAGTTGCTTCGGTTGCTGGACTGAAAGTTCATCGACCTTGCCAACCTCCACCCAAGATTGCTCCCGCCGCTTGCGCGCGGGCGAGATCACATAGCCGACCAAGGGAATAGCGAGGCCCACACCGATGATGGACATCGCAGCGGCGGTCATCCATTGGAAGAATCGCCGCCGCGGCCCAACCGGGGTACTCAGTCCAGATTCTCCGTGAACATCGTGCTGATTACTCATTGTAGGATCGTTGAAGATTAAGGCACTCTTAACTTGTCAGGGGTACATCGACCGCATACTACCATACCTTTTTACATCGGTTGTCGTTTCTATACCCATAGGTTTGAATAACTATATGTGCCGATCAGAAATCAGGTGAACCTCCAGAGTGCCCAGCGAATCACCAGGGGAGCACGGCTCTCAACTTCACGAGCCGGTAAGGCTTGGGCATACACTGCGGAAGGAAATCTATGATCCTTCAATTGGGCGACATCGTAATTTATTTTGCGACGCCTCAACACGCGCCATTAAGGCCCGCACTTCGTATTGTTAGCTGCGCGACTGTGTCGCGCTATCTGAGGAACGAGATTCCAAGAGGTATAACCAAAAGGTGGGGAAATAGAAAAGAGGCGGTGTATCCTCACGGGTGACGAAACCCCAGCAGCCGGGAAACTCGGCCACTCAACGGAGGAGGACACCGCCATGAAGCAGCAGAGCATAGCGACGACAGAGACGTCAAGCGTGACCTGGGAGAACGTGGACACGGGGGGCCGGACGCAGGTCCAAGGATTTATCCAGCAGGTGTTAGAAGAGGAAGTCACGGCGTTCTTGGGACGGCAGCAATCGCGCGGCGCGGCACCGTCGAGGCGACGGGTGGCTATCGCCATGGGCATGGGAACCCGCGGCGGTTGACGTTGAGCGGTGGGACGATCACGGTTCAGCGGCCGCGCGGCCGCGGCAGTGACGAACGGTTTAAGAGCCAGGTGTTGCCGCTGTTCAAACGAAAGAGCCATGCGGTCGAGCGGGTACTGCCCGAGCTCTATCTGCATGGGCTAGCGCAGGGCGACTTTGAGGTGGCTTTGCGCGGGCTGCTCGGGGAGGAGGCGCCGCTCTCCGGCCCGACCGTCGCGCGCATGAAAGAGAAGGGGCACGCCGAGTTGGCCGTGTGGCAAACCCGACGACTGGAGGAGCTGCAAGCCGTGTATCTCTGGGTGGACGGCCTCTATGTAAAAGCCGGCTTGGAAGAAGGACAAGGCCGCCCTGTTAGTCGCCCTGGCCGCCTTGAGGGATGGGCGCAAAGGGGTACTCGCCGTCACCCCGGGGCATCGGGAATCCACGGCGAGCTGGGCGGCGGTATTGCGCGATCTCCGCGATCGCGGATTGCGGGCCCCCCGTCTGATTATCGGCGACGGCCATCTGGGGATCTGGAGCGCGGTGCGCCAGGTGTATCCGGACGCCGAGGAGCAGCGGTGCTGG
>JBDUAJ010000018.1:0-19965 GCA_040004695.1 Nitrospirales bacterium | reverse complement strand
CGGATGAAACGACGCCGGATTTAAGGAGGTCGTGCCCGATGCCTTTCTCATTATTGCATCAGGACAAGAACGAACGAGATTTTGACCAGCCTATCGTCTCTGTATCGCTCGAATTCCGGCGGGCTTTTTGGTTCGTCGATTTGAACAGAGCTGACCAATCGATTGCGTGGGACTCTCACACGGCGAAATTGTTGCAGCCTAAACCCACTGCCGATGCCTCAAGCGAGCCGATGCGTCGTGTTTCCAGCGTGCGTGCTTTCCCCGCCATCGTCATGGGACTGTCCTCCTACGATTCATTATTCCGTGCCTGTCTTAAGAGGGGCAGCGATCATTTTCTATGTAACTATCCCTGCTCCGATCGCAGTCGGTGATGGGCGGATGATACTGCCGGTCCTGTTTGTCTGAGGCCCTTGTTTTCAAGCGGCTTTTCGAGCGGACCTTCTCCACATCCTCTTTCTGTCATGGTATAACTACCATCTCATCTTCGACTAGAAGCGAGCGCATCGCAACCCTGTGTGGAGCGCGCCGTTGTCGAGCCACTTTCATGGAATTCGCTGGAAAATCGTCGCTCTCGTCGGCGTGCTGCTGTTCGCCCTCTTAGGCAGTCTCTATCAGACCTATCTCATTGTCCACAACCGTCAGGCTGACGCGGTGATCATCGACCTTGCTGGCCGACAGCGCATGCTGATCGAACGGCATCTGAAGCAAGTCTTGCTGGCCTCAGAGGGCTTTCCGGTCGACCACGTCGAGACGGGGCGTTTGTTGCTGCAGCGGATTGACGTCCTGATAGCGGGCGGGCAGACCATTCGAGATATCGGCGAGCAGACGGTTGTGACACTTCCGCCTGCACAAACGGAGATGATTGCCGACACGTTTCGTGAGCAAAAGAAGCTACTGAAGGCATTTCTCGCGAAGGAATGGGCATTTCTCGTCGAGCCGGTCGGCACGCAAGGATCAGCGCGGGCCCGTGAGGATGCCATTCGCCTGAACGAAGCGCTCGTGACAGTCGCCAATGAGGCCGTGACGTTGATGAGTCAACATTCAGAATCCAAGATCGACACGATCGTCCGCTGGGACGTCATCGAGGCTACCATCGCCGGAATATTCGGTCTTGTCCTGACCGTCCAGCTGTGGAAAACCCATCATGAACTTCAAAAGGAAACGACGGAACGGCAGCACGCCCAGCAGCGGATCTTGCAAGCGTTGCGACAGAGCGATGATCTCAAGAGCGCCCTCCTGTCCTCCGTCTCACACGAATTGCGGACTCCGTTGACTGCCATTCAAAGTTTGGTTTCCGGCTTGGAGGATGCCAACGGGGACGTGAGGCGCGAGTTATTGGACGGTGTGCGAGAAGAAGCCCGCTATTTGAGTCATTTGGTCGACAATTTGCTCGACATGTCACGGGTGGAAGCCGGTGCGCTTCATTCGAATCGTGACGGGCATCTCTTGGAAGAGTTGATCGAAGCGGCGATTCGTCGACTCGGCCCGGCTCTTGAGCAGCGGCACTTACGCATCGATTTGCCGGACAGTCTGTCGACCGTCTTTGTCGACGCGACTGAGTTGCAGTTGGTGTTCATCAATCTCCTCGACAATGCCGTGAAGTACTCTCCTGAAAGATCCACCATTACCGTGCACGCCGCTGTCGTGCACGGTATGGTGGAGGTTCACGTCTCCAACCATGGCGAAGGCATTCCGCCGGACGACACCGACCGGGTCTTCGATCGGTTCTATCGTACGGAGCGTGCCGTCGAACGCGGCATTTCTGGAACCGGACTAGGGTTGGCCATTTGCAAGGCCATCATTCACGCACACGGTGGGGACATCCGAGTGATATCTTCGGCGGAAGAGACTACCATCCTGTTTCGCCTCCCTCTTGTTCCTGAGCCGCTGACCAGTATGATGCCGCCGTTGCCGGGCTTCGATGCAGGTGGGGCATGAATTCAGGTGCCCGTGTGCTCGTCGTCGATGACGAGCGTCACATACGACGGTCGCTCCAAGTCAGCTTGGAATCGCGCGGCTATGTCGTCGAAACGGCTGAGACGGGGGAGCAAGCTCTCACTGCCTTTACGAACCGCCTCCCGGACATTGCGGTCGTCGATCTGGTCATGCCGGGGATGGATGGAGTCGAGTTGACCCGTTGTCTTCGGCAACGCTCGGCCCTTCCGATTATTGTCTTGTCCGCAATTGGGGAGGAACGCCGAAAGGTAGAGGTCCTTGAAATCGGAGCCGATGACTATGTGACCAAGCCGTTCGGCACAGAAGAGTTGTTGGCCAGAATCCGAGCGCTTCTGCGGCGGGCTGCCGGCGCACAGAGTTCCGAGCCCGTGTATAAAGCCGGAGGGTTATCCGTCCATTTCGACCGCCGGGAAGTGCGGATGGACACGGAACTGATTCAACTCACGCCGACGGAATATGATCTTCTGAAATATCTGGTCGAGCATGCCGGCAAAGTCGTCACTCATCGGATGTTGCTCGAGGCTGTCTGGGGACCGGGCTATGTCGATCAGACTCAATATCTGCGTGTGTTTGTCGGCCATCTACGCAAAAAGCTCGAGCCTGAACCGACACAACCGCGTTTCATTGTGACAGATCCCGGCGTCGGGTATCGCTTTCAGCCGGCCCAAGACTAGCACTCTTCAACTCCAGATTCTGGCCGCTCTTTCGTTCCCATCGCAAGCCCGACTAGAGAATCTTTACGGGTTCTTTATGCCGGCCGGCCTATCCACGTACACCCGTTTTATACGCCACGAGATAGGATCGTGTCATGAAATCACACGAACCGTCTGCTTAGAAGGCAGACTCGCCCATAAGGTGTCATGAATGAAGCGGCGCATTCTGATTGTCGATGACGACTCTGATTTCACCACCATCCTTCGTGAACGGTTGGAATACTCTGGCTATGAGACCGTCTCGGTGAGTAACGGCCTCGCGGCGATCCGCCTTCTCAACAATGGCCAGCACAACGCTTCCGTGACAGGCATCTTGTTGGATGTGCAAATGCCTGTGATGAACGGGCTGCAAACGCTTGGACACCTGCAGAAACGGTTTTCCCATATTCCCGTGCTCATGATGTCGTCCGTGTCGCAGCCGGGGATTGTCGAGGAATCGCTGCGGCTTGGGGCTGCGGCATTCCTGAGGAAGTCCGAGCCGTCTTCGAAGTTCCTTGCACGGTGCAAACAGGTATTCGGGTATGACGAAGGCCAGGTAGCTGGAGATGAGACGTCATCGAGTAATCCATAAGAGGGTGACGACGTGGATCCCGGGACCATACGTGCGGTGCGAGCGGAACAGAATGCCCTCAGTGTGATTGTCGCGATTAGCGCTCTCATGGCGGTGATCTTCATCTGGGATCTGTTCGTGCCCCTTGGCGTCGCGATGGGACTGCTCTACGTTGCGCCGGTTATGATGACCCTCTGGTTGCCGGGACGAAGGCCCACCTTGATCGTGACCGTGGCGTGCAGCATCTTGATCGTGCTGGGCTACTTCTATTCACCGCCCGGTGGAACGGCCTGGATGGTCATGATGAACCGCTCCCTGTCCGAAGGGAGCATTTGGATCGTGGCGCTACTCAGCTCGCAGCGGAAGGTTCTCGAGGACCGCTTGGTTCACAAACAGAACGAACAACAGATGATCTTCGATGCCGTCCCGGCCATGATTTGGTACAAGGACGTACACAATCTCATTCTACGCGTCAATCAAGAGGCCGCGCGTTCCATCGGTCTGCCTGTGGAGCACATCGAGGGCAGATTCACTGAGGAATTCTTTCCGGACGATGCGGCGAAGTATCATCGTGACGATCTCGAGGTGATCGCCACCGGAAGACCCAAACTAGGCATTATCGAGGACTATCAAGGGACCTTAGCAGGCAAACGATGGGTTCGAACGGACAAAATTCCATATCGCGACTCACAAGGCAACATTACCGGTGTAGTGGTCTTTGCCGTGGACATCACGGAGCGGATACAGGCTGAAGAGATGCTATGCCGTTCTCAGGATGAGCTGGAACGGCGGGTTAACGAGGCCCTCGCGGACCTCAAGGTTCTCCATGGTCTGTTGCCCATGTGTGCCTGGTGTCGAAAAGTGCGAGACGACCATGGATACTGGGCCACGGTCGAGCGCTATGTTGAGACTCATTCGGAAGCCACCTTTACGCACGGGATCTGCCCGCAATGCATGCCGAAACTCGCTGGTTAGTGACAGCCGGAGAATGGTGCCTGTCTGTCTGAAGCGACGCAACCAGACCAGATGGTCCGGGCCCTTGCCTATCATGCTGCCTTTTTGTGTGAACAAGGGAGACGTTCCGAGCCCGTACTCTTTCCGATTATCACAGTCCGTCGTCAGCGAAAAGATCTCAGACCGGTCTTTAAACCACCCGTCGCTTATCTTAAGAACAACAACGCATGACAACAATGTTGACAGTGCACGGTAGAGCCATATGAATCTATATGGCGTAGGGCCTACACGGGTTTTAAAAAGAATGAGCCTGTCAATAGAAGGGATTCTCACTCTGTGGCCGTCTTGGCTTGGGTCCGCGGCTCAAGGAATCCAGTTAGGGCGTGTCAAGGGATGTGAACACCTCCCGAGCGGAGTTCGATCAGTCTTCTTGATTTTCTGTAGGTTGGAGCGCTGGCATTTAAACTGCAGAACCTAAAGCCAGGTTCTGAACAATTTAGGAGGTTTTGCCTATGACCCCAAAAAGTTTTCTAAACATGGTCCTTGTCGGTAGCCTCGCAGGAAGCGTGGCTTTTGCCATGACCGCACACGCAACCTCTTTGACGCCTGGGAGTCTCCTTAATACTCCGCCGACCGTGATCGACACGCTGTCGGGGAGCCCGGGGACACTTATCAACTCCAGCACCGCGACCATCACCACGTCGAGCTTCACCGCGAATATACGTGAGGCGGTGTTTAACCCTGGGATTGCCAATACGCTGGATTACTACTTTCAAGTGGTCAATACCCCTGGTTCGTCGGATGCCATCGGGCGGGTAACTGATAGAAGTTTTGACCTCTTCACGACGAACGTCTTTCTTAGAACAGACAATGCCGGTGGTGGAGGCTCGGCTGGCTTCACGGCGTCAGCCATTGCGCCCATCGGGATCGATCGAGACATCTCTGGACAGACCGTGGGATGGAATTTTGCGAAAGGAGCGAGCCCCGCACTCGCACCGGGCGGCACGTCAGAGATACTCGTTGTCCGAGTGAATTCGCCGAACTTTTCGTCTAACGGCCAATTTAATGCCATCGACGGTGCTGTCGGCTCTACGACAAGTTTTGCGCCTCAGGAGCCTCGTCCGACTCCCAGTGTGCCGGAGCCCGCCTCAGTTCTTTTGCTTGGCACAGGACTGGCCGGCCTGGCGATCATTGTTCGCCGACGGTATATACCGACGGTATAACAGGCAGGATTAAGAGGAGAAGTGTTGAACATGACGCCGAGGTCGAGAGACCTCGGCGTTTTTGTTTACGGAAAGTGTTTCTGTGTCCTGTCGCTTCGCCTGTTCTGTTGGCTGATGGAGGGCATCTGTGTTGCGTCAAAAAAAAGGACCGCGCCGTTACGATGCGGTCCTTTTTGATTGAAAGAAACGCGCTAGACGTTAACGGGAACTGTCTTGATTGCGGCTTTAACTTTCGCTGCCATGTCAGGCGGGATGCTCGTCATCTTATGGCAAGCTTTTCCGTGCTCTGCCACTAGGCGCATGACCTCATCTTCGGTTTCCGCGCGTATTTGAAACGCACACTGTCCACTGGGATCAACATCCAGACATCCGAGCTGTTTGTACTCCTTGGTCGCCATGGCTTTCCTCCTTTGATGGATGAACCGTCACATGAAATTGCCAGCTACGTCCTTAGCCCCTCCAACCGGTTCTTGTCAACCGGTGGAATGCACTAGATGGCGGGCTATTCCACTGAATCCTCTGAAGGGTCGTGAATACCGGCCTAATCCAGCGTCTGGCGATAACGCTTCACGCCGATGGTCAGCGCTATGGCGGTAAAAAGCGCGATCTGCCACAGTTGGAGCGTCACGTCCTCGAGCCCATTGCCTTTGAGCAGGATGCCGCGAACGATGCGGAGGAAATGCGTCAGTGGAAATAGTTCTCCTACGGCCTGTGCCCACTGGGGCATGCCACGGAAGGGGAACATGAATCCGGAGAGCAAGAGGGACGGCAAGAAGAAAAAGAACGACATCTGCATGGCTTGGAGCTGGTTCTTGGCCACGGTCGAAAAGGTAATGCCCATGGCAAGATTGGCGGCGATGAACACAAGCGCCACCACGAGGAGAAGGCCGAGATTACCGACCATCGGCACGTCAAACAAAAAGTACGAGGCGATGAGGATGAGGGACACTTGCACGTAACCGACAAAGATATAGGGAATGATCTTGCAGATCAGCACCTCGAGCGGGCGCGTGGGCATGGAGAGGAGATTTTCCATAGTCCCGCGCTCGCGCTCGCGCGTGATAGCAAGGCCGGTGATCATGACCATGGTCATCGTAAGCACCACGCCCATGAGTCCGGGCACGATATTGTATTGCGTAATGGCTTCCGGGTTGTACAATGCATGGATTCGCAGATCGATGGGATCGCTGCTGACGGCAAGGAAGGAGAGGGAGCCTGTGAAATCATGACGGAGGGCAGTATTCAGCACGGTCCGCAATGACCCGATGGCGTTGCTCGTGGCGGCAGGATCGGTGGCGTCCGCTTCGAGAAGAATCGCCGGCCTGTCGCCCCGCAGCAAATTCCGGCTGAAATTCTCCGGGATGTTTATGACGAACTGCGCTTCGCCGCGCGCAAGCACCTCATGCCCTTCTGATTCAGTCTTCACCAGACGGACTAAATCGAAGTATCCGCTGTTCTGAATGCCATACAGCAACGTCCGCCCCTGCGGTCCCTGATCGGCGAGCACCACGGCAGCAGGCAAGTGCTTGGGGTCAGAGTTGATGGCAAAGCCAAAGAGGATCAGTTGGATCATCGGGATGCCGATCATCATCCCGAACGTCACCCGGTCGCGCCGCATCTGCACGAACTCTTTCACCACCATTGCCCAGCAACGCGCGAGTGAAAATGGCTGGTGTTCCTTCATGCGGGCGCCCCATCCCGCGACGTGTCCATCAAGTGAATAAACACATCTTCGAGCCCGGGCTCGATCTGGCGCCATTCATACTGGCCGGTGCGAAACGGCGCAATGGCTTCCTCAAGCGCAGCCGGCTCGTCACCACTGACGTGTAGCATGCTTCCAAACGATACTGCCTGCTTGACACCAGGTCTCTTTCGAAGTTGCTCGGCCAGTGTGTGCAAATCCGGTCCGCTGGCCGACCATGTTGTGAGTTGCGCCTGACGGATCACGTCGGTGACTGTGCCGAACGTGAGGAGACGGCCGCTGGCGATGAACGCGAGTCGATGACAACGTTCGGCTTCATCCATGTAGTGCGTGGTAATGAGAAACGTTAATCCTTGCCCGGCCAGGTGATGAATTTCCTCCCAAAATTCTCGTCGCGCTTTCGGGTCCACGCCAGCCGTCGGCTCATCGAGCAGCAGCAGCTTCGGCTGGTGAAGCATGCACGCTGCGAGCGCGAGGCGCTGCTTCCAGCCGCCTGATAGTTCCCCCGCCAATTGATCGCGGCGTTCCGTCAGGCCAAGACGCTCGATTGTCTCGCGCACGGCGTCACGCCGGGTCGGCATGGAATACATCCGCGCCACAAAGTCCAGGTTTTCGCGAATGCTCAGATCTTCATAAAAGCTGAAGCGCTGTGTCATATAGCCCACCTGGCGTTTGATGGCTTCGCTTTGCCTGATGACATCATAGCCGAGGCACGTGCCGGCCCCTTCGTCCGCACGGAGCAGACCGCATAGCATGCGGATAAATGTCGTTTTGCCGCTTCCGTTCGGGCCAAGAAAGCCGTAAATTTCCCCGCTGCGAACCTGCAAGTCGACGTGGTCGACCGCGATGCGATCACCGAAACGTTTGGTCATTCCCCGCACGTCGATGGCGAGATCGTCCGGCATAGGTCAAAAATTAAATTGAACGTCAACCGGCTGACCCGGATGCAGCTTTGCTGAGCTGACGGGGTCAAACACAGCTTCTATCATGAAGACCAGCTTACTCCGGCTCTCTTTGCTATAAATCACCGGCGGTGTGTATTCAGCCTGCGGTGAAATATAACTCACGGTCCCGAAGAAGCGCTCCGGCACGCCGTCGACGCCGACCGTCACGCGGTCGCCGGCATGGATCAGGCCGATCCGGGTCTCGGAGACAAACGCCCGCACTTTGATATTCCAAGGCGGGAGCAACGCGACGACGGGGCGCCCGGCAGGAACCCACTCGCCCTCGCGATAGAGTGTGTCGAACACCAGTCCGGCCTGCGGGGCGGTTTGGCGTTTCTGCGAAAGGTCCCACTCCGCCTTCGTCAGCGCCGCTTCCACGGCCCGCAGATTGGCCTCCGCTGACGCAATTTGATCGCTTCGGGAGCCGAGTTGAGCGGTCTTCAGGTCGGCTTCGAGTTGCGTGACACGCTGACGAGCCTGATCCCTCGCCGAACGGGCACGGAGAATCTCCAGCTCCGCCGTGGCGCCGGGAGTACGGGAGAGGTTTTCCTGCCGGGCAAATTCCTTTTCAGCCAGAGTGAGCGCGGCTCGCGCCTGGTTGAGTTGCGCCTCGATGGCGGCAATCTCTGAGGGGCGTTTCCCTTTTTTTACGTCCTCCGAGTTGGCTTGGGCCTGCGCAAGCCGGCGTTCGGCCTCATCTCTGGCGGCTTGTTCCGGCGTGTGGTCGAGTGCAAACAGCAGATCACCCGCCTTGATCTGCATGCCCCGCTGGACGTGAAGCGCCTGCAGTGCACCAGGCAACGGTGAGGCCACATAGACAAATTCTCCCTCGACGTAGCCCTGCACTTGATTTGAATCGGGGCGGCTGCAACTCATCAAGAGGCAGACAGAAATAAGTGCAGTGCTGAATCCCAGCCTCACCGTCCTCGCTACGATCCAGAGCTTCGTCATAGTGTCGATCTGCCCGCGTTCGTGAGTGCACCCTGAAGGATCACCGTAATGATGGCCGAAAAGCCGGTCTTCGGTGTGAGGTGGAGTTCCGCCATCTTCGGTGGATTCAACATGGCCTGTGTGGCCCCGAGGAGGATTTCGATGATGAGTCTGGTCGGAATGTCTTTACGGATGATTCCCGCGCGTCGCCCTTGCTCAAAGAGCTTCCCGAAGTGACGTTGAATGACATCTCGGCGGCGGCGTTCGACCAACTGAAACATCTCCGGAGCCTCCCGTTGGATGTCACGCACAAACGGCGGCTGAATTTCTTCCGTGTGGCGCTGCACGCAGGCGAGCAGCTCATGCAAGGCAATAGGCACATCGGCGCAGTTGCCCGTGACCTGTTGGAGATCGGACTCGATGTCATCGAATTTATTGAGCAGGACACCCTTCAGCAGTTCAATTTTGCTCGGAAAGCATGCGTAGAGTGTTTTTTTGCTCATCCCGAGTTCTTCCGCGAGATCATCCATGGTGACGCGGCGGAATCCGTGGGACAGGAAATGGCGTCGTGCGGCCGTGATAATCCGTTGTGATGCTGAGGTCTGCTTGGACGCTTTGTCGGATCGTCTCTTGGTCGGGCGCATGGGTTGCAGAGGGTATACCTTGAAAACTACTATAGTACTACCAGTTTCCAAGACTCGCGGCAAGTCATATGTGGCGAAGGCGCAAGTTCGATGTACAGACCGACCATGCGCAATCCCTATAGGGTGAACATTGTAAGTCGTGATACGGATGGCATTCCAGTGTAGGTCGGGTGCATGATTCACTGAACCAGTGTGGGGATGTCATTGACGTGCGCATCCTTTGATTGAACTTCAGGACCTTGCCTGTTTGCGAAAGGAACACCCCATGAAAGACTGTACATCCAAACAACCATGGGAGTCGTGCGTGGGAGTCTGCCTATGAACAGGCATGGGTATGGTGCGTCCTCATCTCGCTGTTCTATCGGTCAGCCGGCAGTCACGGGGGCCCGATCCCACGGCATGCCGCAGCGTCATGCCGTTCGTCGTGCGCTCGTATTTCCATCAGCCGTGTTGACTGGCGTCCTCGTCCTCTTCCTTGTGGTGGCGATTTCCAGCTCCGCAGGAGAGGCGGCTTCTGCATCGCTCGATGCAGCTTCCCCAGAGGCCCACGGGCCGGACCTCTCGGGGAATCTGCGTGCTCAAGCGCTGGACGTGGCCGACGCGCGTCCGCTGGATACGTCGTCTGAGGCCGCTCCCACGCCGGTCGCCTCCGACGTGCCTAAGTTTGCTGTGTCCTGGGAGATGAGGCCCGGCAGGAGCTATGTCATTCCGGCCCTGGAGATCCCCGTCTACCAATTTTTGCTGAATCTGTATGATCGGCATCGTACCGAGCCAAAGGATGATTACCGCACGACGGGCAACACGATCCGCACGCATTTGACTGACTCCAAGTGGGTCCTGGACAACGACCAATTCTCCGTCAATCAGTTCCTGCATCCCTATGGTGGGACGGTGTACTACGGCTTGGCGCGGTCGGCCGGCCTTAACTTCTGGGAATCATTTCTTTATGCGGGCGCGGGCAGCTTTCTTTGGGAAATCGGAGGTGAGAAGACGACGCCTTCTATCAACGACCAAATCACGACGACTTTCGGCGGGACGTTTCTGGGAGAGCCGCTCTTCCGAATGGCTAATTTACTGCTTGAGAGCGACGACGAAGGCAAGCCGGGCTTCTGGCGGGAACTGGCCGCTGCGGTCATCTCTCCGCCCACAGGCTTTAATCGACTCGCCTTCGGCAATCGATTTGATGAAGTGTATCCGAGCCACAATCCGGCCACCTTCATGCGTCTTCAAGTCGGCGGGACGCTGACCTCCAGTAGCCACAACGTTTCCTCCTCCGTTAAAGAGCAGGGCGCGGTCGGAGACTTTACCTTTACCTACGGGCTCCCGGGAAAGCCCGGCTATACTTACGCGCGACCGTTCGACTACTTTGACTTCCACTTCACTGGTGGCACGGCCAAGATCATCGAGAGCATTGAGACGCGTGGGCTTCTGATCGGTACCAGCTACGCATCCGGCGATTCCACCCGGGGTATTTGGGGTCTCTACGGAAGCTACGACTATATCGTGCCGCAAATCTTTCGTGTGTCGACGACTGCCCTCTCACTCGGTACCACCTGGCAGACGTGGCTTTCGGATGAAGTCGCGCTTCAAGGAACGGCGCTCGGGGGTACCGGTTATGGTGCCGCCGGGAGCATTCAACGCACCGGTGAGCGGGATTATCACTATGGCGCCACTCCGCAGGGGCTCCTTAATCTCCGCCTCATCCTCGGCGATAGGGCCATGCTGGACTTCACTGGACGCGAGTACTATGTCACCGGTCTGCTCTCCACGGAGCCCCACGGAAGTGAAAACATCATGCGAGCGGATGGATCCTTCACGTTGCGGATCTTAGACCGTCATGGCATCGCCATCCGGTACGTCGCCTCCCATCGAGATGCCATCTATCCGAACGTGGAGTTTAGGAATCAGACGGTCGGGACCGTCAGTCTCATGTATGTGTTGCTCGGAAAAAGCGGATTCGGTGCCGTTGAATGGCGCTAAGGCTACAAGGCAGGCAGCACGGATGTCGTTATCTATTCAGTTCCGAAACTCTGAGTTGCGTGAAAGACTCAGCGCCTTGAACGTACATCGCCAGAGCCAACTATAGACGACCATGTTGACCGCTACGACGAACGATCCAAGCACGATTTGCACGTCGTGGGTCAGGCCTGTCGGGTAGAGCACCGGTAGGACATACTGTTCGATAAAGTCAGCGCCGTAGCCGGAGTCTCCTCCCTTGAGTCGCAACCACACCTCCAGCGGCTTGAGGGGACAGATCCATCCGGTGAATTCCACTGTGGCACCCCATGTTGCGGCCGGAAGATGAACCCATAGAACCTTCGTCCACCTCAACGCCAAGAGGCCGCCAAAGACCACGAAGAGGACGAAGCCGAGATGGAGAAGCATCACGCCGTCGGCCAGCAGTTGGTACCACATAGTAGGAGCTAGTCTGGATGAAAGCTGGACAGGAGGCAAGTCATCACCGGTGGTGGGCAATTGTTGCCGATGCGTGTGACTCTTGAGTGCTGATCCATCTTCAATCCGTATAAGAACTCAGCCATTCAGTGCGTGTTTCACATAAGCACGATAATTGCTTCTGTCCGGTGATTGTCTTCACTCATGAATTTGCAGACGCCCATAGAAACTACAAAGGAGTTGTCGCCATGACCTCGGAAATCCACTCATCACCTGCCGCGCAGTGGTTGCAGGGTCTGCTGGCGAAAGGCGCGCCGTCCCAAGTGGGAAACCACTCCAATACGGGATCGACGGAATTGCCGCGGGACTCGAGCCGCATTTCCGCGCAGGCGTTTCAGTTGAATCAGGCTGCAGGGGCTTCTTTGAATGTACATGCACGGAGCGCACAGTCGGCAGTGTCGGCCGCACACCATCACCGTCAGCACCACAGCGACGATCAAAGCAGGGATACGTCCTTTGTAAGCAGTGTGGCGCAAGCCACCGTTTCAAACCTGCAGCGAACCACACGAATCGACGGACCGGCGAGTTCCAATATTGTCGGTAGTTCTGTGGCACCTTCTGATTCCCGCGAACGCTCGTTTATTCAGGAGCGAGCCTCCAAGGTTGCGAATGACTTACGGGTCGCGTACTCGCAGGTCACTGCGCCTGAAACGGCATCTCCGCACAACAATAGTGGTATTCGCCCAATCAGCATTACTGCCTGAGCCACGCCGTTGGCGACAGATTTATCCTCTACTTCGTCGAACGCCCACAGATCATCGTCAATGTAGGTAGTAGATCCGCACGGCTGTTCGGGCCGCCCCACTATTGTTCGTCAATCATGTGACGTACTTTTGCAAAGATAGGTTCCGTCCGAACGCGACCTATTGTCTCGTGTTCCTGACCTGGCAAAGGCCGACGATTTTGCTTCTTCGGCGTTCACGTTCGCCCGGTACAGCTTTCTAAGAAAACGGAAAGTTCCTCTCGCTCCATATGAGATTCATAGGCACCCCTTGATTTTGTCGAGTCCTTTCACTTACACGAATGCTGTGGACCTACTAGTACAATCGCAGCGATGCTTGGCGGCCTTCTTGTTTTTGTTAGGAGCCTGTACGTATCCTACTCATGCTGAACCTGCTTCTTCGTCCTCCGTTCAGAAGACTCTCGAACGAGAACTGCACACGCTACTCGCAAGGCATGCAGATCCATCCTCTGACCCGCAACTGCTCGTGCGCTTAGCGGATCTGTATTTAGATCTTGGAGATGAATACCAAGGGGAAACCAAACGACGTGCGGCGTATGAAGAAGGGGCTCGACTCGCGCAACGAGCTCTGGCTGTCGACGCTTCCAATGCGGATGCCCATTATTTGTATGCCGCGAATCTTGGTAGCGCGGCGCAACTCAAGGGCGTGATGGCGTCAGCACTCACCATTAGCAATATCAAAGCCCATGTACGACGCGCGTTAGAACTCAAACCAAACCATGCTCCGGCTCTTCATATGATGGGGATGATGTTGGAGGAGCTACCATGGTTCCTCGGCGGTGATGCAGAGGGTGCGCTCCTTTATCTGCAGCGGTCCATAGCAGCCGATCCACACTACATCCATGCACGACTCGATCTTGCAAAAGCCTACATCAAGCGACGGAATACCAATGCAGCTCGAACAGAACTGACCGCGATCTTAAGCAGTGAATTTCCCCCTGACGAGAGCAATCAGCGCCATCGTGAAGAGGCTCGTCGACTTCTGGGCTCGCTCGAGCCTTAGCAGAAACTCGGACATTCGGTTCGGTAGCGCACGCTCCTCAACCATCATGTTCTTGATGGTGGGTTCGCCCGCTGCCTACGGCGCATAGCACAGGTAACAACCCGTTCTGCTATTTAATTGAAAGCCGGTTTGCCTTTTGACTTCGTCTCGCACGAGCCTGTAAAGTTCTGCATTCGGTGAGATCATCCGAAAAGATCTTCTCCAATGACGTTTGGATCTTTCAGCGCGTTCGAGATTTTAAAGGCTGCGACCTTAGCCCTGCTTGCACTCTTACTGTTCTCTCTGGGCAGCGCGTCCCATCCTACCTCGATTGGCGCGTACCTCTCTTTTGCTTCGATCATGGTACTTCAAGGTGCGGAAATGTTGGCGCCGCGCTTTTTCGAATCCGCACAACATCCCGTACGGCGACTTGTGTTAACACGCGCGAGCATTGGGGGGCAGTTACTGTTGGCTTCCACGCTGGTGGCCGTGACGGACGGGAGCGGCAGCATCTACGAACTCGTCTACTTGCTGCCGATTATTTCAGCGGCCACCAAATTATCCGGACGTGATGTCATCCTCGTTGTCGGGGGCTCGGTACTGGCCATGATCGGGTTCATCGTGACTGGCGAGCGACTCACGGCCTCGATTACTCGCGTGAAAGAATTCCAAGATGCGGTGGCTGCCATTGTCTATTTTACAATGGCGGGCCTATTGACCTACTTCTTTGCAAAAGGTGAGCGCGATCAGCGGGTGCGCTATCAAGCTGCGGCCACCACGCTCACCCGCACAAACATGGAGCTTCGCCAGACTCAAGGCGAGTTAACCAACAGCTTAAGAGAAGCGGCGAATATGGAGGAACGGATTCAGCGGATCAGCCAAATGGCGGCCTTGGGTGAATTGGCCGGTCAGGTGGCGCACGAGGTGCGAAACCCTTTGGGCATCATTAAAGGTGCGGCGGAGATGCTGGCGACCCGAGTCACAGATCCGTCCGCGCAGCGCCCTATTGCCGTTTTGCTCGAAGAGGTGGATCATCTCAATAAAGCTGTGGAGGGAGTCCTTCGTCTTGGAACGCCCTTGCGGATGAAGGTTGCGCAGCTGGATCTGGCCGATCTCTTACGGTACGTCACACACGTTGCGTCGGCGTGGTCTTTGTCGAAGTCGGTTGGCGTGAGACTCTTGTTTCTCTCAGAACCAATTTGGATTCGTGGAGATCATGACCTTCTTCACCAGGCTTTCACCAACCTGGTTCGCAATGCATGCGAGGCTATGCCGGAGGGGGGGACCGTGACGATGACGGTCCAATCGACCTTCGAAGAAGGTGTGGCCATCTCTGTGGCCGACACGGGCATCGGTCTCTCTGAAGAAGATGTGAGACGTCTGGGTGAGCCATTCTTTTCCAAGAGGCGGGGCGGGGTCGGGCTAGGTGTGGCACTGGCACGGCGGATCGTGTCCGAGCATGGCGGACAATTCATCGCCAAAAGTGTTCTTGGTCAAGGCACCACCATCACCATAAGTCTGCCGGCCTCTCGGCTGGTGCAAGAGCGGCAGGTGACGGCGGAGTCCAGGTAAACCTAAGGTCTATTTTGTATGGCTACGATCTTAGTCGTCGATGATGAAAAGAATTATCTATGGATGCTGGACGAAATGCTCCGCGAGGAAGGCTATGAAGTTCTAACCAGCAACAAAGTCTCGGAAGCCTTGAGCCTCCTTCAAGGGGCCAAGATCGATTTGATCCTCACCGATCTCCGCATGACGGAGTCGGACGGCCTAACCCTCCTGGCCCAAGCACGAGACATATCCCCCACGACGTCTACGATTCTCATGACCGCTTACGGGACGATCGAGCGGGCGGTGGAGGCGATGCGGTTAGGTGCGTATGACTTCATCGTCAAGCCGTTCGAGAATGGGGACCTTCTACGATCCGTTGCCAAAGCGATCGAACGCAGTGTCCTCGTTCGAGAAAATGTACGCCTCTCCGAATCATTGGCGCGTGAGTACCGCTTCGACCAATTGATTGGCCGGAGTGCGGCGATGCAGACCGTCTTTGACAAGATCAAACGGGTGACCGATTCGAAGAGCACCGTGTTGCTCGTCGGGGAAAGTGGCAGTGGGAAGGAACTCGTCGCGCGCGCGATCCACTTCAACGGGCCTCGGTGTGGCCGACCGTTTTTGGCCGTCAACTGCGGCGCATTGATCGATACTTTAGCAGAGAGCGAGCTCTTTGGACATGAGCGTGGGGCGTTCACGAGCGCCAGCGCGAGGCATCTTGGCCTCTTCGAGCAGGCGAATGGCGGCACGCTCTTTTTGGATGAGATCGCAGAACTCCCCATGCCTCTTCAAGCCAAGCTGCTGAGAGTGCTGGATGCGCAAGAAATTCGTCGGGTGGGGAGTGAAAAGTCTTTCTATGTCGATGTGCGAATGCTGGCTGCCACACATCGCGACTTGAAAGCCGAAATGAAGAACGGTCGGTTTCGAGAAGACCTGTTTTTCCGCTTGAGCGTCGTTCGTATTGACGTGCCGCCGTTACGAGAGCGCCCGGACGACATTCGTTTGCTGGCCGAGGCGCACCTTCAGGCGCTGGTTAAGGAAGGTTCAGTACGCGGAAAACGTTTTCCCCCCCCAACCCTTGATCTTTTACTTCGCCACACGTGGCCAGGGAATGTCCGTGAATTGCACAATGCGGTGACGCACGCGGCGTTGATGGCCCAAACAGAAGATATTCAGCCAAACGACTTCCCGTTGGAACTGGCGGCGACCGGAGAATGGCTCAGCGCACTCGATCGTATTCTGCCACCGGATGCCCCTCTCGATCCGACGCTGAAATCTGTTGAGCGGCATATGATTGCACGCGCCCTCGCGCAAGCCAATGGCGTCCAAGCCAAGGCCGCCGAATTGCTGAAAATCAGTCGAAGTCTCCTGCAGTACAAATTGAAACTGCTGCAGGCTCCGCGATAAGGGTCGTCCTAACTACGTGGCTTACAGTATTTGCCCGTCAAAAAAATTGGATTGCGGTTCAAATTCTTTAACATGATATACAGCGATCCGTCTGCTGTTTTCGCTGACCGCCTTCTAACTGACTGAGATTACACGCTGGCCGCTCTTAACCGCTCTTGGTCCGATTCGTGCATCTCCCTTTAAGATCTTTGTTGTCCACGACTTCGTTCACTAGAGAGGACACAGGTCTTCATCCAGACAATGCTGATCCTGGCTGTCTGTTGTTCGCTCTATGGAGTGTGCCCGCTGGTTCGTTTCATTCGACGACCTATAGTGTTCCCTGTCCGTCCGGTGAGGGAGTATTATCAGTTCTCCTCGGAGGCTTCAACCGTGCCATTTAATTTGAATGACTCTCTTCTGAAGAAGAAACACCCCACGAATGAACGTGAATTGCGTCCATCGCAGCGCGTCAGGGCGACAGAGATTTTTTGTGATTTCGATGGAACGATTACCAGCGTGGATGGCACCGATGCCGTGTTGGAGGCATTCGCGCGTCCCGCCTGGCGCGAGTGGGAGGACCGCTGGGTCCGTGGCGAAATCTCTAGCCAAGAATGTCTTGCTCGCCAGGTGGCCTTGATTCAAGTCGATCGGGACAGGCTTGTCAGCTTTGCCGCTGGCTTGCCGGTCGACACGGGGATCGTCACCCTTGCTCGCCGGTGTGCTGAATATGACATCCCGCTTACTATTGTCAGTGATGGGATTGATCTCCTCATTGAAGAGGTCTTGCGTCGTCATGGCCTGCTGCATCTGCCGGTCTTTTCGAACCATCTCCGCTGGGATGAGACCGGCATGCCATCGCTCAATTTCCCGTTTGCGGCCCAAGAGTGTGAGAGTCGGGCAGGGACTTGCAAATGCGCAATTGCTCTATCTCCAGGCCGTCGCTCGACTGCTCGGACGGTATATATCGGAGACGGCCGGTCCGACCACTGCGTATCCGCGAAAGTCCATACCGTGTTTGCCAAGGGGGCGCTCCAAGGATGGTGTGCCCGCCAGAATATCGCGTACGAACCCTTTCAAACCCTGACCCAGGTGGCTGAACATCTGTTCCCCAAGGAGACTCATAGCATATGAAAGCGTTACCGATGATTCAGCTCAGCGAAGAGACGCTCCGCGAGAAGGAGGCGAAGTTTTGTTCCCATGGCGATACCGTGCACTATTCGCCCGTGCCTAAGTTCTTTCAAGGCTGTGAAGGGAGCTTTCTGTACGATCGCGAGGACAAACCCTATCTTGACTTACAGATGTGGTATTCAGCGGTCAACTTTGGCTACCGTAACCAGACTATTACCAATGCCCTTAAGGCACAACTCGATCAATTACCCCAACTAGCCTGCCAATACCTCCATGAAGAAAAGGTCTTGGTATCGGAGAAGTTGGCTCTTGAATGTCTGCGCGCCTTTGGGATGGAGGGTCGAGTACAGCTCAACGTCGGAGGCGCGCAGGCGATCGAAGATTCCATGAAACTCGTTCGCAACGAGACAGGGAAAAGCCTGTTCATGGCCTTCACGGGTGGCTACCATGGCCGAACACTGGGTGCGTCCGAGATCACCTCGAGCTATCGCTACCGGCGCCGATTCGGCCATTTCTCGAATCGCGCACATTTCGTCCCATTTCCGTACTGCTACCGCTGTCCGTATGGCAAAAAGCTCGACAGCTGCGACTACTACTGCGTGAATCAAGTCGAGCGATTATTTGAAACCGAATACAATTCCTTCTGGGATTCGCGGGCCAATGAGCCAGAATTCGTCGCCTTCTATGTGGAACCTGTGCAAGCGACCGGAGGGTACATCATCCCCCCTCCGGAGTACTTCTCGCGGCTCCAAAAAATTCTCAACGAGCGCAAGATTCTTCTGGTAGACGATGAAATACAGATGGGCTTTTTCCGAACCGGCAAATTTTGGGCGCTTGAACACTTTGGCGTCACGCCCAATATTGTCGTCTTCGGCAAGGCCATGACGAATGGCTTGAATCCCATCTCCGGCTTATGGGCGCAGGAAGCGCTTATTTCTCCAACGAAGTTCCCGCCTGGATCGACTCATTCGACCTTTTCTGCAAATCCACTCGGGACGGCGGCCGCGCTAGCCACCCTCCAGTGGATCGCTCAGCAAAAGTACGAAGAGACGGTTCCTGAATCAGGCGCATATTTCCTTCAGCAACTTCGGGACCTGAAGGCACGTCATGCGACGATCGGAGACGTATCCGGCTTGGGCTTAGCCCTTCGCATCGAAGTCACGAAGCCTGACCGATTCACTCCGGATAAGATGTTGGCAGACCGTATTTTTGAAGCCGGACTTGCCGGCAACATTCCCTCTTCGCGCGGGCCAATGGGATTGGTGTTGGATATCGGCGGCCACTACAAAAATGTCTTCACGCTTGCGCCGGCGTTAGACATTAGCCGAGCTGACATCGATCTGGGGATTGAATTGCTCGATTACCTCTTCACGACGTGTGCAAAAGGATCATGAGCGTTGAGCGACCTTGAGATACCGCAGCACTGGACGACGTGGGGGTCCGACAGCCGACGAGTCGCGCAGCACGGTAACTATGAATCCGTTCAGCTTAATGTCCTTTTATTTGTGTAAGGGCTGAGAGGAGAAGATGTGAGGCGACATCACCCTAAACGGGTTGGCCTTTTGAACGAGATGATCGATCGCCGCGCGACGGATGTATCGCTGCATACCGATTCGAACGTCCTCGTCTACCTCATTCATGGCGTCACGGGCACACCAGCCGAGATGTACCCGTTGGTTCGTGGGATGGCACGATATGGCTGGGATGTCTATGCGACCACACTCCCTGGGCATTGTACTAGGCTGACGGATCTGGTCAGGACCAATGAACAGGACTGGCTCAATCATGTCCAGAGGCAGCTTGCTTTTGCGCGTAGTCGGTATGAGCACGTCTTTGTCGTAGGGCTTAGTGTCGGAGCGCTCATCGCATTACAGGCTTCGACGACGGTGTCCGTAGAGGGATTAGGGATTCTCTCGCCAACCATTATCTACGATGGATGGAACGTGCCGTGGACGCACAGAATCCTGCGGCCCGCCATTCGAATTGTGCCACGACCCTTGCAGTATCTCCTCTTTCATATGGATGGTCCTCCGTTCGGGATCAAGGACCCGGAGTTACAAGCTCGCATGCGAGCGGCGTATCATCCACTGGGGCTGTTGTGGCGAT
>JBDUAJ010000174.1:0-6008 GCA_040004695.1 Nitrospirales bacterium | reverse complement strand
ATCGGATGACAGCTTCGCGGAAACCAACTCCGATGTTGAGCAAGCATTCACAAACCTTGTGGGAAAGGGGCAAAGGGCGGCAACGAGGTCGTCGACACACATCACCGCGCATAGGATTGCTTCGAACGGCTCTTCCTGCAATTTAATGCTAATGTTACGTTCCAGAAGCCATCGGCGCAGGGGCCACCGCATATGTGGTGAAACCCTTCACTCCTGCGTTGTTGGAGAAAAAACTGAAAGAAATTTTTGCCTATCCGAGCCGGTAACGGCGCACGATCCTTCACCTCGATTTAATCCACCCAGCCCCGCACGAGTTGCTGTGTCGCAACCGATCTTCTCTCAGTATCCCTATCTCCTGGTCAGCGATCGGCGCCCATAACCATTCACTACACGACGACGGATACAGGGATGCACTATCAAACCATAGGAAAGACCCCGCCCCGTTTGGCTTTAGTGAAAGAACAATGGTGTCTGTTGTTAAGCGATCGTCAGATCGTTGCGGGATGTACGGACTAGGGTACGGTGCTGTCGTCTCTCGGGAGTGGAGGGAAGAAGGCCTCTTCCCCGCCACTGGGGATCACTTTACGGATGGCTCCATGTATGATGAAGCAAAAATAAGAACAGAACGGGCGACAGCCGACTGCTGTATCGACTTCACGTGTCGCCGGTTGGGCGTCAGATCTATCCACAACCTACTATGCGTATTGCTCAAGAGGCGCATTTACGGGATAAAGAGCGGGCCTGCAATTGTGCCATCGATTGCGTGCCGCCGAAAACGCACGGAGGTAATGAACGCATTAATCGGCTTTCTGGTATTGACCGTGCCCGGTGCCGACGGTCATTCAAAGAACGCTTTACTCCCGGCGCATGACGCGCGAGTATGTCCGCGTGCCTGACGATATCGTGCGCGGGCGCTGACTGAGTACATACCTTTGCCAGCCGTAGGGGTGAGCATGGATACGATGACTATGATCGGACTCTTGGCCGGCACGTTGACCACCCTTGCCTTCGTCCCGCAATTGACGAAGACATGGAAGTCCAAATCTGCGCAGGACATTTCGCTTGGCATGTTTCTGACTTTTTGCAGCGGCGTCTTACTTTGGTTAGTCTATGGGATCTTGATGGATGCCCTCCCGATCATCATGGCGAACACGGTCACGTTGATTCTTTCCAGCGCCATTCTTATGCTTAAATTAAAATACGGCTGATCGACCCACGTAGCAGGGCTATCGGGTGACGATCACGTCCAGACGACCGTGCTTTTTCAGAACCTGCACGCCCACGGAATGACCCGGCCGTCGTTCGAATCGAAGATCCACTTCTGCATTGCCGACCTGAAGCCGCTGACCCGCTAATTATCCACAAAGTCCGGGAGTACCGGGCGCCGCACGAGGAGTTAGTGCTCAAAGGGACGCGGGTGTGAGGCCCAAGATCATCTGTGCCATAGGGGATGGCCCCGGCCGCCCATGCCTGCGGGTGGTTCGCGGCAGGGTAGGAAACCGGCGTGTCTATTCCGTGTCGCAAGTCCGCTCGTGTGTGATGGCCGACCGGGTGGCGGCATCTGCGACTTGCGGTCCTCTTGATCTTCAAGGAGCGCTACAAAAAACGAGGTCGAGGGGCCGAGTTCCGAGAATGGGCAACGAAGGAAAAACGGGAGTGCACAGGCAAGAGAGATGAACGTCATGGTCATGAATGGACTCTCGCGCAACAAGGTTTCTCTACCATTGTCCATCAATAACGATGCTGCTTTGCTCTCTCGGCCCTAACCCGCCGACTCAAAGGGATGGACATTCAGGACTTCTTCGCGATAGGTTCGGTGAAGTGCCCTGGATCTAGCCATGAAAGCGAGGTCGTATGGTTCGTCTCTTAGTCTTTGAAAGTCGCATCTTGAACATCGATCTGATGACCCACTGCGAGATGGACTCGGATGGGGCCGGCAAACTGCACGTCCATTTCTGTGGCCAGACCGAATTGACGCTGGGAGGCCAGGAGGCAAAGGCCTTTTGGAAATCGTTGCAGGCCGAGGGGTTTAAGGCGGGATAGTGATTGGCAAGAGTAGAATCTCAACGGAGGCACGTTGACAGTGATCAAGGAGACATTTATTGATGAGGTTAGCCTCTATACCGACGGTGGGTGTCGCGGCAACCCTGGGCCAGGCGCCATTGGGATCTTAATTTGTGACGCGGCGAGCACCGTGCTCCATGAGCACGCCGAATGTATCGGGCACACTACGAACAACCAGGCCGAATATAAGGCGCTGATTAAAGGGTTGGCCTTGTGCGCTCACTACACGCGTGGTCGTGTCTGCTGTTATAGCGATAGTCAGATCGTGATTAAACAGGTGACGGGAGCCTATCGATTAAAGAATGAGGCGCTACGTCCACTCTTCGACGAGGTCAAACGAAGAGCGCAACATTTTCAGGCAGTCGTGTTTCAGCATGTTCGCCGAGAGAATCCGCTGATTGTGAAAGCTGATCGGATTTTGAATGACGCATTCGAAGGCCGCGCCCTGTCACAAACCCATCAGTAATCTTGCCCTTGTTCAATTCGAACCTCTTATCAGCTCTTGACTGTAATCAACGGCGTAGGCGCTCCGGCGCGTAACTGTTCCTCCAACTTCGTCAGGACCCGGTTCTTCTCCGTTTCGAAAAAGCGAGTCCTTCGGCAAATTGCGGCTTATTTAGTAGCTCCCCGCTACCTTTCCTCCACATGATCGTATTGCACAATAACGACAAAAATTGTCGTTTCCGTCGTAGGCGAATCCTTCCCCTTACCTCCCGAATCGCATAGTGCCGCCAGTATAGCCACACGAGAGCGGTCCGGGTTTTGGCATGACATATGCGTAGGTCATTGACCTACGTACCCCTCCACCGGACTGTCGAGTAACATGCTGTTTTCTGCTCCCTTTCAGACACGGGCCGGTCATACCATTATCGTGGCCGTGACACTGATCTTGCTGACTGCTTTTCCGGCGCACGCCCAACTCGCGTCACCTGATAACACTACCAGCCGTACCATCACTCAGGTTGGAGAATTCCTCGCCCTTCAGACGACCATCAAACAGCCGCAAGGGGTTCTCACGACGTTTCAACCGCTCTTTGCCGGCCAGATCGAAACCCAGCCGGTCGTCGGTATGCGACTGAACTGCTCGTTTCTCAATGGAGGCCTCAAAGGGGAAGCAGAACTTCAAGACAACCATCAGAGCACCTCGAAGATTTCAAATGAATGGGACCATCGCAGTGTTCGAGTCAATCTCACGGGACAGGAGGGAGCGTGGCGATACGGCGCTAACTACCGGACAACCGGCGCCGCCTTCGGCCAGCTCCCGGATCAAGGGCTTCAAGAAGTCTGGTCTGAATGGTCTTCGACTCTCATCAAGCTAAGGAGCGGTCTCACTCAACGGTGGGATAACGTGCTGGGAAATCCGACGCGGCCGCGCAACCACACCATGGAGCACAGGACCAGCATGACGATGACGAAGCCGAATTGGCCGCAGCTCAACCTTTCTTACATTCATGCCGACTATGGAACCTCACCGGCTCCGGAGAATGCGGCGCGCACCAGCACGGGCGTCGACCGGTATGAAACGTCTCTGCATTTCACCCGTCACGCTTGGTCCGGCAAAATCACGTCATCCTACTTTACGGCTACCGATCTTCAACACTCGATGCGAACCAGTGGCCAAACGTATGCCCTCCAGATCGACTACCGCCCCTCAAGCAATCTCGCCATCATTCCCATTGTCAGCGTACGCCAAGACTATCAACCCTCAAGCGCCGCGCTCGTCAACACGCAATCCGCTTCCCTCAATGTATCGTATGGATTTATGCCGGGCGTGCAATGGAACGCAGGCGGCAGCTTCACCACCATGACCAGCGACAATCACACCATCGAAGGAGAATCATCCCGACTCAAGACGTCGTTGACATGGCTGTGGAGAGAGACCGTCGCGGCCCGTACCACGCTGACTCTCGACGCCGGATTCAGTGAAGATACTGACCGCGTGACCAGTATTGTCACCACAAGGGGCGAAGCGCTCTTCCGACTGCAAATCTCTTCCTAATCGGTACAGCCATCTACTGCCTTCAGGCATGCCGAGACGCTGAAGCGCACCGAAAACTTAAATGGAGTGACGGCAGCTGCGCGGCATCCCCTTCGACATCATCTTCGCCCAGGTGACCAGCTCACGAATTGAAATGCTGGTAAATGGCTTCTTGGAGCTCGAAGCCGCCGCGGCTCACGTACAAAAGTGATTTAGTTTGCGATGTCTATGCCGCTTTTTCCGAAGCTGAGGCGATATCATGCGCCCCCGAGCTCTCGAAAATTTCCTTCGCCCTGTCTGTTTCTGTGCTGTTCTCGGAGTGTACGGAAATCAAGATGTTCCCTTGACGCAATTTCCCTTCATACTGTTTCGCCTCGTATTCTGGAATGCCGAGTCCGACTAAGGCCCCGGTAAGACCTCCGACCGTCGCTCCCATAGCCGCTCCCCCAAGGGCGGCCATGATTGGACCGGCTGCCACAAAGGGTCCGATGCCGGGAATGGCCAATGATCCGATACCGGCCAGCCATCCCAAAACACCACCGAGGACACCACCTGTTCCGGCCCCTGTCACAGCCCCTTCCGGTGCTTTAGTGTTTTTCTCGTGGGCAAAGTCTCGGGTGCCCTCACTGTCGGGTAACAGCACTGAAATATCGTTGTTGGCAAACCCCGCGTTCTTGAGGCCGTCGACAATAGTTTCGGCTTGCCCATACGTCGTTGCGATACAAAAGACTGCTTTAGCCATAACGACTCCTTCTCCATGAGTGTGAACTAGCGAGAGGTGACTTCAAGCTGATTGTCTACGCGGCCGTTTGCCACGGTGTTGGCTTTGTTGAAAATGCTTAACCGCTCGCCGGCGGTTTCCACTGGCCCACGCAAGGTTACTGTTCCATGGACGGTGATGATTTTGATGTTCTTGGCGGTGATGGAGAGTGTGTCATCCGCCATCAAGGCTTGGCGGATCCGCCGGGTGATTTCAACATCCCCGGCATCTGAAGACTGATCCATCGGGGTTAACGTCTTGGCATCGCGATCCCTCACATTACGCCCGGTATCATCAGGAGCGACGGCCGGCTCCGTTTCCGATGGAGCGGGACGGTTGGCAGGAGGCGTCTCCCGGGTAGTGGTCTGTCCACGAGTTCCTTCACGGACTCCCTTCCGCACTGCCGGTGATGACGGTGCGACTTCCTTGTGACTCACAGCTGGCCGCGAGGGAGGCGACTGCTCATGCGTCGAGGTCGAACAGCCAGTCACGCCTCCTCCAATAGCAAGGGACACGCTGAATGCCAGAATCACCTTTGTCATGGGTCCTCCTTACGGATCACGCTCGCCATGCTGTAGCTTAATGGCTTCCTCGCAGAGGTAATATCCGCTGAGACACATTCCCGTTGTCGGTCCGTTGCCCGGAGGAGAGTAGGAATTGCGCTTGCCATGCAGACCGCGCTCGCCATCCGCCTTGGTCGTGTCATTAATACACCCTTGGATCTCACAATGTGTCGCCGGTTCCAGACGTGATGTCGTGGTCTTCCACATGAGTGTGAATACGCATAAGAACTCTTCAGCTCCTCAAGCTCTGTTTCCGGAACTTTCATGGCAGTTTTTAATTCATGCGTGCAGTATTCGGCCCGCTCGTTTCCGTCATCTCGTCAAAACGGCTACGAAAAGGGAAGGCTGTCAAGAAACTTTACAGTGGTCTTTCTCTATAGCTTCTAATATGGCAATGTTAAAAGTCTTACATATTCAAATAGTTAAGGGATGCGTAGCTATTCTTAAATGTAGATTGGCCGTATTAAACTGTCGGAAACTTTAACAGTTTCCCAAAGCGGAGATCGGATCCACTTCAATTAAATTGGCCAGTTAGGACATGGCTAAGTGTTTGCGTAAGGAGACTAGAGTCATTTGTTCTACAGCTGTATACGTATTATCATTCGGACTGCTGTAGGAGGTAGACGGAGGCATAAGTACTTTC
>JBDUAJ010000173.1:0-6126 GCA_040004695.1 Nitrospirales bacterium | reverse complement strand
TTCATGCATGTCCTGCTGGTGTGGGAGGCTTGCTCCCGCTCCCGTCATGGTGCCACAATCCTGTTCATATGAAGACCCTGCCGGTCATCCAGAGGAATGCGTCACTCCCACACAATACTCCCATTCGGATCAGGGCTCACACACTGCTGTGCCTGCAAGGGTTTCGCGGGGAGGGATATAGCGCGGGGTTTGTAGAGAATATGGCGGCAGTCCATCAGCGACTGGCTGATGATCCTTCTCAAGGGGTGGAAATCATGGATGCGCCTGATGCGATGTGTGGTGCCTGTCCTCATCTCCTGCTGACGGGTTGCTCATTGCACGGGAAAGAGACAGAGCCACATATGCAGGTGCAAGATCATGACGTGCTTGTGCGATTAGGGTTGCATGTCGGCGATCGCTTGCCATGGGTAGACCTTCTGGATCGCATTCGTACGTCGCTTACCGGAGAGAGTCTCACGCATATTTGCGGGCAATGCCGTTGGCTCTCGCTCGGATATTGCCGCGAGGGCATCGATCGGCTGCGCGCACCAGCTCAGTGTCAGACAATGCCAGTGGATGGACCGAAAGACGATGCCTGACATGAGCCGAATTCAGGTGGTGTTCTTTGATGCGGCCGGCACGCTCTTCCATGTGAAGGGCTCCGTCGCCGAGATTTACCTTCGACACGCCGAGAAATATGGCGTGAAATCTTCTGCCGTCATGCTGGCTGCCGTAAGCGCCGCTTTCAAGCGGGCCTTCCAGGAAGCGCCGCCTCCCGCGTTTGCGGTCAGCAATCCAAGCGACATCAAGCGATGCGAACGGCTCTGGTGGTTCGATATCGTCCATAACGTCTTTTATCGAGTGGGGATGTTTGAGGGATTCGATGAGTACTTTGACGAGGTGTTTCACGCATTCGAAGGCACCACATACTGGAACCTCTATCCGGAAACGCTGTCCGTCCTGAAGCGGTTGAAGGAGCAGGGGGTAGAATTGGGTGTCATCTCCAATTTCGACTCGCGTCTCTTTACGGTCTTGCGCGGGCTCGGTTTGACGGAGCTGTTTGATACGGTGACGATCTCCACGCTGTCACAGGTGGCGAAGCCCTCGTCGCGAATTTTTCAACTTGCCTTGGAAAAACACGCGGTCGATCCGGGCGAGGCGATGCATGTAGGGGACAGTGTCAGAGACGACCTGGAAGGCGCCCGCCGCGCCGGTCTTCATGCCGCGCTTGTCGATCGAGACGGGGAGCACCTGCTCTTGCAGGAGTCCGAAGCTGGTCAGGCACTGATCCTCCGCAGTCTGGAAGACCTCCCTCAACGGCTCGCTGTTTTATAGAACGATCACCCCGACCCTCAGGATCCTCTCCGTCTGTCAGACATTACTCAAGCAGGGCGGGCACGAGATCTATTGCCCGGCCTTGAAATGAGCAATCCACGACATCTTTGTATGGAGTCGTTTCAAGATTGAGCTCGACGACATATGCGCCGGCGGCTTTTGCGACCGGGGCGAACGATGCGGCCGGATAGACCATGCCCGACGTGCCGATCACCAGGAAGACCTCGCAGGACTCCAGCGCTTCATGGGCCTCTCGAAGATCCTCTTCCGCTAAGGCTTCTCCAAACCAAACAATATGAGGGCGAAGCACCGCCTGGCATCGACTGCACTCGGGGAGGATTCGAATAGGGACCTCACGATTGTCCTCGACGCGTCCGCACTCCGTGCATCGCACCCGCCAAATATTGCCGTGGATCTCAGTCACATGCCGTGAGCCGGCGGTCCGATGCAGGCCGTCGACATTTTGCGTAATGAGACGGAACCTGCCTGTTCGAGACTCGAGCCGTCGTTCTAACTCGACAAGCGCGGCGTGAGCGGCATTGGGATGCTTCGTGGCAATCAACTCGCGTCGCCAGTTATACCATTCCCACACCAGATGAGGGTCGCGGGCAAAGGCCTCGGGAGAGGCGAGATCTTCTGCTCGGAAGGTTTTCCAGAGGCCATCGGCCCCACGAAATGTGGGAACCCCGCTATCCGCCGAAATGCCGGATCCGGTCAAGATGGTCACGGCGCGGGCCCGCGCTAACCGAGTCCTCATATCGTCGAACGGCTGATTGACACCCATCCCGGGCATTATACGCCAGGTTGTCGCCTCCATCCCCATCACGCTATACTCGGCCTCTATCAAGGAGCAGCGCATGCAGCAGATCATGGTGATCGGAGCCGGTTCGGTCGGCGGATTTTTTGGGGCGCATCTGGCAAAGCAGTATTCTTCGCGCGTGTCCTTTCTCCTCAGGTCAAAGACACTCAATGCGGTGCAGACACATGGGCTGACGATCCGCAGCGCGAACGGCACCTTTACCGTGCACCCTGCAGCAGCCTCGGACCCTCGCACACTGCCAAAGCCCGATCTCATCATCCTCGCGATGAAAGCTTACGATCTCGATGCCGTATTGGATCAACTTGCACCCGTGATCACTGAAGAGACCGTCATCCTCACCCTGCAAAACGGGATCGATATCGAGGATCGCATCGCCGCTCAATTCAAGCGCGAGTACATTGTCAGCGGGGTGGCCTATATCTATTCCAAAATAGTCGAACCGGGCATCATCGAGCACTACAAGCGTGGGTCCATGGCTGTGGGAGAACTCAGCGGGCACGCAAGTGCCCGGGTGCTTCAGATCGCCGATCTCTTCAAGCAAGCGGCGGTTCCTTGCCAGGTTTCCGAGGATATCCGGCGCACGAAATGGGAGAAAATGTGCTGGAACTGCGTCTTCAATCCGTTGACGGTGGTGATCGACGACCGCGTGTCCGCCGCGCTCGCTCATCCTGAGCTGTTGGACACGATCCATCAGATTGTTGAGGAGGTGGCCGCCGTGTCGTCAGGACTACATGTGCCGTTACCCCCCGACATGGCCGATCGAGTCTTGCGCTGGACGCAGGAGATCCGGGATATCCATACGTCGATGTATGACGATTGGAAGGCCGGCCGGCCGACTGAAATCGATTCACTGAACGGTTATATCGTTCGAAAGGGCCGTGAACTAGGGATCCCGACGCCGGTCAACACCGCGTTGACGGGATTCATCAAGGCCATCACGGTACGTGTCCACAGTGGACCGGAAACGCTGCGGATCGATGGGGCAGTCATTCAACCCGTGACGCTGGACCGGCGCGCGCTTGCCCAATTGCCGGCTGAATATCAAATTTCCGATGTCGGAACCGTTCAGCCCGGCATGACGGGGCAGGGAATTCGCGTGCACGGTCTGTTGGACATTCCCGCACTCGAGATCGGTGCCGACCATGTCACGTTTCATGCGCACGATGGCCGCTTTGCGGCAAGTCTGACATTGTCACAGGCCAGAGAGCACGGCATTCTCGTGTATCAGATAGACGGGGAGCCGGTGCCGGTGAGTAGGGGCGGTCCCTTTCGTTTGATTACCCCCGGCCTGGGAGATGTGTGTACCCATGTAAAAGGTGTGTCGCGGTTAGAATTGGGATGCGGCCCGGGAAAAGACACACGTCCTTCGTGACAGGGTATAGAGGCTATAGGTAAAAGGTGGTATTAAGCACCATCGGCTACGTCAATACGTAGGCATCCGTCTGATTGAGCCTGGGGCGGGGTTCTTCTACACTGAAAAAATGTCGATTCTTCGTAGGAGTGTTGCCGTGTGTCCGACTCGCAGGATTCCAGGATGCACCGCCTGGCTTCTTCCGCACGGGGCGCCGCTCTGACTTCTGACCAGGGAAGCGAGGCCGTACATGGAGTGCCCGCAATTGGCACCGGCTGATTTGGAAAAAGAGATTTGTCGCTTGACGTCCCTCGTCAAGACCCTGGAGGCTCGTCTCCAAAAGAGCGAGAAACGCCGCCGCGCCCTTCTTCACATTTTAACTGACATGCAGGCCGCGGCTCGCCGGATGACCGACCAGCGCACGGCCATGTTGCATATTCTGGCGGACCATGAACAAGACCGAAGCCGGATGGCTGGTCAAGCGGTGCGACTCGATAACTCCCGCCGTGCCCTCCTTCACATACTCCAGGACGTCCATCATTCCAATGAGCGCTTAGAGAAAAGCCGCAAGGCGATGATCCATATTATGGGGAGTTTGCGGGAGACCACCGAACAGGTCCAGCGTCGTGAGCACGAACTGCGGGAGAAGCAGGAGCAGTTGGTACAGGCCGGCAAGCTGGCCACGCTCGGTGAATTAACGACAGGGGTCGCCCACGAATTGAATAACCCGCTGAACAACATCGGCTTGTTCCTCGGAAATATCATGGACCACGTAGAAGCGAATCAGGTCGAGCCTGAGCGGATTCTCCGGGACCTGCGCAATGCCATGCAGCAGGTTCGCAAAGCCACCACGATTATCAGCCATCTTCGAACGTTCGGCCGGGCTGCACCCGTCAGCCATGAACCGCTCTCGATCAATCATGTCATCACGCAGGCGGTCTCGCTGGTTCAGGAACAACTCCGTCTCCATCAGGTCGAGGTGCAGTTGAATTTGGCACCGTCGAATCCCGTGGTGAGCGGCAGTGCGATCCAGCTCGAGCAGGTCTTTATCAATCTCCTCACGAATGCCCGCGACGCCGTGTCTAAAGCGCCCGCGAAGCAGATTGTCGTGCAATCGACGGTGAACGACCATCGCGTGACCATGATCGTGCAGGACAGCGGTCCCGGGATCCCGCCGGGGTTGGAGCAGCGCATCTTTGATCCCTTCTTCAGCACCAAAGACGTGGGTGCCGGCACCGGACTAGGCTTGTCGATCACGTACGGGATTCTCAAGGATCATCATGGATCCATTTTCGTCGAGAGCTGCAACGGTGAGGGCGCCAGATTTGTCGTGGAATTGCCTCTTGCCGGCGAAGAAGACTATTCGCAACGTGGCGTGCCATCCTAGGCTGATGAAAGAATGAAGGTTGCTGACGTGCATTGCATCGAGATGAGAAGCAGACGTGTGACCCTATGAGCATGCAGGTGTTGATCGTCGATGATGATCCCGCCTTGCTGCACGCCTTGCCGGAAACGGTTCGGACCCGCATGAGAGACGTGCTGGTCGAAACAGCAGACACCGCGCGTGATGCGCTCAAGCGCATCGCCGAAACGGACTATGATGCCATCATCACCGATCTCAAAATGCCGGGCATGGACGGCTTGGCGCTCCTCAACGAAATCCGCTCGCTCCGGCCGTACACGCCGACATTACTGATCACAGGTCATGGGGAACATGATCTCGCCGTGCAAGCGCTGCGGGGCGGCGCCTACGATTTCATTCAAAAGCCCATCGATCGGGACTATTTCCTCGCGTCGCTCGGCCGCGCGGTACAGGTCTATCAGCTCAGACGCCAAGTGGAGGAGCAGCGCCGCGCGCTGGCTCGTCACGCCGAAGAACTTGAACAGGAAGTCCAAGCGCGCACGCGTGAATTGCGCGAAGCCAATGCGGCGAAAGATGCGGCTCTGTCCCGCTTCCAGGGAGAAATTCTCCAGCGGACACAAGCCGAAGAAGCGCTTCAACGGCTCAACGAGCAACTGGAGCAACGCGTCATTGAACGGACGCGTGAGCTCACCAAGTTGAACGCCGAATTAGTGCGTGAGATTGCCGAGCGGAAGCAAGCGGAGGGCGAACTGCACAAGAATCGGGAAGAGCTTCGCGCGCTCGCGGCCCGCCTCATGACCGTGCAGGAAGAAGAGCGCCGCCGCATTTCCTGTGAGTTGCATGACGATCTGAACCAGAAGCTGGCGGTATCCGTGATGAATGCGGAAGCTGCGGAACGACGCTGGTCGCCGCAAGAGGACGTGAATCGAGAGCGGTTGCGTGCCATCCGAAATGAGATTGCTGAACTTTCCGATGATGTTCGTAAGTTAGCCTACCGTCTCCATCCCTCCATACTCGATCACTTAGGCCTGGCCATTGCCTTGCAATCCCACGTCGAGGAATTCGGCAAACGCGAGGAAATCGAAACGGTATTCACGCAACGGAATCTTCCCGAGGCCATGCCGCAGCCCGTGTCGACCTGTTTGTATCGGGTGGCGCAAGAGGCGCTGCGAAATGTGGCGAAACATGCCAAGGCGTCCCGCGTCGTCGTCAGACTGGCGCAATGCGACCACTCCTTGCATATGTCGATTTTTGATTCCGGCGTGGGGTTCACCCGTC
>JBDUAJ010000017.1:0-20647 GCA_040004695.1 Nitrospirales bacterium | reverse complement strand
AGGCCGAGCTAGAGAAGGCGGAGGCCGAGCGGACGCGCCTGTTGGAGTCGCTCCAGGGAAGCGCGAAGGGGCTCAGGAAGATCGTCAGCTTCTTGCCGAATGCGGAGGCGCGTTACCGGCAGCTCGTGGCGAACCTGGAGCGTCTCCCGCAACGGTACGTGGCCGAAGCGCGACAGGAGCTGAAAGCGTTGGTAGGGGGAGAGATTCGGCTGATGCCGACGGCCGAGGGCTACCTGGAAGCCCACCTGGTCGGCCACTATACGGGACTCGTGAAACTGGCGGTCGGGCTGGAGTTAGATAACAATCTATCCGGGGATGGATTCGGCTCGGGATGAGGAGGGGGCAGCGGTTCGGGGCCTGGCGCCGGGATCGGACCCGGTTCGGGAAGAGGATCCGGCTCGGGGACGAGTGGTTCAGGATAAGTCGTCATGTTGCCTGCTCCCCCTTTTGCTCATGAACACAGCCGACGTGCCCAGCGACTTCCCCCGGACATTGGACCTCTGCCACGCGAAACCACCATCGAAGTCATTGGCATTCTGCGGCGTTCGCGGGCCTAGATCGTTTTTCCCTGATCTTCCGTCTGCGGCGGAGATGGGACAGAAGTATGGAACGACATCACACTTGAGTGTTCACGCCAGAGCGCGAGACCACCGACCAATCCATTCAGATTAGACACAATCGTCACATGAGCCGGATGCCCTGCGATATCCATACTTCGCGCATTACCGCCACCGATATAGAGACGGTCATAGTGAAACATCTTTTCGAGCTTTTTGACGGTTTTCATCAGCCGCTTGTTCCATTTACCCTTGCCGTCTTTTTGCAAACGGGCGTCGCTCAGTTTTTTTCGACCGACCTCGACATTGGGAACCAGATGACCATTCACGAACAGCGACGAGCCCACACCGGTGCCGAGCGTGAGCACTAACTCGACGCCTTTCCCCGAAACGGCCCCGAAGCCTTGCACGTCGGCGTCGTTGGCGACCCGGACCGGCTTGCCAAGACGAGCAGCCAGGACTTCGCCGACATTAAAATCCTTCCACTCTTTTGCTAAGTTTGGCGCGTCTTTCACCACTCCGTTACGAATGATGCCCGGGAATCCAACCGACACCCGATCGAACTCCCCCTGTTGCTGAGCCAACGCCGTCAACGCATCCATCACCTCACCCGGCATTCCGCTGGCTGGAGTTTTCACGCGAGCCCGTTCCGTTATCGGAGCGGCGAGTTCGTTGAGCACGACAGCTTTCAGCCCTGTCGCCCCTATGTCGATCGCCAGCGTCCGAAGCGGCTTCTCCTCTGTTACGATCTGCGGTTTCCCCAGCTTGGCGCTTTCCTTTCCGTTGTCTTTCACAGATTTTTCCATGACGGGCGTGCCCATATCACCTCCATTGACTGTGCTGTTGTCACTGTCTCACAGCGGCGTAGAGAAAGGTGTAAGCATACTTCGCCTTCATGCGACGGCTCTTAACTGACATAGGCGGCAGCATATCAATAAAAGACAGCAGTGGACCTGGAGGTCAAACAAAAACGTATCGAAGGATCGCGTCCGTTCGGGTTGCGGTTAATCGGGACAGATGGGAAGTTTACTATTGGAAGGAGCGGAGGGTTTGGGAGACTGATCGGTCGCCGCGCCTGTTTTTCCACCTTCAGAAATCGTATCCCGTGCTAACTGCACATGAACCCGCTGCGCACTGATCTGTGATGCGACGGTAATCACTGCGAGAAATGGCAGGTAGCCATCTTTCTTGACCTCGACCGTGAGGATACCCTTCGGCAAGGCCATGACAAACTGCGGACCGTGCTCCCCTTCCTTGGCCATGGTTCCCACCCACTTACCATTGACAAAGACGTGCCCTCCTTCAGCATCGTCTTCACCAGAAACGGTGAGCGTAAATTCGCGTGACTGACATCCCATGGTGAAGGAAATAAGGATGAACAGTATCAGGATGAAATTGATCGATGTAGAAACGCCCACCGTCATAAAGGCCATCGCAACGTTGGTCAGCAGCAGCCTTCTATGTACCAGTATCCCACGCCATTAACTAGTCTTGATCCTATTTCTGCTGAACGGCAACTCCATTATTGATGTGCTCATTGACGAACGAAAGGTTCAGCATCAAAACAATTCTCAGAGAATAGGCTCAATGCGCGTCGCAAAGTGGAATTTGAGGCAATAAACAGCTCATCAAGAGCCTGCAAACTTCTAACGGGTATAGCATGCCGACAAAGGCACTTGATTCATCCGTCCTTTATCACTACAGTCACTCTCATAGTTTTCCGGCTCCATTGCATCTTTTCCCGGCTCACGATGGCCTGTCTTCTCTTGCTTTGCTTGGCGGGGGAAGTTTGAGTCCAGTCACACCGACGATGATGGAGGACCAATACACCCTCGAATGTCAGGAACATGACGATCTCAATCAAAAGGCCATGGTCAAGTTCGCTCAACATGAGAAGTGCGATACGCTGCGGCGTGGCAATTCCGCTTCTACGTTCATCAACGTGTATTCTTTGCACGTGTCTCTTTCCCCTGCTGAACCAGTCACCATAGATCCAAGCGGCCAGACGGCCCATAGCCCTCCGTCGTGTCCCCTTCACCAACAGATCTCCATCTATCGTCTTTGATCGCTCCCTCGCCTGGGGAGGCGCGATAGTGTGCGCCCAGTCTCATCTGTCCGAGGGTGTCTCTTTTCTCGTATTATGGATGCGTCTTTGCAATGTGCAAGGTTTGAATGGGCTCACTGTCCGGTTGCTTTCGCGGAAGTCGATGAAGTCAAGCCGCTACAAATGAAAAGGTCATTGTGGTGCGGAGTCCTTGGATCTATCATTCTCCTTGCTTGGCAATGGACAGTGGCCAGCCCACTGATGGTCCTCTGAAGACCCAACAATCTTTTATCCGAAGGATGAAATATGGCTACAGTGTGCATGACCACTACGATTGGAACCATTGCTCTCACAATGGCATGGGACAGGCGGCTCGCACTGCCGAGGAGCGCGGGAGGAATAGTTTCATGCCAATGAGGAGTTTGAGCATTATCAGGGCCATCACGATTCAGCGACGTTTCTTCTCATCATGAGAATAGAATCAGTCTTTCTCGGTGTATCGGTTCTTCTGCTACTCAGCGTGCTGGCCAGCAAAGCGTCCGCCAAACTTGGCGTCCCAGCCCTGCTCCTGTTCATCCTCATCGGCATGTTGGCAGGATCAGAGGGGCCGGGTGGTATTGAATTCGACTATCCTCGCCTGGCTCAATCCCTGGGCGTCGTGGCATTGGTCTTTATTCTCTTTGCCGGTGGACTTGATACAGAGTGGGCAAGTGTTCGCCCGATTCTGTGGCACGGCGTGGCATTGTCCACTCTTGGAGTCGGACTGACTGCGGTCTTCGTGGCGTGGTTTGCAATCCGTATCCTTGAGTTCTCGTTACTGGAAGGGCTCCTCCTTGGCTCGATTGTTTCATCCACCGATGCTGCCGCTGTCTTTGCAGTCCTGCGTTCAAGAAACATAGGCCTGAAAAATCCTCTGAAACCTCTCCTGGAGTTCGAGTCCGGCAGCAACGATCCGATGGCCGTCTTTTTAACAATCGGGTTCATCACCCTCATGACGAACAAGGACGCCTCTCTGATGGACCTGCTTCCGAAGTTTGTCCTCCAGATGCCAATGGGGGCGTTGCTCGGCTGGATCATGGGAAAAGGGATGGTTCTGGCAATTAATAAGTTGCGGCTGGAATACGACGGCCTTTATCCGGTGTTGAGCCTGTCCCTCGTGCTGTTCACCTATGGCATCACTGACGCGCTCGGAGGCAACGGCTTCCTGGCCGCCTATATTGCAGGGCTCATCATGGGAAACAGTAGTTTCGTGCATAAGGCGAGCTTGATCCGTTTTCATGATGGTCTCGCCTGGCTGATGCAAATCACCATGTTTCTCGCGCTCGGGCTTCAAGTCTTCCCCTCGCGCATCGTTCCGGTCATCGGAATCGGCCTGCTGGTGTCCCTGTTTTTAATGCTCATCGCGCGCCCTCTCAGTGTGTTTGTGACGCTGGCCTTTACCCGTCTGTCGTTCAAAGAAAAAACATTGATTTCATGGGTTGGGCTCCGTGGCGCAGTTCCCATTATCCTTGGCACCTTTCCGCTCGTGGCAGGTGTGCCCAAGGCGGACATGATCTTCAACATGGTGTTTTTCATCGTCCTGACGTCGGTGCTCCTCCAGGGGACGTCGTTGCCATTAGTGGCTCGATGGCTGGGCTTGGAATCTCCTCTACCTTCGACACCGGAATACTCCTTGCAGTTAGAAAGACCCGATAGCATCAAAGCCGGGCTGGCTGAAATTACGATCGCTCCCATGTCCGCAGCGGTAGGGAAGCAAATCGTAGGACTAGGGCTTCCCAAAGAAGTCGCGATCATGATGATCGGCAGAAACACACATGCCTTTATTCCCACGGGGCGCTCTACTCTCCACGCTCATGACACGCTCCTCGTATTCGCCGATCAAGAGAGGCTGACGGAAACCCTGAAGATCATCGACGCCTACGATCCACGACAGATACCGGGCCCCAGTGGCGAAGTCGTATAGACACAGGTTCGCATCCCAATTTTTACTACCTTGACTGAACCCCGGCGAAGGCATAAATTACACATGGGAGGAGTTGAACGTCCCGGGGGAATATTGTGCTACAGGGGGTCGAGCGCTGCGGATGGTGTGCAAGCCCAGCTCGACTGGGAAGCCTAAAATCCCACCAAGATCTCCGTACTGGCTAAACGCTCCCGCAAGGCGCGTTCTCCTCCCACCTTTCTTCAGCCGTTGCCGCCACCGATCCATCCCCGTGCTTGCCGAGACCCAGTGACCAATCGCACCTTATCGGAACTGATCAGCCATGGGTGCTGTACACATCGAGCGTGCGCCTGGCCCAATGGAAAAAAGCGGCTGATCCTTATCAGGCCTTTGCGTAGGCACACCGGTTCAATCCTGCCGTCACGGATGATCCCGATCTCACTCTGATCGATGCACCATTCGCGAGCCAGATGGTTCAAGAGCTTCTGGATCTTTGGACGGGGAAGTAATTAGCAGGCGAGCCCTGGCGAAGATCGCGGATGAAATCTAACCCGCGTTACGGGCGCATGCCTGGCCGAAGTTGCTGCGCATAGGCACGGTCGGATGCCCATCGCTTTTTAAGATTGTTGTACTGTTCATCCAATTTAGTTTGCTGTTCCGGCGTCAGTCGGCCTTTAAGGGCGTCCGTCGTTCGAATCAGCACCTCATCCACGTGCGGTTGCTGGGCGATCCGCAAATGCAGCAATTCTGCCTCCGCCTGGCTCACAATCAGGTCGACCGCCTGCCGCTGATCCTCAGACAAGTGCAGTTCAGCCGTGAGATGTTTCATCACGCGCGGCTTCATGCCGGCGAGCCCCTGTTCCCAGCGATGCTGTCGTTCGTAGTTGTGATACGCACTCGTCGCCACGGTCCCGACGAGTAGGCCGCACACAAACACCACGAGGACTCCGCCCCAGATTCGCCAATCCCTTCGCTGCTGTGCGCGCTGTTCGTCGATCATGGCTCTCCGGTCAACAACATCGAGTCGGCTGTCGCCATCGTGAGCAGCGCAGAAAAGTCCGCATCGCCTTGCCCAGCCGTCCAAGTCAGCACCGATCCCACGAACAGCGTAGAGACGACGGCAATGACAGCCGCTGCACGCCAGATAACACGCGGGACTTCAGAAAACGAGACCTCTCGACTCGCCTGACGGCGAATGTCCCGCATTACATCATTGGTCCAGTCGCGAGAGAAGTGCGGCGCTTCCTGCACCTCATGCGCTCGCATCAGTGCCCGCTCTAGTGTGTCGAGCTGTTCTTCTTTTCTTGGTCGGTTCATGCAGGATCCCTCAGTACGATGTTCAGGATCTTCCGAAGTTGTTGACGGGCCCGATGCGCTCGGACCTTCACATTCACGACACTCCACCCCAACAGCTCTGCTGCCTCGCGCACCGAATGACCTTCGAGATGCACCAAGGTGACGACCGTCCGATTTTCCGGCGAAAGCTGCGCCAGCGCCCCCTGCAAGAGATTGGTCGCGTCCTGTTGCCGTACCATCGTGTCAAAGCGCTCCTTAGATTCTGCCGCGAGCACATGCTCGGTCCACTGTTGCTGTTCCTCCGCGACTTCACTCGGTCCACTCAGCGAGACTTCCTTTCGTGCTGAGACGCTCCGCCACGCATCGTAACAACTGCGGACCGCGATGGTGGACAGCCAGTGGGAGAACGGTGTCCGAAACGAATAGGTCGGCAAGGAGGCATAGGCCCGCACAAAGACATCATGCGCCACTTCATCGACCATCTCGCGCGGAACACGGCCTGCTACGATCCGGCCTACATGCTCCTGATAGCGCATCAGCAATTCCTCAAAAAGATCGACCTCTCCTGCCACTACTCGCCGAATAATCTCCTCATCTGGAAGCCCCGAGCCAGACGCTACCACACGGCACCCGACAACGGATCCCATATTACCGGGATCGTCGTACCGGCCACGAGAGCATGCCGACGCTCGGCCGCCACCCTCATGTGCCAGGCGTCCTGCCTGCATAAGTCTGGAAAGGCCGGCAAAAGGTTACATGGGATTGTCTGATCAGAACCCGTCACTGTAACCTCACGGATACTTTCTGCGACTATACCTATGAAGGCCGAGTTCTCGACGTTTCACCACATCACGAATTCGGCCATTTTAGCCATAACGTCGATCAATTGCTTGGAAGAACGATACTGCCGGTAGCGCAGGCTGCGGTGAGGTACATTTGCCGAGGCTGTATATTATGATGATACCGACAGTCACCCCAGAAGCCAGGAAGGTCGAGATGTCTGAGTCCATTCGTGTTGCTCAACTGCTCAAGCGTGGATTGTTTGGGCTGCTGATTCTCTGTCTCCTTGGTGTCGGCGCCTACGCTCTCTTGACGAAGTCAGGAGAGGCACAGCCTCGCGTCGCTGCTCCAGGCACGCCCGCCGGTGCCCGCACCGTACCCGTGGTGGCCGTCGCGGCGAAAACCGGCGACATCGGTATTCGTCTGAGCGGACTTGGGTCCGTCACACCACTGAATACCGTCACCGTGAGAAGCCGGGTGGACGGGCAACTAATGCGGGTCCTCTTTCAAGAAGGCCAACTGGTCAAAAGCGGCGAATTGTTGGCTGAGATCGATCCACGCCCGTTTGATGTGCAATTGCAGCAAGCGCAGGGCCAAATGGCGCGCGATCAGGCCCAACTCAAAAACGCTCAGCTCGATCTGCAACGCTATCGAGACCTGTATCAACAGGGGTTCGTCTCAAAGCAGCAGGTCGATACGCAAGAAGCCCTAGCGGACCAGTATAAAGGGACGATTCGAACCGATCAGGGACAGATCGATAATGCCAAACTGCAGCTCACGTACTCGCGCATCATCGCGCCCATCAGTGGACGCATCGGCTTGCGCCTCGTGGATGCGGGCAACATCATCCACGCGGGCGATCCCAGTGGGCTCCTCGTCATTACGCAACTGCAACCCATTACTGTAGTATTTACCATTCCCGAAGACAGCCTGCCCCCGGTCCTCGAGAAGCTGAAAGCCGGTGAGCGATTGCCGGTAGAGGCCTTCGATCGGGAGCAAAAGCGACGATTGTCCACAGGAGCCTTACTGACGGTCGATAACCAGATCGACCCGACGACCGGTACCGTGCGGCTCAAGGCGATCTTTCCTAATGACGACAACGAACTGTTCCCCAACCAATTCGTGAATGCTCGTCTGCTCCTGGATGTGAAGCGCAACGCCACCGTCATACCCGCTGCCGCCATTCAACGAGGGCCCAAAGGGACGTTCGTTTATGTCGTGAAAGACGATCACACGGTGGGCGTGCGTCCGATTGAGGTTGGTCCCGCCGAGGTGGAAGATGCCTCGGTCGACTCCGGTCTGGCTCCCGGAGAACTCGTCGTCATCGATGGAACGGAAAAGCTGCGAGAAGGAAGCACGGTGGAACTTCGCGGTCAGGGCGACGGCGCCCCGAAGACACCAGACCCTAGTCCAAAGGGAACGGACGGGACCAAAGGAACGGACGGAACCCCGGCGGGTACGGCCACTCCGCGGAAAGGAACGCGCACGTGAACCCGTCCCGCTTGTTCATTCTACGACCGGTCGCCACGACTTTGCTGATGGCGGCACTTCTGCTGGCCGGCGTCCTGGCCTATCGCCAACTGCCCGTCTCGGCTCTGCCCCAGGTCGATTATCCCACCATCCAGGTTCTGACCTTCTATCCCGGTGCCAGTCCCGATGTCATGGCGTCCTCGGTCACCGCCCCATTGGAACGTCAGTTCGGGCAAATGCCTGGCCTCAAACAAATGACCTCCACCAGTTCCGGCGGCAGTTCAGTCATTACCCTCCAGTTCAGTCTGGGTCTCAGCTTGGATGTCGCCGAGCAGGAGGTACAGGCAGGAATCAATGGAGCCACCACCTTTTTGCCCCGCGATCTGCCGAACCCACCCGTGTACAGCAAAGTGAATCCCGCCGATGCGCCGATCCTGACATTAGCGTTGACGTCCGATACCGTCCCGCTGTCACAGGTCGAAGATTTCGCCGATACCCGTTTCGCGCAAAAAATCTCTCAACTCTCTGGAGTCGGGCTCGTCAGCATCAGCGGCGGACAGCGCCCGGCCGTGCGCATTCAAGCCAATCCGACCTCGCTCGCTGCCTATGGACTGACACTTGAAGACCTTCGCGTTGCCGTGGCGCTGGCCAACGTCAATCAAGCGAAGGGTGCATTCGACGGTCCGCGACGGGCGTCAATCATCGGCGCCACGGATCAACTGTTGTCCAGCAAGGAATATCGGCCGCTGATTGTCGTCTATCGCAATGGCGCGCCGGTCCACTTGTCCGAAGTCGCCGATGTGATCGACGATGTCGAGAATGTGAAGCTGGCGGCGTGGATGAATGAGACCCCAGCGGTCATTGTCAACATCCAACGGCAGCCGGGCGCGAACGTGATCGAGGTCGTGGACCGCATCAAGAAGCTCCTGCCGCAGTTGCAAGGCGCGTTGCCGTCCTCAGTCCATGTCTCCATCCTGACCGACCGCACGACCACCATTCGGGCGTCGGTTAAGGATGTGCAATTCGAACTGATGCTCGCGGTTGCGCTCGTAATCATGGTGATCTTTCTGTTCCTTCGCACGTTCTCCGCCACCGTCATCCCGGCAGCGGCGGTCCCGCTCTCGCTCGTCGGCACATTCGGAGTCATGTACCTGCTTGGATTCAGCGTCAACAATCTGACCTTAATGGCGTTGACGATCGCCACCGGCTTTGTGGTGGACGATGCGATCGTCATGATCGAGAATATCGCCCGGTACATCGAAGAGGGTGACGCCCCGCTGCAGGCCGCGCTCAAGGGCTCCAAACAGATCGCCTTCACCATCTTGTCTTTGACCATCTCGCTCATCGCCGTGCTGATTCCGCTGCTGTTCATGGGCGATGTCGTCGGGCGGCTCTTCCGAGAATTCGCCATCACGCTCGGCGTCACGATCCTGATCTCAGCCGTGGTCTCACTCACGCTGACGCCGATGATGTGCGCGAGATTACTGCGGCGCACGCGGGAATCCGAGCAAGGATGGTTTTACCGGATCTCTCAGCGTGCGTTCGATCGGACCATCGAGCGCTATGGGAAATCCCTCCGCTGGGTGCTGACTCATCAGACAGCCACGTTGATGGTGACGATGGGCACTCTCGTGCTGACCGTGTTGCTCTACATCGTGGTGCCTAAAGGCTTCTTCCCGATTCAGGATACCGGCGTGATCGTCGGCATCTCCGAAGCGCCGCAATCGATCTCGTTCGGCGCGATGGCGGCGCGCCAGCAGGACCTGGCGAAGATTATCCTGCAAGATCCAGCGGTCGAGAGCTTGTCCTCATTCATTGGTGTGGACGGCACCAACACGACGCTCAATAGCGGGCGGATCCTCATCAATCTGAAACCATTGCACCAGCGGAAGATCGGAGCCCTCGACGTGATCCGTCGTCTGCAGCCGGCACTGGGCGACGCCGAGGGGATTACCCTGTTTATGCAGCCCGTGCAGGACCTCACGGTCGAGGATCGGCTGAGCCGCACGCAATACCAGTACAGTCTCGAAGATCCCGATGCCGAAGAACTCAATAGCTGGGCTCCTAAACTGGTCGACGCGCTGCGAACGCTGCCGGAGCTGCGCGACGTGAGCAGCGACCAGCAAGATCATGGACTACAGTCCTTGCTGGTGATCGACCGCAGCACGGCTTCTCGGCTTGGGATCACCCCGCAACTGATCGATGACACGCTGTATAGCGCGTTTGGACAACGGCAAGTGTCGACGATTTTCACGCAATTGAACCAGTATCGTGTGGTCCTGGAAGTAAAACCAGACTTTCAGCAAGGACCCGACTCCTTGCAGGATATCTATGTCCGTTCGCTCGGGGGTGGACAGGTCCCCTTGAGTGCCTTTACGCAATTCACGGAAACGACGGCACCCCTCAGCGTGACGCATCAAGGCCAATTCCCTGCCGTCACCTTGTCGTTCAATTTGGCGCCGGGAGTTTCGCTCGGAGAGGCCGTACGGGCGATGGAGGCGGCGACGCAGCAGATCGCGCTTCCACCGAGTATTCGAGGCAGCTTTCAGGGCACCGCTGAGGCATTTCAGGCTTCGCTGGCCAGCCAGCCTCTGCTGATCCTTGCCGCACTCGTGACGGTGTATATCGTCCTGGGCATCCTGTATGAGAGCTACATTCACCCGCTCACGATTCTCTCGACGCTTCCGTCGGCCGGCGTCGGCGCGCTCCTTGCGCTGCTTCTCTTCCGAATGGAGTTGGGCGTAATTGCCCTGATCGGCATCATTCTACTCATCGGCATCGTAAAGAAAAACGCGATCATGATGATCGACTTTGCATTGGACGCGGAACGTCAGGAAGGCAAGCCAGCCATCGATGCGATCTATGAAGCCTGCCTCTTGCGGTTCCGGCCGATCATGATGACGACGATGGCGGCGCTACTCGGCGCGCTGCCGCTGGCGCTCAGTACCGGGGTGGGAGCGGAGCTTCGCCGTCCGCTTGGCATCGCCATCGTCGGGGGGCTGATCGTCAGTCAGATACTGACCCTGTATACGACGCCGGTCGTCTATCTCGCGTTCGACCGTTTAGCCAAGCGTATCGGGGAGCGACGTTCCGCAGCGTTATCCCCACAAGAAGCCCTAGGCCCGAATTATTCATGAATGCCTACTACAGCGGCCGATCCTCTCGCCCGCCGGGGCTTTTCTCGTTCGGTCTCCTCGACGGACTGCAAGTACGCCTGTGTCGCCCTCACTTGCGAGAAGCCCCGGCGGGCTTCGGTCTCAGCCGCTTCGTGACGGCATTCATGAATAATGCGGGCTCAGGCCCGAGTCCTTGGTCATCCACATGAATCTCTCCGCGCCCTTCATCAAGAGACCGATCGCCACGACTCTCCTGACGATCGCGCTGGCGCTTGTGGGCATCATGGCCTTCCGTCTGCTTCCCGTCGCCTCGTTGCCACAGGTGGAATATCCGACCATCTCGGTCTCGTCTAGCCTGCCCGGCGCCAGCCCAGAAACGATGGCCACATCGGTCGCCGCTCCGCTTGAACGCCAGTTCGGACGCATCGCCGGAGTGACTGAAATGACGTCGACCAGCACTCTCGGCTCGACGAGCATCACCCTGCAATTCGACTTGGACCGCGATATCGACGGCGCCGCGCGCGACGTGCAAGGCGCCATCAATGCTGCGCGCGGCTACTTACCGTCAGCGCTCCCGAGCAACCCGACCTACCGCAAAGTGAATCCGTCTGATGCACCCATTCTGATTTTGGCGCTCACGTCAGAGACATACAGCCGAGGCCGGATGTATGACGTTGCCTCGAGCATTCTTCAACAAAAGATCTCACAGGTGGAAGGCATCGGTCAGGTAACGGTCGGCGGCGGCTCTTTGCCGGCCATTCGCGTGGAGCTGAATCCCACCGCCCTGAACCAGTACGGCATCGGACTGGGAGACGTGCGCCGCGTCTTGAGCAGCACGAACGTGAACCGCCCCAAAGGCCAGTTAGCGGATGCGACGAGAACCTGGGAGATCCAGACTAACGACCAGCTCCATAAGGCTGAGGAGTACGGACCCCTCATCATCTCGTACCGAGGAAATCGCGCGGTGCACCTGTCCGATGTGGCGACCATCGATGAGTCGGTCGAAGATATTCGCACGACGGGGTTGGCCAACGGCAAACCGGCGGTGCTCGTCATTCTCTTCCGTCAGCCGAACGCGAATATCATCGCGACCGTCGATCGGGTCTACGAACTGCTGCCTCAATTGGAGGCGTCTATCCCCGGGGCCATTTCTCTGTCGGTGGTCCTCGACCGCACTCCCATGATCCGCGCGTCGCTGCATGACGTGGAGCGCACGCTGCTTATTTCCGTGGTCCTGGTCATTCTGGTGGTATTTGCATTTCTGCGAAGCGTCCGGGCGACGCTCATCCCAAGCGTCGCGGTTCCGGTGTCACTCATCGGCACCTTTGGGGTGATGTATCTGTGCGGGTACAGTCTCGATAACGTGTCGCTTATGGCTCTCACCGTGGCGACGGGATTTGTCGTCGACGACGCCATCGTCGTGCTCGAAAATATCACGCGCTACCGGGAACAAGGCGTTCCTCCTCTCCAGGCCGCATTGCGCGGCGCCAGGGAGGTGGCCTTCACCGTCGTGTCCATGAGTCTCTCGTTGATCGCCGTCTTCATCCCCATTCTCTTGATGGGCGGGATGATTGGCCGGCTCTTTCGCGAATTCGCGGTCGCGCTCTCCGTCGCCATCGTCATTTCGCTGGTCATCTCGCTGACCACGACCCCCATGATGTGCGCCGTCTTTTTGCGGTCCGACCACACCCAGCGCCACGGGCGGGTGTACAGAGTGAGTGAACGGATCTTCAACTGGACGCTCTTCCACTACGAGCGCAGTCTGTCGTGGGCGCTTCGGCATCCGCGCCTCATGCTCACGCTGACGCTCTCCACCATTGCCATCAGCGTCTATCTGTTCGTCATCATCCCCAAGGGCTTTTTCCCGCAACAAGACTCCGGTCGATTAAGCGGGAACATCCAGGCCGCGCAAGACATTTCCTTTCAGGCCATGCGCCAGAAACTCACCGGGGTCGTGGACATCATCAAGAGCGATCCGGCGGTGGACAACGTCATCGGCTTCAGCGGTGGAGGAGGCAGTAGCAGCAGCACCACGAATACCGGGCGCATGTTCGTCGGGCTGAAACCTTTGGAAGAACGGAAGTTGAGTGCGGACCAGGTGATCGGAAGGCTCCGCGGCAAACTGTCACAGGTGCCCGGCGCGCCGACCTACTTACAGGCGACTCAAGATCTTCGGATTGGAGGACGGTCTAGTAGCGCCCAATATCAGTACACGCTGCAGGGGGACAACCTGACTGAACTGAACACGTGGGCTCCGCGTGTCGATCAGAAATTGCGCACCGTGCGAGAACTCGTGGATGTCAACAGCGATCAGCAGGATAAGGGCGTTCAATCGTCGGTCGTGTTTGACCGCAGCACCGCCTCCCGTCTGGGCATCACCCCACAACTCATTGACGACACCCTCTACGATGCCTTTGGACAGCGGCAGGTCTCGATCATGTATACGCCCTTGAACCAGTATCATGTGGTGATGAGTGTCGCGCAGCAATATTGGCAACACCCTGGGACGCTCCATGATATCTACGTTCGGTCGACACTGGGGACGTCAGTGCCGTTGAGTGCCGTTGCGCATTATGAAACGACCTCGGCCGCGCTTGCGGTCAATCACCAGGGTCAGTTCCCGGGTGTGACCTTCTCTTTTAACTTGGCCCCGGACGTGGCCCTCGGAGACGCCGTGAGAGGGATCGAAACGGCCATGCAGCAGATCGGGCTGCCGAGCGATATTCGCGGCAGCCTTCAGGGGACGGCCAAGGCGTTCCAGGACTCCTTGTCCAACCAGCCGATGCTGATTCTGGCGGGGCTCGTGACGGTCTACATCGTGCTCGGCATTCTCTACGAAAGCTACATTCACCCGATCACGATTTTGTCCACGCTGCCGTCGGCGGGAGTCGGGGCACTACTTGCCTTGCTGCTGTTTAAAATTGAACTGAGCACCATTGCGCTGATCGGCATCTTTCTCCTAATCGGGATCGTGAAGAAGAACGCCATCATGATGATCGATTTTGCGCTGCAGGCTGAACGCAAGGAAGGAAAGAATTCTGCCGATGCGATTTATGAAGCCTGCGTGCTGCGATTCCGCCCCATCATGATGACGACCATGGCGGCCCTCATGGGCGCGCTGCCCTTGGCCTTGGGGACCGGCGTCGGCTCGGAACTTCGCCGGCCATTAGGTATCGCCATCGTCGGGGGACTCCTCGTCAGTCAGTTGCTCACGCTGTATACGACACCCGTTGTGTATCTCTACCTTGACCGCCTGAGACTCTGGTTCGGACGCGTGCGTGCGACCGACGGGCGACCGATCACTAAAAAGCCGGCTCCCGTCGACCGATGAAGTCGTCCAGTAGCCTCCTTTACACCTACTCCATTCCCACACCATTGTAGTCTGTCGGATAGTGGTGGACACTATCTTTCCGCCTTGCCGATACGGACTACCCTGCTGGATTGTTAGTCTCAATGTCACCTGGAATGAAAGGAAAGAGGAGGCGGCATGACCGCTCGGAGGCTTGTCACGTGGATATGTGGACTGATTTTCGTTGCTGTGGTACTCGCACAACCCTGCGCCGCTCAGCAAGGAGGAGCCCCCACTCCGGGAGCCGCTCCAGGAGGCCAGTTCGGCCCCGGCGCCCCGCAAATACCTATGACGCCGGCCCCTCCCGGCAGAAGCGACCTGGCAACCCCTGAATCAATTACCAGGGACAGTCGAGCCCGGCACGGGCTTATCTGGGAAATCAGCTTTTGGTTCCGGACGCGGCTTCACGACACCCGACCCCACCGGCAGCAGTCCGGCTCCTGGCGCCCGTAGCGGCGGATTAACGGGGGACACCAGCGCTCGATAACTCCCACTTGCAGGTTTGCCGGACGTGAAGATGGCGTCAGTATCGAGCGTACAGCATGCACCAACGCACAGGGACTTACGGCGCGATGAAGAAGGCAACGATGGTCCCGGCAGCAGCGGCAGAGACAAATGCAAACCATAATCCACGATCTGAAGAGACGTGCTGGAGATTATTGCGGTACATGTTCACCCCCTGTCGTGCTCCCTACGATACCCGAACCTCACCCTGTTCCCTATTGTCCTTCGGCTGTAAGACCTTCGTCCTCAAAAGGCGTCCGCGCCGGGCGACCCCGAAACAAAACTGACGGATGGGAAGAGAGACAACGTGCGAGACCTAAGTCGTATGCCCAAAGCCTGATTGCGATTCGCCCGCGTTTCATCAATCATAGCGTCACGTGCGACCGGTTTTGGATGAAGCCTGGAGTTGTTCATGTTCGTACAACCACACCGATTCATCACCCATTCCCGCGCGACGCTGATCTGGCCCATGCTCGCAGGTATCGTCGCGGCTGGATTGTTTGCCTCTCTGCCCGCTTTAGCGGAGCGCAGCAATCTCACTTTTGAACTATCCGCAGCCGATCAGGCCCAAGCCATGGCGGATGCGCTTAAAGGCAAAGCCTACCAGGACGGCGCATCCGTGCCCCAAAACTACGAGGAGGCCGCACGGCTGTATCGAAGCTCGGCATCCAAAGGTTTGGCCTTAGGACAGTACTATCTCGGCTTCCTCTATGTGGCCGGTCTCGGCGTGCCGCAAGATTACGTCGAAGCGACGCGCTGGCTTCGCGCTGCCGGCGAACAAGGCGACGCGGACGCGCAAGTCCTGCTCGGCGTGTTGTATTACAACGGACAAGGCGTGGAACGGAGCTATCAGCAGGCGCTCCACTGGTTTCATCTGGCAGCGGCGCATGGACGGCCCCACGCGCAGTATAGTCTCGGCATGATGTATTCGATGGGGCAAGGCGTACAGGTCGATGAAACGATCGCAGTGTCGTGGTATGAAGCGGCGGCCGCACAGCGTCATCCGGCTGCCTCTCACAATCTCGGACTTAAATTGTTTCAAGGCCGTGGGGTAGAAAAAAACTCTGAAGCCGCACTGCGCCTCTTTCGTCAGTCGGCTGAGCTCGGCTTAGCAGAATCGCAATATGTGCTCGGCCATCTCTATTTAACAGGCGAGGAAGTCGGCACAAATTTAGCTGAAGCGCTGCACTGGTCGCGCCTCGCGGCCAAGCAAGGGCATCCCGGCGGACAAGTAAGCCTCGGGCTGATGTACGCGCGCGGTGAGGGGGTCCCCCAGGACGGAATAGAGGCCGTGCGATGGTTTCGCGCAGCGGCCCAGCAGGGCGATCCTCGAGGGGAGCTGAATCTGGCGATGGCGCACTGGATAGGCCTAGGAATCCCGCGTGATTTGATCGAAGCGTATCTTTGGGCCTCGCTGTCCGCCGCGAAGGGTAGCGAGGAAGGCAAAGAGCTGCAAACCGCTATTCGGCAAGAGATGACACCGGCCCAGGTTTCGAAAGCGAAACGCTTAGTCCGAAGGGTACAGGCCAGCCCCCTCACCGCCCTCCAGAAGACGAAGCAAAAACAATAGCGATCAATTCGGCTCTGAGCGAGCAAACGTCTCACACACCTTCTTGCCCGCGCAGCGGCTCCGGCGCTCGGCCGACCATCTGAGCGGGTGGGGTGGTTTCGCAACGCGGCAGACAAATGGTAAAGGTGGACCCTGTGCCCGGCTCACTCAACAGGTCGATAAAACCGCCGCTTTGCCGAATGATGCCATAGACCTTTGCCAGCCCCAGTCCACTCCCCCCACCCAGGCCTGTTCTCTTGAAAAACTGCTCAAAGAGATGTGCTTGCGCCTCAGCGTCTATGCCGACGCCCGTGTCTGCGACCGATAACTGCACATAGGTGCCTGGCCGGGTATTGTGCTGATAGGCAGTGGCTTCACGCACGACCCCCCGGGTCGTGGCGATCCTGAGCCGGCCCCCTTGTGGCATGGCGTCCCTGGCATTGGTGACGAGCTTCAAGATAACCTGTACAAGCTGTTCGCGATCGGTCACGACCTGCCCGGCGTCGGTCTCTAGCGCGAGCGAAAGATCGACACGCGGACCGAGAAGCGACCGAGTGCCGGTTCTAAGCCGGTCACAAGGACGTTGAGATTTTGAACCGTCGGCTGTAGTACTTGATGGTGACTGAATGCGATGAGATGTTGCGTAAGGCCGGCCGCTCGCTCAACGGCTCTGTGAATGGTGTGATGCTGCCCATGCGCGGGTCGTCTTTATCGAACTGCTGCAGCATGTGTTCATTGTGCCCGTTAATGATGGTCAGAGATTGTTGAAGTCATGGGCAATGCCGCCCGCCAACCTGCCAAGCGCGTCCATTTTCTCGGACTTGCGTATGGCTGTCCAGTTGCCACATGCTGTGGCTCCTTGCGATTGCAGCCAAGCGCACGTTCCGTGTCGACCACTACACGGACAAGGCCGAGGGCATGATCGCGAAGAACGCCGACGGGAAACTCGCCATGACTCGCGTAATCCTCCGGCCGGAGGTTTCATTTTCGGGCGAACGAATTCCGTCGCGGGAAGAACTCGATCACATGCATCACGAGGCGCGCGAGGAGTGTTTCATTGCTCACTCGGTGAGGTCGGAAGTGCGATGCGAGCCGGTCTATGGCGCGCTTTAACCGATCAATAAGTGGATTGCTTCCCAGGGCCGGTGATCTCGAGCATGGAGCGCTTGACGTCACTGGTGAGAGTTCACCATGAATAGAGAAACGAAAGCTGGTTATGGCTTGCGAAATGGTGAGGGTTGGCACGTTGATTTTCGCGGGACACGGATGACTGTGAAAGCTTCCGGAGAAGCTTCAGAAGGAACCTATTCATTGATCGAAATGCTCCATCCGCCGAATGTAGGTCCTGCTCTGCACATACACCCGACTGGCGCTGAGGCGTTCTATGTGTTGGAAGGCAAGTACACGATCCGTTGCGATGAAGAGGTCTATACGGCCAACGTGGGTGATTTCGTGTTTATTCCGAAAGGATGCACGCACAGTTATCACTCTGGCGCGAATGGTGGAAAAGTCCTTGTTCTCTCGCCGGCTGGATTAGAGAATTACTTTGCTGAAGTCGCCGACGTGCTGAAAGTTGGGACGATAACATGGGAACTGGAACACGAAATTGCTAAAAAGTACGGTCAAGAATTTCTCGACGAGATCAAACACTGGGGACAATAATCCGTTTCTATCCGGCAACACGCCTATTCTTTGAAGAAGGTTCTGATGTTCTAAAACCCACTAATGTGGCAGTTATGGTTCAAGGCACAATATGCGGAGTCAATACGCTGAAGTCCAACTTTTGGGGCGCACTCATCTCGGAGACTGGTTAAAATGACTCAGACATTACCTGTCCTCAATCAGATCAATATCGTAGCGATCAAGACTACGGGCAAATACCAAAACCTTCTGCAGAATTCAGTGGCAGCGCTGGTGATCGGGTGGGACAATGAGGTTACGGTGCAGTATGAAGGAGAGGCTGTGCAGTTCTTTGGGAAGGCACTCGACGGTTACCGGACAATTTACTTCACTCACTTTCCGGATGGACCAGAGCGCGCTGCGTGGCCAACATCGCTTATTCCGTCGTCCGGTTGGATGGTCCCGTTAATTGCCCCCGTTTACAAATTTGTAAGAGCGCCTAGTTCAGGATTGGGGAACGTCGTCTCTCCCCACCCCCCTCACCTACAGATGTTATTACGGTGTTAAAGGAAAGCGACAAAAGAGCAACAATGAGGAGAGAAGCAAGAGAGATGAATCAACAATTACTCTAAGCGTTGGAAGAAAAAGGGACTACCAGAGCCATCAATGACTAGGCAATCCCCTAGCTGTGCTTCCAAAGCAGGCGCACTACCGAGGTGCGCTACGCCCCGACTTGGACTGATTTCTCTAACTGCTGCAAAACGGCCTTGGCTTTTGCAAACGCTTGTGCGCGATGGCTGATGCGATTTTTTTCCGCCGGCATCAGTTCGGCCAATGTCTTTCCCAACTGGGGAACTAAAAAGACAGGATCGTATCCGAACCCTCCTGTGCCGGCTGGACTTTGGACTATCAGACCGTTCAGCACACCTTCCACCGTATCAACCCGTTCCCTAGCTGGACTCGCGATCGCCACCACAGTCAGAAACCTGGCGCCGCGCTGTTCCAGCGGAATGCCGTCGAGTTCACGAAGTAATTTCTTCCAATTGTCCTCATAGCTCACCTGTGTACCCGCGTACCGCGCCGCATGCACCCCCGGACGGCCGCCTAATGCATCGACTTCAAGACCTGTATCATCGGCCACCGCCATGAGCCCGGTATAATCCGCAATGACCTTGGCCTTCTTGATGGCATTCGCCTCACAGGTCTTCCCGTCTTCAACGACCACAGGAGCCTGCGGGAATTCGGCCAGGCTTCTCACTGTAATTCCCAGATCGCTCAATAAGGCGGCTATCTCGACCCGTTTATCAGGGTTGTGCGTCGCAAGGACGATTTGACTGATCAACGTCGGTTCCTTGATTATTCCAGCGTGCCGATCATTTCTTTCTGCAGGGACACCAACTCCTGAATGGCATTCCACCCGAGATCCAAAAACTGATCCAAATCTTTCTTGTCAAAAGAAACCTGCTCCGCCGTGCCTTGCACTTCGACAAATCGCCCGCGCCCGGTCATGACCAGATTCATATCGACGTCAGCCAAGGAATCTTCAGCATACGCCAAGTCGACCATCACTTCTCCACCCACTTTACCGACACTAATGGCGGCGAGGTAATCAATCAACGGGCGCTTTTTGATGAGATTCTTCCGCTTCAAGACCGTGAAGGCGTCTGCTAAGGCGACAAACGACCCTGTGATCGACGCCGTTCGAGTCCCTCCATCCGCCTGGATCACATCACAATCAATCCATATGGTTCGTTCGCCCATTCCACCCGTATCGACGACCGCCCGCAACGCCCGCCCCACCAACCGTTGAATCTCCAGGGTCCGGCCGCCTTGTTTTCCTTTGACGGCTTCCCGGGATGTGCGCTCATGGGTCGCCCTCGGAAGCATGGCGTATTCAGCAGTCACCCAACCACGGCCCTTATCTCTTAGAAATGGTGGAACCTTTTCTTCAACTGAGGCCGTACAGATCACCTTCGTCCCGCCCATTTCAATCAGTACCGAGCCTTCAGCATGCTTAATGAAATCTCTGGTAATTTTGACAGGGCGAGTTTGATCCCGCCGTCGCCCGTCACCACGGACTAGCTTACTCGCTGTATTCATGAATGTTTTCCTCAATGATTAAGAACGTGGATTATAGAGAAGGGCGGATAAAAGATCAATTCGAGCCCGGGCCGCAAGGGCCTAACCAGGATTATTCATAAATACCTAGGAGGGCGAGATAACGCCTGAGGTGGGCGGGTGACTTGGGAAGGGGCACGTCCTCCGGGCAAAGCGGCCTGTCTTGGCAGGCGCGGGGTTGGTGGGTGAGACAACGCCTGGGGTGGGGTGGGTGAAATAAAGGCTTCGGTCTCAGCCGCCTCGCGACGGCATTCAGGAATAATCCGGGCTAGGGAGTAACGGATCTGACCCTCAGTCCCGTT
>JBDUAJ010000016.1:0-20680 GCA_040004695.1 Nitrospirales bacterium | reverse complement strand
ATTGAGCGCCCATTCCAGTTTATCGGCCGCGTAGAAATCTTCGCCGCGGGTGATGCGCTTGGCTTCCATGGCGTGCTCAGCCAGCTCGAACACATCGACATCGGCCTTTCGGGACAGAACAGCCTTTTGATCTACTTCCTGTTCAGTCAGGAGTCCGGCCGCTTCCTTGGCCTCCAGCGCGTGCAGCTGCATGCCCATGCGGGCTTTCACCCAAATGAGAAACGTATCGCTGAAGAACAGGTCATACATCTCGATGTTCACATCTTTTTGTATGACCGGATGCCCGTTCTGGCGCAACACGGCCGTGAGACTGGGCAAGGCCAAATACGGCGCCGTGGGCACCCATTCAGGGGGGAACAGCAGCATGGTCTTCAGCTTTCGCCCCGATGGTTGCAGAGCGGCGGCCGGTTGGCTATCTTTTCCGATATGAATGAGGTCACTTGCCATTCAATACCTACTATAAGCTTTCAGCCGTCAGCACTCAGCCTAACAGGCCGAAGGCGGAAAGCTGAATGCTGACCGCTGAGAGCTGTTTAGCTTTTTCACGATCAGCACACCTTTTCTGCGATAGAACTGACCGGATCGTCGAAACGCGGCTTGAACTGCAGGGCGGGCAGCCGATTCGTGCCAAAGCGGGTGACATAGAGGAAAATGTATTCGCGGATGAACACGCGCAGGTCCCACCCCGGATGGTGATTGCGCTCAAATTCCTCAAACACCCGTTCGGCGTCTTCCACGCTGAGACCATCCTTGACCGTGAAGTAATAATCGAGCGCCAGATCCCACTCCGGATTTTTGTACGCCGTCACGCCGAATTTTTCGGGATTCTTCGCGACCGGCGTATGCTTGCTCAGGTCAAAGGTTCCAAATCCAATGGAGTGCACGAGGTCTTTGTTCTCTTCCAGAAATCGAATCGAATCCAGCGCATCTTCGCGCCGCTCGCCAGGAAAGCCGAAGAACCCCATGACATGGTTCCAAATGCCGACGCCTGCTGATAACTCCAGACTCCGATGAATGACCTCGGTGGTCGTCGCCTTATCCATCAATTTCAGTACCCGCTCATTGCCGGACTCGTATCCGAAGTGCAGATAGCGACAGCCGGAATCGACGGCATCTTTCCACACCGCGTCATCGAGCAAGCTTTTTTCAAACCGCATGTGGGTCGTCCAGGCGATGTCCATATTGGTCTCGACCAACTTACGCGTGAGCTTGCGAAAAAGCGCCGGCGGATACGATTCGTCCGTAAAGTGAAAATGACGCGTCTGATACTTGTCTCTCAGACCGCGGATCTCTTCCATGACCTCGTCGATTTTCTTGGTGCGGTACCCGGCCGTGTAGCCTTCGCCGTGGTCGCAGAATTCGCAACGCCCCCAATAGCACCCTCGGGTGGCCAGATACGGCAGAATGCGTTCCGGCAAGAAATACTTTTCCAAGGGGAGGCCGTCGAAATCCGGCGGAGGCAAGGACGCCATATCCTCGGCAAAGCTCAAGGGCGACGTATGGATACCCATCGTATCGCGATAGATCACATTCGGCACGCTCGTCAGCTCGCGGCCGGCCCCAACGGCTTCGACTAATTGAAGGAAGGCCGTTTCCCCTTCATACACCACCGCGCTATCGAAGAGCGCAAACAGCTCCGGCTTGTCCGGCAGCACGTCACGCAGCCGCGTCACGGTATTCCCGCCGATGGTGACATGGATGTTGGGAAAGTGTTGTTTGATGAGCGCGCAGAAGGTCATCGTGGAGAACAGTTGCTGCTGCAGCACGATCGAAATGCCGATGACATCGGGACGCTCGGCCTCGATGGCCGGCTTCAAGAGATGCTCGAATACGTCGCGGTACACATTCACCTGAATATCCTGGACGGCATCCAACAGTTCCGAAGAGACAAACACCTTGTATGACAGGTCGGTCTCCATCGGCGGCATGCAAATGCGTGCCGGGGCGTAAACCAGCGAGATCACGCCGGTCACCTCGCGGAACACATTGATGGCCCACTCCAGCTTATCGGCGTCATAGAATTCCTGGCTTCGCACGATATGCTTGGCGGTCTCCGCTTTCTTGATCAGTTCTGCAATGTACTCTCGCGTCAGGTCGCACAGAGCAAGCTGAACATCCCGTTCCCACTCCGCCAATTCCCGTTTCTTGGACAGTTTCCGCAGGCGATCCAATTGTTGCGGCACCCGACGGAGGACTCGTTTGAGAAAATCCTCGCTGAAATACCAGTCGTACATTTCCAGATTGATATCTTTTTGAATGACCTGGTGGCCGGCCGCCCGGAGGACGGAGGTCAGTGAGGGAAGACTCAGATACGGTTCGGAGGGATACCAATCGGGGGGGAAGACCAACATGACCTTCATCTTGCGCCCGCTCGCCGCTTCCGACGCTTGACGGTGGAGTTGAATCAGCTCACGGCTCGCCCGTTCGCCCTTAGAATACTCGACTCTCATGAGCGCGGTCTCCCTTTGGAAGTCCTGAAAAAATCACGGCATCGATCATTCTATGTGGACTCACTGACTAAGGTCAAGCAACCTCAGGAGTGTCTTATCCGATCATCCGCGCATCGGTAGAATTCACTATTTCCTCGTAATACTCATCCAGCATCCCGGCCTGGTCTGGCCTGACGAGGACTAACTGGCGTTGATCAAAAGTATTGGCGCAAAACAAGTAGGACAGTCCTTGGGCCTTCCCCGTCTCCACGTGCAACTGTTTGCCATCAGGACCCTCGCGTGTAGTCTCTTGCATGATCTGACGGCCGGATAGTTGTGCCCATACAAACTGTGCGGATGCATCATGATTCTCGTAGAGCGTTCCATGTGCCCTAGTGGTCAGGTTGCAGAGCTGTGAGATGTCGACCGTCGGTCGTCCATCCAATTCAGGCAACTCGTCCCATTCATAGCTGGATGTCCTGCCGACCGAGGCCGGACCGAGGACATAGAAAGGACCATCATCGGCCACTTCTTCAACGAGGGTGTAGCCGATGGGCATGGGAGGCTCGAGAAGGACGCAGCCGCGTGCGGCAAGGGCCCGCTGGAAGGGAATCCGTCTGGCCAGTGGCCGGGTTTTTTCAAAGATAAGCCACCGGCCCTCTGCCGCCAGCGCCGCAGCGAGATGGTCGAGCCGCGGGCCCAGACCGGTCCGACGTTCAAACTCACCTTGCAGGCGAGCGTCTCGGGAGCGCTCAAAGCTTCGCCAATCCGCGCTTGGAACGCCAGGATCGTGCTCAGCTTGCAACAAGGCATGCGTCGCGAGGATGAGATCATACGAACCGATCGGTGTGGTGACCTCGACATCCCCGCGCTCAAACCGAACATTGTTCAGGCCGAGCTCTTCGGCACGTTCCTGAGCCGCCGAGACCGACGCCACGGATCGGTCAATACCAAGAAAGTCAACGTGTGGAAACTGCCGAGCATAGAAGGTCGTCAAAATCCCCGGCCCGCACCCGACATCCAGAACAGCCTGCGCGGAACCGATGCGGCAGGAAACCAGCGGGCCAACGGCCATGTAGTAGTCATAACGCTGACTATAGAGCGCAGCCAACACCCCAGGACGCACTGAAAAATCATAAAACGCGACTTCAAGGACGACGTCGCCTCCATGGGTAGACTTGTGTTGAGCTAATTCAGTGAGTCGAGCCAAATCGGCGGCTGGAATAATATCCCGCTGCCATTGAAAATAAGCCTGATCGGAATCAAAGCGGCGCAATCCCCACCAGGCGAGATGTTGGGCTAGGCTTTCTGATAAAGCAGGAATCACACTTAGAATCTCACGAGAGGCTGGTCAAAAAGTTCTTCAGCAAGGCCGCAGGGAGCGAGGCCCCCTGAGGCGTACCCTTGCGGTACGTTGAAGGGGACTCACGACTGAGAACGCCGCTGAAGAGCTTTTTCAGCAGCCTCAGGAGGGCCGTTTGAGCATGATGGCGTCTTCATAGGTCACCGGCACCGGGTGCGGATGTTTGAGCTGTCCCGTTCCCAGGACGACGTATTTTTCACACGTCAGTTGCTCCAGCGCAATCGGTCCACGGGCATGCAATCGCCCGGTGTTGACGCCAATTTGGCCGCCCATGCCGAATTCCTCTCCGTCATGCAATCGTGTCGACGCGTTCACCACGACGGCTGCCGCATCGGCTTCTCTCGTAAACCGCATAGCGTTTACATAATCTCGGGTGACAATGGCGGCCGTGTGTGTCGGGCTGAACTGCGCAATGTGGTCCAGTGCTTCATCGAAGGTGTTGACCACCTTAATGGCCAACAGGGGGGAGAGAACCTGCTGGGCATAATCTTCGTCCGTCGCCTCCTGTACAACTTTATAGGACGTAAATGACTGTGCCCCGATCAAGGACACCGTCTTGGGACACGCCCGCACTTCGACCTTGAATTCATCCAAGAGCCGGCGGATCAGGGCGGGCACCAGAGAGCGCGCGGTGGCCTGGTGCACAAGCAGCGTATCAATCGAATTGGCGGCCGTCACCCGCTGCACTTTGGAATTGACCACGATATTCTGTGCCAAGGGGAGGTCGGCCTCGCCATCGATATACATGACACTCACCCCGAAATCATGACAGAGAATCGGGATTCGACTTTGTTCGACGATCGCCTTGCGCAACGACGTGTACCCCTTCACGATGAGCCCATCGATCCATTTCGATTGCCGGAACATCTCGATCGCAGCTTCCTTCTCGGCCCGTTCGATGAAGGTCAGACCATCCGTTGGGATCCCGGCATCGTTCGCGGCTTCTCTCCACAAGGCCGCCAACTTGGTCGTCGTCTGTAACCATTCCGGCCCCCCGCGGTACACACAGACGTTCCCGGACTTCAGGCACAAGGCGACGGATTCGGTCATAATGCGAGGTCCGAACTCGGAAATGATCCCGATGACGCCGATAGGAGCCCGCACGCGACTGACTTGCATGCCATTGGGTCGCTGTTGCATGGACGTCACTTCCCCGACGGGGTCAGGAAGATCCGCCATGCGCCGCAAATCCTCACACATCTGCTTCAGATCGTCTGTCTTCAGACGGACGCGATCGACCGCCTCCTTCATCCGATCCTTTTCCCCTTCCATGCTTTTGCCGACCGCCTTGACATCACGCTCATTGATGTCAAAAATATCCTGTTCCTGTTCAGCTAAACGGTCGGCCACTGTCAGCAACACCTTGTTCTTTGCCACGGTCGAAAACTGTGCCATCGGGCGAACGGCCTGACGGGCGGCTTTCAGCACTCTATCCATGTACAGCTTTACTGGAACTTCAACCATGATGTCAGTCCTTCTCGTTGTATTCTTCGCGTGTCAATGATCTTGCGCGGCGTCCACCTTCATTGCGCGCCTGACTAATGAGCTGTTCTCCGATGGCGCGGGAACTGTCCACACCTGAGCTTTCAATTATAAAGACCGTGGCTTGTCGTTGTCACGGTCATTCCCTTAGAATGCGACATGACCTCAGAAGAAGCTCGCGCACAGTACAACTATTTACTCACCCTCTGCATTCGCAAAGAGGAATCCTTCGGCCCGCTCGCGTTTGCGTTTCTCAAGGAACACGATCTTGACCAGATCGGGCTCACGCCGGAGGAACAGTTCAATCTCTACATGGCCACAGCGGAGGTCTTCGCGGCAGAACCCAAACGATACATTCATAAGTTGGAGTGCTTGCAACGGGCCAATCAGATCCTTCGTCGCACGCAGTACGCGAATCCTGAACTTTCCCGGCAGCTCACGCAGGAAATTCAGAAAACATCCGTCGAATGGGATCTGTACAACGAGGCCATGCGAGCCACCCGCACTGGTGCGGCACCAGCCAGCCTCGAGAAGCAACACATCATTGTCGAGACGGATCTCCCCGATTATTTTCTCAACACGGCGCAGAAACGCGCCTCGTCCTATTATCAACAGAAATTCAAGCTGACGAAAGAAGCCAAGACCGCACAACACTTCACCGGCCCCGGGCGGAGGTTCGAACCGGAAAATCCCAGCGTGCACAAAGAATTCGCCGGCGCCTGCGCGCCGTTCATGAGTGCCCGCACCGGCGCACTGCATCTCATGCTGCCGTTCGATCTGAAAATCAGCCGCCGTCCCGACGATCCATTGGAGGCCGGATTACGGATCTGGTACGCCAGGATGGGCTACTCTTTCCCGCTGCGCTACGACCTGGGCAAGCTGATCAGCTATTACGATGATGAGGTGTTGGATGTCCCGATGGACGATCCTCACCTCCTGTTCGTCTCGGCGTCGCCGGTGAAAGAATCGGACATGGGGCGAGTCGAACGCCCTCTCCCCGATGATGTCCCGCAAGAGATCGGGCTGGCGCGAGCCTTCCTCGATGGCATCAATACGCTGGGCCCATACGTTCAGATCGTCTGCAATTTCAAAATCTGGTTCGACGCGTCGCTGATGTCGTTATTAATTCAAGGCGCGCCCGATCTGCATGAGTACGGCCTCGAAGGGGCAGCCGGACTTCTGACCCGGACCTATGCGACTGAAAAGATTCAGGCGTACGCGCCATCGTCTCATCGTCCTTGGCAGGACGGCTTAAGCTTCAATTTCGTGAATATGCATCTGCAACTCCTTCCGGGTGTTGAAAAGGCCGTCGTGCCTTATAACACGCCGATCTTCTCGGTCTATCCGGTACTCAATTGGCAAGGATTTCGATTCGACGACGCGCGAAAACTGGAACAAGAGCTTTGAGGCGATGATCGACCTGCGCAGCGACACCGTCACGAAGCCGTCTCCGGCCATGCGCGATGCCATGGCCCGCGCTCCAGTGGGCGATGACGTCTACGGCGAGGATCCAACGGTCAACCGGCTGCAAGAGATGGCAGCCGGTCTGCTGGGTAAAACCGCGGCGATCTTTGTTCCATCCGGCACGATGGCCAATCAGCTCTCGATTCGCGCGCAGACTCAGCCCGGCCAAGAAGTCATCGTTGAGAGTACGGCCCATATCGTGAGATATGAACAGGGAGCCGCGGCAGCCCTTTCAGGCGTGCAGCTTCACTGGGTCCGTGGAGAACGTGGGCTCCTCACAGCCGAACACATAGAAACGGCCATCCGTCCCAAAGATCCTCATACCATCCCCACGGCCCTGATCTGTCTCGAGAACACGCACAACAGCGGGGGTGGCTCCATCTACCCGCTTGCCACCATCGAAGCGATCCGGTCTGTCGCTCAACGCCACGGCATCCCGATGCATCTGGACGGCGCCCGATTGTTGAATGCCGCGGTGGCCAGCGGCATACCGGCGGCAGATTATGCCCGGCACTTTGAAACGGTTTCCGTGTGTCTCTCAAAAGGACTGGGTGCGCCGGTCGGATCACTGATTGCCACCAGCGATCTGACACTCCACGACAGGTTGCGCCGGTTCCGACGCATGTATGGCGGGGCTATGCGTCAGTCCGGCATCTTGGCCGCAGCCGGCATCTATGCGTTGGAGCACAATATTGCACGGCTCAAGGAAGACCACGGCCATGCCAAACGCCTTGCACAGATCCTTCACACTATCCCGTCCGTATCGTTGAACCCGACACACGTCGAAACCAATATCATCGTGTTTGAGGTGGAGGACACTGGCCGCTCACCGGCGCAGCTCGTCACCGAGTTGAAGCAAGCGGGCCTCCTGGTCAATGCGATTGGCGGACGCAACTTTCGAGCAGTCACTCACCTGGATGTCAGTGGCGAAGCTATTGAAGAAGCCGGACGCACCTTTGCAGCGGTCCTGACTCGCTAGATCACCGGCTACGCGGGAAGAATGTCTTTCCATGCACAGAATCCTCGTCTGTATCCGTGAGGGGACTGTGTGGATGAACATCTTGGTTCCCCTCATTACGAGCACCGTCATGGTGGGTATCGGCATCACACCGCATAGAAGCATCGTCCTTCCAGGTCGCTAGTCATCGTAACGTCCAGACCACCACTCGGTAGTTGACGTTTCGCCGTGGTGGTCTCTAGAATGCGCGAATGCTGAAGTAAGGACGATGATCAAGACGATGTCTGTCACAAGATTCAGACAAGCGTGTTCCTTTCGCTCCAACATGACACCACATACCGGCGAATAACGGGCTCATGAGCACGATTGACCCCATGGAACCCCACTCATCCTCTTCTCTAGAACCGACCGCGTCCCTCCCCACAAGGGAGGAACTCGTTGCCGAGCTGCTGCCTTTCCCTGACCCCCCCGAGGCGATATTGCCACCAAATCCTCCCGGCACCGATCGCATCATCGCTGAAGCGCTGATGTACATACGCGGCAAGCGTGGGGCGGATCTAGTGTCCATTATTCTGGTTGGGTCCGGGGCGCGCCGCAGTCTGACACCACACAGCGATCTGAATTTCATCACGCTGGTCAAGGGACAGGACGAAGGGGAAGAAATCGTCCGCGTGGCCGACCGGTCGATCGATATCCGGTATCGTAGCCACAAGACAGTCGAGCAGGAAATGCCGCATGTCTCCCGCCTCCCGCCGCTGCTTCGCAAAGGGCGCGTCCTGTTCGACCATGAGATGATCGGCGCCAAACTGGTGGAAAAGGCTGCGCAGCGCTTCCGGCAGGGTCCGAAACCGGCCAGCATGAATGAACGAATACGACTCAAGGCCGATTGCATACATCGACTCGGAAAGGTGCAGGACATGCTGCATCAGCCGGCCACGGCCCAGTACCTTCTGGGAGTGTTTCTCGATCATGTGCTGAACGCGTTTTTCCGCCTCAGGGGATTCTGGCTGACCGCGCCGGCGGACTTGCTTCGATTCGCCATGACGCGCGATGCGGTCGTCGGGGAATTATTCGATCGCACGATGACAGCGCCGACGCTCGCCGAACGTCTGGCATTGGGACAGGAATTGTGCCATCTGATTTTTAAAGACATCCCCAATCCGGCCCGTGTCGATTAGCCGATCCCCTTTTTCTTTCCATCGCTTCATCCTGCTACAATCGATAGAGCTGTGATTCCGGCAGCCGACCGACCTTTTCTCTATGGATGTCATCACGACTCATCTCAACGCCGACTTTGACGGATTGGCGTCCATGGTGGCGGGGCGCAAGCTCTATCCCGGCGCCAGCCTGGTCCTGCCCGCCGGCGCGCAAGAGCCGGTCCGGAGCTTCCTCGCCGTACATGATGTAGGCATCACCCGGCTCAAGGACCTCGACGTCACACAGGTCACCCGATTGATTCTCATGGACGCCCACGAGCCCGATCGTCTTGGCCCGTTGAAAGCCCTATGGGACAATCGAAAAGTCCTCGTCCATATCTATGATCATCATCCCCTCAGCGAGGCCTTAGCGCGAGCAGAGTACACGCTCACCGATTCAGTCGGTGCAACCGTCACACTCCTCATCGAGCAGTTGAAGGCCAAAGGGATACCCCTGACTCCATTCGAAGCGACGGTCCTGGCGACAGGACTGTACGAAGAAACGGGGTTCATGGCCTTTTGCTCGACTACCCCTCGCGACCTGGAGGCGGCAGCCTATGTCCTGCGCATGGGAGCAGACTTAACCGCAGTCACCGACACACTGAAACGTCCGCTCGATCCTGCACAGATCACGCTGCTCAATGATCTTCTCCACAACAGCGAGACCGTGTATCTGGACGGCCGCAAAGTCTTGTTGACGACCAGCACCTATGATCGATATCGCGGTGACTATGCCGAGATCGTGCATAAATTGGCCGAACTTGAGGGTCTCGATGCCGTCATTGCCGCCATTGCGTTGGACGACAAAGTGGAGATCATCGGCCGCAGCCGCCGCGCCGAGATCGATGTGGGACAGTTGGCACGCCGGTTCGGCGGCGGCGGACATGCCGTCGCCGCCGCGGCCACGGTAAAAGGCAAGACATTAATCGAAATACGAGAACAGCTCACGGAGTGGCTCACAGCACGCATTGAGGCGCATCTCCTTGCCAGTCATGTCATGACGGTTCCCGCAAAAGTGGTGACCGACACGTCAACCGCCGCTGAAGTCGAAATGGCACTGACAAAGTATGGCGTGAACGCCATGCCGGTGATAGACGGCCGCCGGCGCTATCGCGGACTGATCACGCGTGAGACGATTCAAAAAGCACTCTTTCATCATCTACAGAGTAAACCGGTCAAAGACCTGATGCAGACCGATGCCTACACCGCGGCGTCGGAGACGCCCTTTCGTGATATCGAATCCCACATGCTGGAGCGGAACCAGCGATTTGTGCCCATTTTGGATCGCACCAAAGTAATCGGTGTGATCACGCGGACCGATCTCCTCCGTACCCTGCACCGCGATGTGCTGGCGGCGGCGCATGCGCGCTCCAAGGGCAATGAACCGCCCGTAAGCCGGCATACGCGGAATGTCCGGGGACAGCTGAAAGCGCGCCTCTCTGACGAACTGTACACACTCCTGAAGTCCGCCGGTGAACTGGCTGAACGCCGGAACGTCTCCGCCTTTGTGGTGGGTGGCTTTGTGCGCGATCTGTTATTGGGCCGGCCGAATCTGGATCTCGACCTGGTGATCGAAGGCGACGGCATTGCCTACGCCTGCGCGCTGAGCCGAGAATTACACGGCACCGTCGAGACGCATGACCGTTTCGGAACGGCGGTGATCACTGTGGAAGGCGGCCGCAAATTGGATATCGCGACCGCCAGAACCGAATACTACGAATATCCGACCGCTCTTCCGACCGTCGAACGCAGCTCGATTAAGAAGGACCTGCATCGCCGCGACTTCACGATCAATACGTTAGCCATTTGCCTCAACCCGACACAATTCGGCGTGCTACTCGATTTTTACGGCGGGCAGCGGGATCTGAAAGACGGTATCATCCGGGTCCTGCATAGCCTGAGTTTCATGGAAGACCCGACACGCGTCTTCCGGGCCGTCCGATTCGAGCATCGATTCGGGTTTCGGCTGGGAAAGGAAACGCTGAGCCTGATCAAGGAAGCGGTAAAGATGGATCTGTTTCACCGCCTCTCAGGATCGCGACTGCTGACCGAACTCGTCTTGCTGCTCTCGGAGGAAGAGCCTCGGCAGGCCATTGTGCGTCTCGGCGAACTGGATCTGCTCCGATTTGTCCATCCCAAGCTGAAGCCAATGCCTCAAGTCGGTGCGATGCTGAAGCAGATTGAAGACGCGTTGGATTGGTACCGGCTGCTCTACCTGGATCGTCCGATTGAAGCATGGCTGGTTTACCTGATGGCGCTGATGGATGTCTTGCCCATCGACGCGCTGGAAGAGACGCTGACACGTCTCACCGTTTCCCGGCGTCAGGCCACCACGATACGTATGGCCCGTGATCAAGCACGCGAACTCCTCCGCCGGCTGGAACGTCGCCCCGCGCTCAAGCCCTCGGAGGCCTCCCGAATACTGAGGAAGCTGCCGGATGAAGTGCTGCTGTTTTTGATCGCTAAATGCCGGTCGGATGCCGTGAAGCGTCAACTCTCGGCCTTTTTTACGACGTATCAACACGTCACACCCACGATGACCGGGACCGATTTGCGCGCGCTTGGCGTGAAGCCGGGCCCGATCTATACCACCATTTTTAGTCGGCTGCTGGACGGCCGGTTGAATGGTGAGCTGACCTCCGAGGCCGACGAGCGGACCCTTGTGCTGCAGATGATCCAGAAGCCTCAACGAACGGCGGTCCGGAAACACCAAGGTAAGTAATCTACCTACGCGATTTCCTCTCCGTCCTGACAGCGTCTTCGCGTATGTCCTGCTACCCTTCCCACGTGATGATGCTTCCCTACAGACGGCTTGCTCCTTCCGGACGGCGTTTACGCCTCCTCACTATAGGTGTATGTGGAGCGTGTATCGCCTTGACCTTGCCTGCCTGCCTGATGCAATTGCGGCCACAGTCGATGGGAGAGATTAGCCTCGTCAGGGGGAATGTTTTTCTCGCACGAGCTGAATTGATGCACCCCGAACGGGTGGTGCAGTCCTATCCGGTCTTCGTCGACGACGTGATCGAGACCCAGGCGCAGGCGAATGCACACATCGCTTTACCCCAAGGCCGGCTTATGCTGGGGCCCAATACCCGGCTCACCTTTCAGCAGCCGGCCGCCGATCGGCATACGATCGTGGGATTGGAACGGGGTACGCTTCGGATGAAGGTGGTGGCCGCTGACGCCGAAGACGTATGGACCATCGAAATTCTCGCGGCGGGGTCCAGCACGGCGACACACAATGGAGAAGTCACTGTATGGGTTCAGGAAGACTTCGACGGACAAGAGGCCGCGGAACCGGGTGGAACCGCCATACGATCGGTCGGCGTCATCAACCATGGAAGCCACGGCGAGGCGACCTTCCAGGCGATGGGAGTCAGCGTCGTCATTCGTCCCGGCTATCTGTCTGCCACGGCTCCCAACCATCCGCCTGTCCAAGCCGTCCCGATGGAGGCGGCCAAGCCGTTCGTCACCGACATCGTGCGGACCACAAATCTGGAGCCGAATCTGAACACGACAACGGCGATGAATACGCCATCGCCTCCTCCTGTGAAGCGAATGACCGAGACGATCGCGCAACGCGCGTGTAAGAAGCAGAAGGAGCAGACTCTGCGGGTCAAGCCATCCGTCGACCAGACGAAAACACGTTTGACGCACTGCCTCTAAGACGGTACTGATCTACTTTTCCGATATTTCCAAGATGCCGGCGGATGACGATTCATTCACCGTCGAGCGTTCATGCCGTCCCAGCGATTGCAAGCCGTACACCACCACGACGCGCTCTTTGCCCTTGACCTTCACGGCCCCGAGCTTGTGTAACGCGACGTGTCCGAGGCATCCTCGGTTATCCGCACGCTCCCCGTCGACAATCAACGCTTTCAGCCGCACGGCGGTATATTCCGTGAGCACGATGCCCGTGCTGAAGCGACGCGTCAGGCCTTCCACCCGCGCGGTCAAGTTGACGTAGTCTCCGATCATCGTATAATCCATTTTTTTGCCTTCCGCGCCGATGTTGCCCACCACGGCCACGCCGGTGTTAATCCCAATCCCGTGTTCGAACGGCGTCCGGCCCTCGGCTCTCCATTTGCACTGTAACTCTTCCAATCGCTTGCGCATGTTCAAGGCACACTTAGTCGCCAACTCGACATGATCAGGCTGTTCGACCGGCGCATTCCAGAACACGACAATCGAATCGCCCACAAATTTATCCAAGGTTCCGTTCCAGCGAAAAATCACATCCGTCATCGCTTCAAGATATTCATTCAATTGAGCCACCACCGTTTCTGCCGCATGCTGTTCGCTGAAGCTCGTAAAGCCAACCACATCGGAAAAGAGCATCGTCAGCTCCCGCCGATCCCCGCCGACGGTGGCCTTCCCCGGATCTTTAATCAACTCGTCGACGATCTGCGGGCTCACATAGCTCGAGAATAGGGCTCGCACCTCCTTGGCTTGACGTTCCTCGATCATGAATCGCAGCACCGTGACGCAGATGAAAATGATCACGATGGTCAGAATCGGTGCGACCATATCCAGCCACAGTCCATACGAGACAAAGACCATGTGGGCAGCCACGGCATACGCCAGGCCTAAGCCTCCGGTGAGCAGCGCAGCAGGAACGGCTCGCATCTTCGGCAGGACATAGCCCAATCCGAGCCCGAACCCGAGAATCAGAGCGAGATCCAGAGGCCTGGACCACCATGGTTTCTGCACAAAGGCTCCTCGAAGGATATTGTCAACTACTGTTGCGTTTTTCTCGATTCCCGGCACATTGGCTGAAAATGGGGTCGCCTTCTGATCGTAGGTCCCGAGCGCGGCCGTGCCGACGATCACGATCTTGTCCCGAAACGTCCCGTGGGGAACTCTCTGTTGAAGCACGTCCGAGGCCGAGACGTAGCGGAAATGTCGTTCGGGGCCAAGATAATTAATCAGCATACGTGCTTTTTGGTCGGTGGGAATGAGTCGATCTCCGAGCTGCACGCCCTCGCCCAGCATGAAGGCCATTCGATCTCGATGCACGTTGAGATAGGCGCGGGCCATTTCCAATGGGAAGGACGGGTAATACTCGTCCCCATACCGAAGGACAAGGTATTCATACCGCGTCATGCCGTCCTGATCCGGAAGACTGTAGACATGTCCCATCCCGATCGCTTCCAGCGCAAATGCCTTCAGAGGGGCATGTTGATCGACCGCGATGTAAGGCTCCAAGGCTGACCCGCTCGTGCTGTGCCTGATCAGCACGAATGCGCTGCGTTTGACATACTCCGGGACAGACGTCACTCCGGTGACTGGGGTCGGATAGCCGGGATTGTCCGGCCTGTTGGTTTCAGGCACGACAAACGGCAGCGCTAAGATCGTATTGCCGGCTGCCCTAAGACTGTCGGCAAATTGCCCGTCCGTGTCGACCTGAGCCAGCGTCTGCGCCAACCACCCCCGAAGAGTCGGTGAGGCGGCGCCGGGCGCCATCGCGGCGCGATGGACATCATCAAGGATACGGCGTGCGTCGGTGGATTCCGCTTCTGCATAGATAATATCTAGGCCGATCACCTTGGCACCGCCCGCGCTTATGGCCTGAACCAATCGCGCCTGCGTGTCACGTGCCCACGGCCAGCGGCCCACTTCCTGCAAACTTTGTTCATCGACCGCGACCAACACAATGTCGGAGCTGGCCGGCCGCGGCCCTCGCACGACAAACCGACCATCCAAAGACGCATTCTCCAGCCGGAGCAACCCGTCTGGACCGACGAATGCGACCAGCAGGATGACGGCCGTTATCCCTGCCGCCACGCCGGCGCCGATTTTTTGAATAAGCCCTGTTTTACCTAACCATACCTGGGGCATGTGCTCTCAGACGTGCCGACGCGTCACAATCGTGATGGGCGTGTCGAGGGAGAGAAGAGAACGAACTGATTGAGGGTATACACCAATGCGTATGGTATGCGCTTCATCCAATCATCGGAGGGACGGTAAAGACCATTCGCTTCTAAGGAGTTCCGTTAAGGAGTTCCGTGATTTCCACCACCATCAGGAGACGGGGGCACAATAGGTCCTGTCACAATTGGGGGACCTGCAGGAGAAGAGACTCCGCCGCCCCCGGGAATATTTCCACTTGCTCCACTCCCGGCCGGAATACTTCCTCCGAGCGGTCCTCTCAGTCCGGCCGCCCCTGAAATGACCGCAGGAGGCGTCAGTGCACCACCGGCAGGCAGCGACGATGGTGATGTCAACACCCCTAAGGGAACGCCCACGCCGCCTGAAGAGACCGAGACACCGTGGATCTCCACTTTGAGGCGTTCTCTCACATCGGTGTCCACGATCGTTTGTCGCAGGAAGCCAAGCGTATTGTCGTCAGCAAAGCCCTCCGCAATCACGTCGCTTCCATGTATACTAAACAGAACCGGCAGCGTTGGACCGTCATCCCCCTCCTCGGAAAATTCTCCTGATTGAAGAATGACAGTGACACCATGGCTATTGAAATCCACACGACCATGCTCGCCAATGTTGGCCACTCCCGTCCGGCCCTTGTGATTGAGCCACACGACAAAATAGGTGCCTCGCGCCGCCGCTACCGCCGTGGGGGTGTGGATTTCAAAACGGGAGCCTGATTCGGCAAACACCTTTCCTACCAGGGCTCGCAACCTTCCTCCAACCAGATTAATGATGACGCTGCGCGTGCTTTCCTGCGGGTTGAACACGAATTCTGTAATCTCAATCCGACTGTGCTCGCCGACGGTCAACATGCTGTCGTCTTGAAACAGCGCTTTCGTCCGAGACGCTTGGTGGGTTTCGATGATGTCATGAAACTGCACGTCATCGCGAAACTTGGCTGGTGCGGCAGGCGCGTGCGGATGGGCGAGTGTCACAGCTCCTTGCACAAAGGTAATGACACCAATTTCGCCGGCCGTCGTGTCGTGAGTCGTAGCCGTTATAAGCACGCCGATGATCCCGAAAGCAAGCATCACACCATGCTGTGTCGAAATCATCTAGCCCCTCTTGTCGGCAGCAGCGAAGACGTCGGTCATGGCCGCCCGTAAGTGTATTTCAGCAGGACAGGTCATGTCAAAACTTCCATCTGCTGCTCTCGAGCATGGCCTGTCGAGAGGGTTCATCAATGAGGCTCGTATGGAAGGTAGAGGCAGCCCGACAGTCAGGTCAGTATTTAGGTTGTTCATGTGCGACAAAGAGACGCACCGGGCCAGAGGTTCCAGAACAATCTTGCGCAACACGGCAACGGCACTGTGCTAAAATCGCCTATCGTGTGCCAGCTCACCTTCTACGGAAGAGGTCGTGCATGGAAATCGGATTTATCGGTCTCGGTAAAATGGGCATGAACATGGTGACACGGCTGCGGCAAGGCAGTCATCGAGTGGTGGTGTACGACCGAAACCCAGAACTTATCCAGCAGGCGCAACAACAGGAGGGATGCATCGCGGCAGCGTCGCTCGCCGATTTGGTCGCCAAGCTGACTTCCCCGCGAGCTGTGTGGATGATGGTGCCCTCTGGAAAGCCGACGGAAGAAACGGTGTGGAGCCTGGCGGAACATCTTCAATCGGATGACGTCATGATTGACGGGGGCAACACGCGCTTTCATGACGACGTGCGTCGTGCAACGACCTTGAGCCAGAAAGGCGTTCAGTACATCGACGCAGGAACCAGCGGGGGCGTGTGGGGATTAAAAGTCGGCTACTGCCTGATGGTTGGTGGTAATGATCCTGCAGTGAAACGTCTGGCGCCAATCTTCGACACGCTGGCCCCCCCGTCGGGATGGGCTCATGTCGGCGCCCATGGAGCCGGTCATTATGTCAAAATGGTTCACAATGGCATTGAATACAGCCTCATGCAGTCCTATGCGGAAGGCTTCGAACTCATGGCGAAGAGCGAGTATCAATTGAACCTTCCAACTATCGCCCATCTGTGGATGCATGGCAGCGTAGTGCGGTCGTGGCTGCTCGAATTGGCGGCCGACGCCCTGGCGCAGGATCCTCATTTGGAGAAGCTGAAGGGCTATGTCCAGGATTCTGGTGAGGGGCGATGGATGATCGCTGAGGCCATTGAAAAAGATGTACCGGTTCCGGCGTTGACCACCGCCTTGTTCACACGATTCCGTTCCCGGCAACCGGAATCATTTTCAGAGAAGATGCTGGCCGCATTGCGTAACGCGTTCGGCGGCCATGCGGTCAAACGCTGAGAACCGAATAGGAGAAGGCCTCCATGGTCCAGGTCAGCTTGCCTTCAGACAGCGGGCGACACGCCGTGACCCCCCCCTGTACCGTGGTCATTTTCGGCGCATCAGGCGACCTCACACGACGAAAGCTCATTCCAGCCCTCTATAACTTGTTGCTCGACGGCATGCTGCCGTCTGACTTTGCCGTCGTCGGGAACGGCCGTAAGGCGTTACGAAATGAAGATTTTCGCACCAGTATGCGTGAGGGGGTGAAGAAATATTCACGCCGGCCTCTGGACCCGCCCAAATGGTCCGCTTTCGAACCCCGACTCTTTTACCATCGCGGATCCATTTCAGAGGCAGGAACCTATGAGGGCCTGAAATTGTTGCTTGAGAAGGTTGAGACCGATCACCACTTGCCTGGAAACCGGATTTTTTATCTGGCTGTGCCGCCCGATGCGTTTGCTCCCATCTGCCAAGGCTTGCAACAGGCAGGATTGGCGTATCGAGCGGACCTCAATAAGCCGTTCTGTCGCATCATCGTGGAAAAACCCATTGGACACGATCTTGAATCGGCAAGACAGATCAATGCCGCCCTGGCAGAGGGCTTCGATGAATCGCAAATCTTCCGCATTGATCATTATCTCGGCAAAGAAACGGTCCAGAACCTCATGGTGCTGCGTTTTGCAAACAGCATTTTCGAGCCGATCTGGAATAGCAAATACATCGACCATGTCCAGATTACCGTCAGTGAGGCGGAAGGAGTCGGCACCCGAGCCGCGTATTATGACAAGATCGGCGCCCTGAGAGATATGGTGCAAAACCATATCCTGCAATTGCTTTGCCTCGTGGCTATGGAACCTCCTCACTCGCTTGATCCCCATGTCGTCCGCGATGCACGCATGAGTGTGTTGCGGTGTCTCCGCCCGATTGTTGGAAAAGACGTAGAGCGGATGACCGTCCGGGCACAGTACGGTCCTGGCAAGATCGGGATGGTTGAGGTGCCTGCGTATCGTCAGGAGCCGGGCGTGCATCCCGATTCAACGACCGAAACGTATGTCGCGCTGAAACTTTTCGTGGAGAATTGGCGTTGGGCGGGTGTGCCGTTTTACTTCAGAACCGGAAAAGCCCTGCCTAAACGAGCGAGCGAAGTCTCGGTGCAGTTTAAAGATATTCCACAAATTTTGTTTAATGCCAATCCGACCGTACCCCAGGCGCCCAATGTCTTGGCACTGCGTATTCAGCCCAAAGAGGGGTTCTCTTTAAGGGTGACCTCGAAAGTGCCCGGCACGAAAGCGCAGACTCATCCCGTCGAGATGAATTTCAATTACGATGATGCCTTTTCGGGAGGCACACCCGAAGCGTACGAACGGCTGTTGCTGGATGTCATGGTCGAAGACGCTTCCCTCTTTATGCGTCGGGACGCCGTCGAAGCATCGTGGGCTTGGATCACGCTGATGTTGGACGGCTGGAAAGAAGAAAAGATAAGACGGTTGCCGGAGTATCCGGCCGGCACCTGGGGACCGGCAGAAGCTGACCGTTTAATTCAGGCGGACGGCCGGGCTTGGCGCGCCATGTAGCGTTGGGTGTCTTTTTACGTTAGTGCCGGACGACCAGATGCCCTCGTCGATTCTGCTGGTAGCACATTTCATCGTGAGCGCGGCAAAACGGGCGTTCTTTCCCATAGGACACGACCGTCAATCGGCTCCCATCGAGGCGTTGATCGCGCAGAAAATTCACTACCGCCCGCGCACGTTTTTCTCCGAGCACAAGATTGTAGTCATTCGTCCCCCGCTCATCGCAGTGCCCTTCTATCATGAGCTTATTCTGTGGATCTCTTTGCAGCCACATCGCAGCATTGAGCAATCGTTCACGTGCAGCGCTGGAAACGGTCGAACTATCGTAGCCAAAAAAGATGTCCTCCAAACCAGCAAGGGCTGCCCATCGTTCTCCCTGTTGCCGTTCCTGAACATTCAACCCTTCGCCATACCGACCTCCCCCGCTGCCCGATGATGAGGGAGAGACGATCACGAGGTCATTCGGTATCCGTTCTTCGCCAGAATTTTTGCCCAAGCTCGATGTATCCGATCGCTGAAACTGCGACAGAGCAGGCATATCCTCTGCCGCCTTGAGTTGCCGGTGCTCCAACGGAACGTCGAGGTCCACACCCTGGTGTCCACGTCCTGACTGCATGCCTTTCTCGCCGGCATTACCATTGATCCAGCGGGCGCAGCCTGATTCCAAAAACAGCACGACACCGACGCAGATCAGTATTCCAACAGGGGCACTCGCTTTGGCATTCATAGGTACACCCCGATAGAAATGATTGATTGAACGCTCGATGTAAACGTAACAAAAACGGCTAGGGTGTCAAACAACCGTGCGGGAGACAAAAACGTGCAGGAGTGACCACGCTCGACTAGAGAGGCGGGAGTTGCTTCAGGACTTCTTCTTTTTTTCCTGATCCCCCGATGAATCGTTCAAATTGTCCATTTATGTACAAGGCAAGGGCCGGCAAGGATGAGATTTCGAGCTCAGCTGGAATTTGATAATTTTCTTGGACATTCATTGTTAGAACCAGCAGGCGCCCACCGTATTCCGCATCGAGCTTCTCCAGTTCATACATCAGGGCCCGACAGCCTCCACAGCCAGGCTGCCAGAATTCCACCAGCACCGGAACGTCCGCACACTCAACGGTACGGTCAAAATTGTGATCGTTGATCTCCTGAATCACAATGAAACGCTTGAGTCCTTTAGTCGTGTCCGGGAACACGCGATTGAAAGACCTGCTCGTAGAGAAGATCGGCCATTTTCCGGTATCCCTCCGTGGTGAGATGCAATCCATCGTTGGAATACGGGCCGGCAAGCAGCAAAGTTTTTGCCTCGGCTGTCGCGGTAAACAGATCGACACAAGCAATCCCTTTGTTGGCACAATACTCGATAATCGACCTATTCAAGTGCTGCCGCTGCGTCACAAGCTCATTCAGCCATTGCTCAGCGGCAGGATCGACTTCCATTCTGATCGATGGGACGGTGACAGCCACCGGCTGTATCCCCACACCAAGGGCCTGTTCATACATGCACAGAAGATGGCTAACAATCTCGGCCGGCGCAACATGCCACCCGAGGTCATTGGTGCCGCCCAAGATAACAACATAATCCGGACGGTGCGCTAGGACGTCTTGCCGGAACCGTACCAGCATGTCGCTGGTGACCTCACCGCACACCCCAGAGGTCATCACGGTCGCCTGTGGGCCTAACCGAGCCTGGAGAAACGAGCCGAATGGGGTTTCCCGAATGATGGGAACATCATGGGTCGGAGACTGGTAACCAGCCGTGAGGCTATCTCCAAAACACACAATGGATATCGACGCTGAGTCCCGCATCATATCACCGTAGACGCTCTTATCAAGCCGGCACGCGTATACCGGGCTCTGATGAAATTGACAAAGTGTTTCAGACCAGGGACACTTTCACTGTAGCAAAGTCTAGTGGGGTCAAGGCTATATGAGCGCTCATTAGGACGCCTACTTATTGAGGCATATAGATACATTAGCACCCGCAGCATTTTCGATGACTCCATACACTGCTTCAAATTCATGACAGAGATCAACTCCTCAGCCTTAT
>JBDUAJ010000172.1:0-6186 GCA_040004695.1 Nitrospirales bacterium | reverse complement strand
GCGGTGGGCAATCGTCCATAGCCGACCGCCGCGGCAAGTTCATCTGCTGATTCGCATCCCAAGTCGCGTGCCACCAGCAGTAATCGATCAGACTTGAACAGTTGCGCCGGAGGGAGATCATGGCGCCGGAATTCTCGCTCCAACAGCCGACGGCCGATTTCCACGCTGCGCTTTTGCTCTTCGATTTTGAGCCAGTGTTTGATCTTCGTTTTTGCGCGCGATGTGCGGACGAATTTCAGCCAATCCTTGTGGGGGACCTGCGTCGGAGCGGTGAGAATCTCCACTGCGTCGCCGCTGCTCAGTTGATGCTTCAGCGGCACAATCTTGCCGTTGACCTTCGCGCCGACACAATGATCGCCGACCTCGGTGTGGATGGCATACGCAAAATCCACCGGCGTGGACCCCTTCGGCATTTCCTTGACCAGGCCTTTGGGCGTGAACACGTAGACGACGTCGTGGAAAAGATCCAGCTTGACCGTGTCCATGAACTGCCGATTGTCCGCTAGGTCTTGATGCCATTCCACGAACTGGCGCAGCCAACTGAAGACCTTGCCGTCCTTGTCATCGATCTGGCCGCGCTCCTTGTATTTCCAATGGGCGGCAATCCCGTAATCCGCAATGCGATGCATCTCGTCCGTGCGGATTTGAAATTCGACGTGTTCGCCTTTAGGGCCGACGACGGTGGTATGGAGGGATTGATACAGGTTCGATTTGGGAATCGCGATGTAATCCTTGAAGCGTCCGGGCACCGGTCTCCACAACGAATGGATCAAGCCCAGGACCGCGTAGCAATTCATCTTCGTATCGGTAATGACCCGAATGGCGGTGAGATCGTAGACCTCTTCGAAGGAAATGGACTGGCGCTCCATCTTTTGGTAAATGCCGAACAAATGCTTGGGGCGGCCCTGGACTTCGCATGTCAGGCCATTCTCCGCCAGCGCAGTCTTCACCTGCCCCGCGACCTCCTGAATGTACGCCTGCCGGTCCTCATCGCGCGTGGCCACGCGGAGCTTGAGCATGGCATAGGCATCCGGCTTGAGATATTTGAGGCACAGGTCTTCCAGCTCATTCTTGATCCATCCGATCCCGAGGCGGTTCGCCAACGGGGCATAAATCTCCAGCGTTTCTTGTGCGATCTGCTGTCGCTTAGTTTCATGCAAATGTTCCAGCGTGCGCATATTATGCACGCGGTCGGCCAGCTTGATGAGCACCACACGGATGTCGTCCGCCATCGAGAGAACCATCTTTCGAAAATTCTCGGCCTGCTTCTCCTCGTAGTTCCGGAATTGGATCTTCCCGATTTTCGTGACGCCATCCACCAGGCGGACGACGTCCTTCCCGAAGAGCTGCTCCAATTCACCCGGCGTGGCCAGTGTATCTTCGAGCGTGTCGTGGAGTAATCCCGCGACGACGGCCGTCACATCCGACCGGAGGGCCGTCAACACGCCCGCCACAGCCAACGGATGTTGAAGGTAGGGTTCGCCGGATTGGCGCATTTGCCCGGCATGAGCCTTCGCGGAAAATTCATACGCACGCCGAACGAGATCGGCTTCCGCATCGGGATTATAGCTCTGCAGGCGCGCGATGAGCTGATCGAGATCCGTGATGGTATCGTACGGCATATTAGGAAGAGCGACAGGCTCTGAGGTCCTTAATCCTCAATTGAATGCGATCGAGGCAGTTCCATCTATTGAGTTCCGGCATGAAGGCCAGATCGATCGGGGCAGTCCGTGACAGTCCCCGCTGCGTCAACAAGTCCCCCAGTCGAAATCCGATGCTTTCAACCGGCGTCGAACCCGCCTGGCGGACGACGAGCTTCAAATGTCCTTCGCCGACCACCCGCACATCGAGCATCGTCAGATTTCGCACAACGAAAACCGGTTCAGGATTGCCCGCGCCGAATGGATGGAGAAGGTCTAACTCACGTATCACGCGAGGACCTACGTCTATCAGCTTAACCTCCGCATCTACTTGAAGCAAGGGATCGCGATCATGCTGACCACCCCACCTGGCGGCGACGTGCTGGAATTGCTCGACAAACTCGGGCAGGTGGGACTCCTCAATAGTCAGACCGGCGGCGGCGGGATGGCCGCCATATCCTTCCAAGACGTGCCGGCATTCCGACAGGGCTTGGTAGAGGTCGAACCCGGGGATGCTGCGCGCGGAGCCCTTGCCGATACCGTGGTCATTGATGGCGATTACCACGGCAGGCCGATGATACCGTTCCACCAGCCGAGCCGCCACAATGCCGACCACCCCGAGATGCCAGTCCCGTGATGCGACGACCAGCGCAGCGGGAAGATCATCCGAGTCCACTGCAGCCAAAGCTTGTACCACGGTCTGCTCTTCGATGGCCTGACGCTCGCGATTGAGCTGCTCAAGCTGTCCGGCTATCTGATGCGCGTCGGCCTCCGACTCCGTCGTCAAGAGCTGCACACCCAGGTCGGCATGCGCTAAGCGACCGGCCGCATTGATCCGTGGCGCCAGGCGAAAGGCAATGGTGCCGGCGGTACAGATGCGCTCGACACCCGCGACCGATTTCAACGCGTTGATGCCTGGTCGTACGCCGCGCGAGATCAGATCCAGCCCTTGCCGCACGAGGTATCGATTTTCATCCTGCAAAGGGACCACATCCGCGACCGTCGCGAGCGCCACGAGATCGAGTAACGATTCAAGCGCCACCTGACCTTTACCATATCTCGTCTGATACGCCTGCACGACTTTATAGGCCAAGCCCGCTGAGCAGAGGCCTGGAAACGGATAGATCGAATCCCTTCGATAGGGATTCATGATGGCAAAGGCCGGTGGAAGCAGGTCTTCGCCCTGATGATGATCGGTGATGATCACGTCAAGCCCCAGGCGGCACGTCGCTTCGACTTCACGATGCGCGGTCGTGCCGCAATCAGACGTCACCAGCAGCGTCACCCCATCGCCGCGCAATCGGGTAATCGCCGAGACATTCAGCCCATAGCCCTCACCTAAGCGATGGGGAATATACCAACAGACATTCGCGCCAAGACCCCTGAAAAACAAGACGTACAGGCTCGTGGCCGACATGCCATCGACGTCATAGTCGCCATAAAAACACATCCGCTCCCCGGTCTGGACGGCACGATGCAATCGATCGACCGCTTTTTCCACGTCAGGAATGAGCAATGGATCGTGGGTTCCGGACTGATGGGGATTCATCAAATGATCGGCCTGTTCTTTAGTCGTGACGCCACGGGCCACAAGAACCGAAGCCGTCATGGGGGAAATGGAGAGAAGAGACGCCAAGGCCATCTGTTCCCGTGGATCGACATGACGCAAGATCCATTGCTTGGAAAGCATGCCGCTCCTCGAAACACAACGGTGTCATGAATCCGTGAAACCTGCGCGAATACTAGTCAGCAGAGGCGCCTTTGTCAAACAGACGGCGTTGATATGAATGCGGTAAAAAGCGGAGGAAGCGCGTTGTTAAGGGGAACAACGACAGAGACGAGAGGAGAAAAGAAAAAAGGCGGGGCTATTCCCCGCCTTTCTGCACATAGTTCTTGACAAACTCTTCGGCATTTTCTTCGAGCACATCGTCGATTTCATCGACGAGTTTATCGATATCTTCTTTGAGCTTCTTTCCGGTTTCGGTGACCTTCGGATTCGGTTTGACCTCTTCCTTGGCCTGCGTATCCTTTCGAGATTCCGGCCTCCGCTCTTGCTTTTCCATGGGAGTCCTCCTAGTGGACAGGCTGTCTCTCAGATGACTTTACCATACCCCACGGCCATAGGCCCGTCAAGCAGTCTACGACCGACGCAAAAGTACATCGAATTCCTAACGCGCGATCAACGAGACGATCAAAAGCGCGACGATATTGATCACCTTGATCATCGGGTTGATGGCGGGTCCAGCCGTATCCTTATATGGGTCGCCGACGGTATCGCCCGTGACAGCCGCCTTGTGGGTATCGGTCCCTTTCTTGCCTTGCTCCTCGATATACTTCTTCGCATTGTCCCACGCCCCGCCACCGCTGGTCATCGAGATGGCGACAAAGAGCCCCGTCACAATGCTGCCGACCAGGACACCACCCAACGCTTGTGGACCCAGGACGACCCCGACCACAATGGGAGACAACACGGGGATCAGTCCGGGAATCATCATCTTTTGAATCGCCGCCTTGGTGACGATATCGACACAGGTGGCATAGTCAGGCTTGGCCGTGCCTTCCATGATGCCCTTAATCGTCCGGAACTGACGCCGCACTTCTTCAACGATCAACCCACCGGCTTGTCCCACGGCTTTCATGCACATGGAGGCAAAGAGAAACGGCAACATCCCGCCGAGAAAGAGCCCGACCAAGACGTAGGGATTGGAGAGATCAAACCCGCCGCCGATCGGATTCGGGCCTGCCACGGCGCGGGCGTATTCTGCAAACAAGACGACAGCCGCCAATGCTGCTGAACCAATGGCATAACCCTTGGTCACGGCCTTTGTCGTATTACCGACCGCATCGAGAGGATCGGTGATATCCCGTACCTCCTTCCCAAGATGGGCCATTTCGGCAATACCGCCGGCGTTGTCCGTGATTGGCCCGAACGCATCGATGGCCACGACAATGCCGGCCATCGAGAGCATGGAGACGGCCGCCACCGCCACGCCATACAGACCGGCAGCCCAATGGCTGAGGAGAATCGCCGCAGCGATCACCACGACCGGCCACGCGGTGGCCTGCATCCCCACGGCTAGCCCGGCAATAATGTTGGTCGCATGTCCGGTCTCACTGGCCTTCGCAATTTCCTTCACCGGCGAGTAGCTTTTCGACGTGTAGTAGTCGGTGATAAACACCAACGCCAATGTCACGCCAAGCCCGAGCAACGACGCAAGATAATAATTGAATCCGGTGACCCCGGCAGCGCCGTCCATCATCCTCATGGTGATCGGATAAAATCCCACGGCGGCCAAGCCACCCGCGACAAAAAGCCCTTTGTAGAGCGCCGTCATGATGCCGCCGCCGGAGCCCACCTTCACAAAAAAGATTCCCACGATGGTGGCGAACACAGACAGCGCGCCCAAGGCTAAAGGATAGAGGATCGGTTCCGCCATCCCATTAAACAGCGTAAACGCCAAGACCATGGCTGCTACGGTCGTCACCGCGTAGGTTTCGAACAAGTCTGCAGCCATGCCGGCGCAGTCACCGACATTATCGCCGACATTGTCGGCGATCACTGCTGGATTGCGCGGATCGTCTTCTGGAATACCCGCCTCGACTTTTCCTACGAGGTCGGCGCCGACATCAGCCGCTTTGGTATAAATACCGCCACCGACACGAGCAAACACCGAAATCAGACTTCCGCCGAACCCGAGGCTCAGCAAAGCATGAATGGCCTTTTCCTGACCGACGAAGGCTGAGGCCATCATGTAGAACCCCGTGACCGACAGGAGCGCCAATCCGATCAAGAGCAAGCCCGTGACCGCACCGCCTCGAAACGCCACTTGAAGCGCCGCATTCAATCCGTTGTGCGCCGCCTGTGCCGTTCTGACGTTGGCCCGGACGGCGATATTCATGCCGACATACCCGGCAAGCGCAGACGCCGATGCGCCAATGAGAAATCCGATGGCCGTCACCAATCCGAATTTGTCAGACCACACACCAGCCAGCCACAGCACGACGAACAGGACCGCCGCGACGACTCCGACCGCCTTGTATTGACGGTTTAAGTAGGCCGAAGCCCCTTCTTGAATGGCTTGCGCAATGCTCTGCATCTCCTTATTGCCGGCGTCAAGTTTCATGACCCACATGGTGAGATACAGGCCATAGCCGATGCCGGCGGCAGCGGCAATAATGGCAAAGAGAACGACGGCTGTTGTCACATCCACGTTATTCCTCCTGGTCCAATCCGATACGGCTCACAGACACGATTCTCCCAGGACAGCCGTAGATTGGGCTGCCATGGGGCAAAAAGCGCGGTCATTGTATCGACCTAAACAATAATGTTCAAGGCGAAACACCGGTGCCGAGGTGATAATCCCCAGAAGAATACTGAGGTTTGCGGGCTTGGGAATGTTTTGTTATAGTGCGTGGGTGAGGAGACACGAAGCATGAAACCCACGTATATCGTTGTCGAAGGCAAAAACTTTGAAAAAGAGGAATTGACCCTGGATAATCACGTCTACAAAAACTGCAACATGGACCACTGTAAGTTCTATTACAG
>JBDUAJ010000171.1:0-6228 GCA_040004695.1 Nitrospirales bacterium | reverse complement strand
CCTTACCTCCCGCCTGCAATGGTTGAAGATATTGCCCGAGGAGATAGACGTTCCCGACGTCGAGGCGCTGGCTGACGTACAGGTTCGAATCGCCGCTGGGTAACGCACGCTGAACTCCCGAATTGCTCAAATCATTCAAATAATTCGGATCGGTCAGAAGAAAGGCCTGTGCGTTAATTGTCAGGTCGGGGTTCACTTGCTGGCGATGCAGTCCGGAAATCAATGCGCGGGACTTATTGACCTGTGTATCCTGAATAAAACTCATCAACCACTGGCCACGATTCAGGACGGCCGGAGTGGTTGAATTCATGGCATAGCGATACTCCAAGTCCACGCCCTGGCCGCGATTGCTCAGAAAACTGGGTGAAATAATCGCGTCCTGACTCGGCGTCAGTGCCCAGAAAAAGCTTTGCCGATACGTAAATCCAAATCGATTGTCATACCCGATTTGCGGAATCAGAAGCCCGCTTTTTCTGTTGGTCTGAATCGGATACAGGATCGAGGGCAGTGGAATGGCCGGCACATCATTCACACAGATCCGGACGGACCGCGCGTAAATGCCTTCTCCAACATTGAGGTCAAGATCTTTGAAAGTGAAACGCCATGCCGGAATGTGTCCGTCTTTCGCATCGCAATTGGTGAACGATCCGTCCTTGGCCCGATAGTGGCTCTCTGAAAATCGCTGTAGCAATCGTCCCGTGATCAAGGTGTCAGATTGTCTCAAGAACACCGAGCCATTCGTTAAGACGCCGGCCTGGGTGTTGACGTCGAGTTCCAGCTGTTCCGACTCGATATCCGAGCTGGGATCGGTCAGGTGCACGTTCCCAACGGCAATCATCGTGCCCGAGAGGAGCATGAGCGTCACACGATCGGCGGTGAGCCGAAGCTGCCCCTGCGCGACCACGGCGTGCCCTTCGGCTTCATACACTTCTAGATTTTGAAGATACTGAATCTGATCAGCCGTGATCTCGATCGGAGAGCCGGACGTCGGCTTAACGGCCACGGATGATGACGGTTCGGCAGCAACCACGAAGGAGTCGGCACAGGCACACAATAGGAGGAAGACCAGCAGGCAGACCCATGGACCATTCAACCACCCTACTCGAAGGTCCATTTCACCCACGAAGGAGGGACACTTCACATCCGCTCAAAAAGGCTTTGACTTCGCCGACAAGCATCAGCGATCCCGTCACACAGATGAGGTCTTGTGGGTCCGCAATCCGTCGGGCAATGGCGACCGCCTCTCCCGAGGTGGAAGCGGAATGGATTACACCAGGCCAGCCCTCTAAGGTCTCTTGGATCTCCTCGACAGTCGCGGCGCGAGCCATCTGGATGTGCGTCATCACCACTTCGTTCACGACCGGCAAGATGGCGTTGAAAAACCCGGCCCTGTCTTTGTCTCGCATAAAACCGACGACGACAATGATTCGAGCGGCTGGATGCTGCGCCCGATAGTGCCTGAGATATTCGGCAACAACCGCGCCGGCGGCCGGATTATGGCCACCATCCAGCACCAGATCCGGACCGTGCTCAATAAGTTCGAGACGGCCTTCCCACAACACACGTCGAAGTCCGGAACGCACCGCCGCTTCGGTGAACGAGAACCCTCGCTGCGACGCGAGTTCCACAAGCGCCAATGCGCATCCGGCATTCTCCAATTGATGTTGGCCGGACAGTGGACAGACGAGGTTGGTATAGGACACCGTCATGCCGGCATAATCAAACCCTGTCAACGGATGGCCTGCCGTGCGAAACGCCCGCCCCCATCGATACGTGCATCCTGTGTGATGTGCTGCCACTTGCTCGATGACATCCCATGCACTGGAGTGCACGTTCCCCAGCACAACCGGCACATGCGGCTTGATGATGCCCGCCTTTTCGAATGCAATGGCAGGGATCGTCCGGCCGAGGTGGGCCACATGATCCAAGGTGACATTCGTAATAACAGATACTAGAGGCGTCAATACGTTCGTCGCATCGAATCGCCCGCCCATCCCCACCTCGATCACTGCCACATCGACATCCATCTCGGCAAAGTATCCGAACGCCATCGCGGTCGTAAATTCAAAAAAGGTCGGATCGAGCGTCTCACCCATAGCCGCGTGAAGACGTTCAGTCCAGTCCACGACGGCGTCAAGGGCAATTACGTCGCCATCGACACGAATCCGTTCACGAAAATCGACCAAATGAGGTGAAGTGTACAGGCCGACACAATACCCTGCGGCCTGAAACATGGATGCAACCATGGCCGCAGTCGATCCTTTTCCGTTCGTCCCGCCGATGTGGAAGGTCGGATAGCCACGGTGCGGGCGGCCTATCCGATCGAGCAGCGACTCAACCGTGTTCAGGCCGAGTTTAATGCCGTGCATTTGGAGACCGTAGAGGAACTGAAGCGATGCAGCGTAGGTCATATCGTTAGAAAGGCGAGGGGTGAGGGGCAAGAGGCAAGTGGTGGAAGGAAGAATGCATTTTCTTTAGCCCCCCGCCCATTGCCTCTCGCCCCTCGCCTGTTTACTACAGATGGCTCAGCAGCGTACTGAGAGATTCTTTCAGATATTTTCGTTCCACAATCATATCGACCATACCGTGGTCGCGCAAAAACTCAGCCCGCTGAAATTCATCGGGCAGCTGCTGTTTGATGGTCTGCTCAATCACACGCGGGCCGGCAAATCCGATCAGCGCTTTCGGCTCGGCAATGATGACATCGCCAAGCATAGCAATACTGGCCGTGACGCCTCCGAACGTGGGATCTGCGAGAATACACACAAATGGGACTCGCGCTTCGCTGAGCTTAGCGACCGCCGCAGAGGTCTTTGCCATCTGCATCAACGACAGAATCCCTTCCTGCATGCGCGCCCCTCCGGAGGTCGTGACCAGCACCAATGGCAATTTCGCGGCTTGCGCCTTCTCAGCTGCGCGACAAAACTTCTCGCCTACGACAGATCCCATGCTCCCGCCCATGAAGCCAAAATCAAACACCGCCAACACGGCTCGCCGACCGTTAATGGCGCCTTCACCGATGACGAGTGCATCTTTTCGTCCCGTCTTCTCCTGCTGCGACTTGAGACGATCGCGATACGATCGGCTGTCGCTAAACTGTAACGGATCGGATGGCTCGACCTCCGCGTCCCATTCCTTGAATGTCCCTAGATCGGTCAGCAGCGCGATGCGTTCGGAGACGGAAATTGGAAAGTGGTATTCGCACTTGGGACAGACTTTATTGTTCCGATCGACTTCCTTGCGATACACGATCTCCCGGCAGTGATTGCACTTCAACCACATGCCCTCGACGGATTTGGACCGCGGCGGTGTCTGCGACGCCGCGCCTTTTTGCTTCTTAAACCAAGTCACGGTTCACCACTGATGAGCGACGAGAGAAGGCCGCTTCATGAGTTCCATCGGCACGTTGCATCCTAGATCGTGAGCTCCTGACCTTCGTCGAGAAAGCTGACTTGTTTGAGCCGGAGTTCCCGGACATCCCGCTCGATCTCGCAGCGCTGTCGTGGTTTCATATGATACAGATAGACCGGCACATTGGGGCGACCGAGCTTGAGCAATTCCCGGTGCAACAAAGCCGGCGTCAAATGCCTACTGGCGAATGCAAGCTCCTCCATGTCATTTGGAAACGACGTTTCGATGAACGCCGCTTTCAACGTCGCTTCCTGGGTAGCCACTTTCCAAATTTCCTCGGTTGCATACGTATCACCGCTGTACAGAATCGATGAGGAACCTTCGCGAATGAGAAACCCGACCGCAGGGACAAGATGATTCACACGGATCGCGGTGACCTCTAGACCGGCGACCTGTATCGGATGTCCAGGCGCCACCACCCGGCATTCAAACACCGGTTGCTGCGGAGTGGGTAATTTTAAAAAATTGGGGTAGACCGTGTCATTGAAAATATGGGTTTGGAGACCCTCGAGCACTTCTGCAATGCTGATCAGAGAGACAGGCTGACCCGCGTGTTCACTGATATTGTCGCCGAAGGTCGGCAACCCTTGGATATGGTCGAAATGCAGATGGCTCAGGAGAATATGCCGTATCGCTCGCTGTTCCTCCAAGGTCAGAGCGGCGCCGATCGTCCCGGCATCCACCATCACGGTATCGTTGATAAGAAATCCACACGTCCGGCATTGGTGCAGTCCGGTCTGTTCCCCTCCGAATTGCTCAGACCCATGACAGCCCAGCACACGGATCTTCACTCACTCACCTCCCACAGCCGTGTACGATTCGACAAGACCGAGCCGTTCCTGAACTGTCGGAAGCAGGATAACATAGGTCATTATTTTTTCCTATTCGATTAGGCAGGAAGACTTAGAGACTGCAGCACTTTTTAGATTGCAGCGGCCGGGTAAAATCAAAAATTGAAATTCGCAATGCGGATCATCATCGTCAGGCCGAGCCCAACACTCCCAAGACTGGCTAGTCCCTGAACCACATGTTGGACTCGTCGTCCGAACGTCGCAGACAATACCAGCGGCGCACTGATAAGGCAGCCAAGAAAGACCATCCCGATGACCGAGCCGATGCCGAAGACTAAAATGTAGGCCATCCCTTGCCACATCGTCTGCACCGTCGAGAGCACCATCAGCATGAGAGCCGCCGAGCCCGCCAATCCATGCGCCATTCCTATGAGCAATGGACGCACAGACAGATGCATCCAGTGATAATGACGATGGTGTTCATCGGCCTGGTGACTATGGAGATGCAGATGGCTTTCGCCGTCGTGCTCGTGCGTATGGAGATGCCACCGCTCCTGATAGAGAGACCAGGCCAGCGAGCTGCCTAAGACGACCAACATCATCCCGATACCGAATTCCAATGTCTGGGCCACCGACTCCGGAATGGTGACTTTCAAAAGAATGACGGCAACCCCGACGAGGAGCAGCATGAGTGTGTGGCCAAGCCCCCAACATAATCCGATAAAACTCGACGTTCGTAAGCAGGGACGCTTGGAGAGAATCGTGGAAATGGCCGCAAGATGATCGGCATCGAGCGCATGCCGCGCCCCCAACAAGAATCCAAATCCCAGGATAGTGAGGAATTCAAAATCCAGCATGAATCGTTTCTACCGCGGAAGTGGCCTGAAGATGGTATCCGTGGGCCGGTGTGGAGACTGTGACACGTTTTTCAACATTGCGGTCTACAGGCTCATCCACCGCGCGCATGCATTTCAAGGTGCGGATCCTCACGAAGTTTTTCGATGCCGATGAGTCGCCCTCTGGCACCGGTCTGTTCCAATTCTTTTCGCTCTTCCGCACCACGCTCCGTTCGAGCTTCCCATACGGCCTTGAGGCGCGAGACGATCTCCTCACGAGCGACACCGGCACGCAACGGCTGTCGCAAGTCGATCCCGTGCTTGGCATAGAGACACAGATACCACATCCCGTCGGCTGTTAGCCGGCTGCGATCGCACGTTGAGCAGAATGGAGTCGTGGTGGAGGGAATGATGCCGAATGTGGTTCCATCCGGCAGCCGAAAACGCTGGGCGGGCGCGGAGCTGTGTTCCACGATCGGTTCAATGATGCCGTATCGCTGTGAGAGACTCTTCAAGATCATCGCCCGTGAAAGCACCTTGTCGGCCGACCATTCGTTCGCCCCGCCGACATCCATATATTCGATAAACCGCACCTCCGCTCCGACACGTGTCCCGTATTCAATGAGATGAGGCAATTCGTCATCGTTGAACCCCCGCATCGCAACGGTATCCAACTTGAGATGCGGAAATCCAATCCGAACGACCGTATCGATCCCGTCCAGCACTTGCTGAAATGAATCGCGCCTAGTCAGCGCTCTGAACCGCTCAGGGCGGAGCGTGTCTAAACTGACCGTCACCCGATGCAAGCCGGCGTCGTAGAGGGCTTGCGCTTGGTCGCCTAATAAAATGCCGTTGGTCGTCAAGGCGATATCTTTAAGGCGACGGTTTTTGGTGAGTCGATGAATCAGTCGAGGCAAGTCCCGGCGCATCAGCGGCTCACCGCCTGTCAAACGGACTTTATCCACACCGACATCGGTAAAGAGATCGGTGAGTGTCGCGATTTCTTCAAACGTAAGGAGGGTTTCTCGCGGAAGCCAGGAATATTCCTCTTCCGGCATACAATACTGGCAGCGGAGATTGCATCGATCGGTGACGGAAATGCGAAGACTTTGGAGCGGTCTGCTTAATGTGTCTCGAACAAGAGTAACATCGTTCGTTCCAGGTAGGGCGTTCATGGATGTTCCTCAACC
>JBDUAJ010000170.1:0-6251 GCA_040004695.1 Nitrospirales bacterium | reverse complement strand
CGCGATCCACGGCGCAGCGCGAAATGGTTCGCGCGCGTGCTGGGCTTGCGCAAAGAGTTCGAGTTCGAAGAGGGCGTCGCAGTTGGCAACGACCACGTGACGATCGCATTGTCGAAAGGCAAGCCGTCACCGAAAACGATTGGTCACATGTCGTTTCATCTGCCGAACATGACCGCGCTGCGAAAGGCGCTCGAACACCTGAAGAAGCACGAGGTCAAGGTGGAAGATCCGGGTAATGAAATCGGCCCGGAATCACCCGGCTCGCCGAACATGGGCGTATGGTTCCACGATCCTGACGGCTACCGCTGGGAACTTTCCGTCCAAGACGGAAAGTAGAGGCCGGCCAAACGCTCAGGAGCCAACTTGAAGCGGCAATCTGTGTCGTCGCCCTTTTTCCCACGGCCTCGTAACAGACACGCTCTGGGGAATTTAGAATGCAACGGTTACGGACCTCCACTCTAGGTGTTTCTGGCCGACCTCGCAGAATTCCCTGCCAGAATTACGCCTGGTCAACTCATTAGGGGGCCTACGAAGGCGGCTTGTTTCGCCGTTTCTCCTATGCTCTTCTGTATTCCACCAAACCTGACAGAATACGAGTGCTCGAGGTGATGAATCTGAAACGCCGGCCTATGTACTGAGTCGGCCGAGACAAGCACCGGATGGTCTAACAACGCGCGGACGATGCACAAGCATGCGCGACTGACTTGACATTTGCGCTCATTTATCGAAGAAGGGTGCGTGACGGACATGCTCCAATTCCTAGCAGTGTTGAGCTGCACACTGTTTACAGGAGCTGCAATCTATATCAATGTTGCAGAACATCCTGCGCGCATGGAATGCGGGACTGAGTTGGCGGCGACAGTGTTTGGTCCTAGTTATAAGCGGGCAGCGACGATGCAAGTGAGTCTCGCGCTAGTAGCCACCGTCACAGGTCTACTGTCCTGGTGGATTGAGGGCAGGGTGATGTGGCTCGTCGGGGCGATGATGATGTTTGCCGTGATCCCCTTCACGTTGATTGCCATCATGCCCACAAACCGGCAACTGTTAGATCCGGAGTTGGATCGATCTTCTGAAACCACTCGTCGTCTGTTACAGAAATGGGGAGCGCTGCATGCGGTGAGGAGTGTTCTGAGTCTGGCGGCGACGTGTATTTTTTGTCGTTGGTTATTCGGGCCTAACAGGACACCATGAGCATACAGGACGGGCACGTTCGACACAAAAGACCCGGTGATGGGGATGTGGTATCTGAGACAGAACCGGGCGATTCGACACTCAATCCCGGTGCCATCCCCGATGCAGGCGAGGTGCTGATCGTAGTGGACACGGCGAGGGATGGTGGGTAGGACACCGACATGCGAGAACGTGCGATGCAGCCACAGCCACTGATCGCTGTTCGAGACGTCGAAGCGAGTAGTCGCTGGTATCAGCGGCTGCTTGGGTGCAAGAGTGGGCATGGAGGCATTGAGTACGAGCAGCTCGTCGATAAGGACGGAACGCTCATTCTTCAACTCCACGACTGGGATGCCCACGAACATCCACACATGGGCAATCCAGCAACCAAGCCGTATGGAAATGGTGTCCTTCTCTGGTTCCAGATTGCGGACTTTGACGTCGCAGTCGCGCGCGCTCGAGAGCTGTCGGCCGAAGTTCTCGAAGGTCCACAAGTCAATCCCAACGCGAACCATCGCGAGATCTGGCTGCGAGATCCCGACGGGTACGTCGTCGTGCTGGCCAGTGCTTACGTTGACGTGTGATGGGGTCGGCTGCAACACCGACGTCGCTGCCCATAATCTGCCCCGACGATATGAGAGTCGAAGTCGGGATCGCCGCGAAGGGTGACGCAACGTGCAGCGTGGCCATACAACATGGAAAGGTGAGCAGCGCTAACGCCAACACGAGAAAGAATCCGGAAAGGCGTGCAATGCCTCATGAAAAATATCGACGTATCGTCTTAACTAACTCGTTAGGCTTTGATCATCGACTATCATCCAGTCGAATCGACAGACAACCACTCAACAGGAAGGAGGCCACATGCGTCTCACACATATTGTTCTCACCTCTTTGTGTTGTATTCTGACCGCGTCGTTTGTGATGGCCAAAGAAAAGAAGCACGATGGCCAGATGGACATGCAGGCCATGATGGACACTTACAAGAGGCTGGCCACTCCCGGAGAGCACACAAGCAACTCGCGAGCATGGAGGGAAGTTGGGACACCAAGACCAAAGAGTGGATGGATCCCAGTCAGCCGCCCATGGAATCGGCGGGTACATGCGAACAGACCATGCTTCTTGGCGTGCGCGTCCTGCGGCAGGAATGCCCCGGGACGATGATGGGGAACACGTTCACCGGCATCGGCGTGATCGGGTACGACAACCATACCAAAAAGTACATCTCGACCTGGATGGATTCTATGGGCACCGGCATCTATTTCATGGAAGGAACCGGCAGCGCCGACGGCAGGACCATGACGATGCAAGGCAGCTACGATGACCCGATGGAAGGTCCCATGAAGCTTCGCGCCGTCACGAAGATGGTGGATCGCAACACCGAGATCTTCGACATGTACGGCACCGACAAGAGCGGCAAAGAAACAAAGATGATGGAAATCACCTACACCCTGAAGCCATGATGTAAACAGGGAGGGGTCGATCTGTCGACGCAATCGCACGAGAGACGAGCGCGGGCGGGAGGAGGTTATCATGAACGAACAAAAAGATCAGCCGGTCTTGATCCATATTCAAAGTCTGGTGTCGGAAGAGCATCGAATCTATGGGCAAGGGGCGCTTACGGATGCCGATCGTGAGCGGCTGGCAATGATTAATGTGGAATTAGATCAGTGCTGGGACCTCTTGCGTCAACGTCGAGCCCACCGTGAAACAGGGAGTGACCCGAACGAGGCCCATGTGCGCCCACCTGAGATCGTCGAGAAGTACGAGCAGTAGCCGGCCTTCTTCCTCGCAGCCAATAGTCGCGTTGGGCGCATGGGACGTGCGCGAGGACGGAAACTAGTCGAATGGCGGCGGTACGCGAACGTTAGGAAGCCATCAGGACAGTTAACCGTACGGCTCACCGAACACCGCGTACGGATGCCGATTAGCGTGATCGTTGATGACATAGAGGCATGGCTACGTACACCGCCGTCATTTCTTGGGAGCGCGGCAATCAAGAGTTTGTCGATCGTCAATACAGCCGAGCGCATCGCTGGCGTTTCGATGGAGGCGTGGACGTTCCGGCGTCATCCTCCCCCGCATGTCGTCCCATTGCCGCTCTCGAATGCCGCCGCCGTCGATCCTGAAGAGGCATTCGTAGCCTCGGCCTCCTCCATGCGCTTTCGTTCGCTCACATCCGTGATCGTCTCAATGATATAGGTCCGGCCGTCGGCCGTGACGGCTTTGGACCACTGCACCAACACATATTGATCATCGGAGAGCCACTTCATTCATGGTGATCCGCCCCGTTTTCACCGCTTCCGGCATTTTGCAGAACGAACATGGTGGGGGACAGCCAGCGATCTTTTCATGACAGGTCTCGCCGGAGATGTCCCCGAACTTGTGGATGCCCGTCTCATTTTGAAACTGAACCCGATACGTATCAGGATCGATGACGGCGACGATCACGGGCTGAGCATTGAGTAACGCCTGCGGATCGACGATGGTCGTTCTGCCTGAGGGGGCACGTCTACCTCCATCTCATTGCCATGCGTTTACTAGGCTGAAAGACAAACGCTTCCGTCCAATAAATGCGCATACGCCATACCAGACATGTCCTTCGCCTCTTCCGCTCCATCAGGTCCGCGAGTGCCTCATGACTTCAGGGCTTTCTCCGTGGGTTGGACCCGCGACCCGTTGAAAGTGTGAACCAGACATTGTTTGCCCGTATCCAATCCAGTACTCGGCTTTATCTGCTTTGATACGGGCCATGGCGCATGCTACACGACGACGGTTGGTTGTTTCCTCTGTGGCCGTACTGTATACACACCTGGTGACTTTTTCATCGCCTTACGGTTCACTCGCCGATTTTGTTTCAGCTTCATGTGCCTGACCGTGCTGCTGGTCGTTGCGCTGGGCCACCCGCCTGTCGCCAAGGTCGGGGCTGAACCGAAGACTGAACTCAGTCCTCATCTCACCACCATCGCGCAGCTCGCTCACGCGTCTCCCGCAATGGCCATCTCAGCCGGCTGGTTCCTGATGGACACCAATCGCGTCGACGACGATCCGTATGGATTGGGGACGCAATTCGACAATACTGAATTGCCCCAACGGCAGGTCTGGCTCGATGCCTTTGAGATCGATCGGGATGAAGTGAACATCGCCGAATATCTCGCGTTTCTCCAAGGGCAGCATCGGCAGCCGCCGGAACAACTCCAACGATTGATCTGGCACATTATCACGGTGCATTTTATGCCGGATCCGGTGATCGCGAGCTGGCCGGTCCTGTATGTCACTTGGCCCGAAGCGGCTGAGTTTTGCGCTGCGGAGGGAAAACGATTGCCGACGGCGGCCGAGTGGGAAAAAGCGGCACGCGGGAACGACGGCAATTTATTTCCCTGGGGTCGCACGAGGCCGGCACCGGGATTGGCCGTGTTCGGTCAATATCATGTGCATGAAATTCCGCTTGTTGCGGCAGTGAATAGCGGCAAAGAGGGACAAAGCCCGTTCGGGGTGCGTCACATGGCGGGCAATGTGGCCGAATGGGTCCAGGATTGGTTTGGATTCGATTACTATTCGATTATGCCCGAGCGAAATCCGAAGGGTCCGAACACCGGCCGCTACAAAAGTGCCCGCGGCGGCTCATGGAAAAGCCATCCCAATCTCTTACGCACGGCCAGCCGTAATGGAGCGCTCCCCGATCAGCGCTCCGCGACGATCGGATTCCGTTGCGCGAAGTCCAGTCTTTAATGAATGCGGTGGCCCAATTTCGTACGAGCGGGAAGAGCGCCCTGACCAATACCGGACCGCAACGGGCGCTGCTTCCAGCGTCAAGGCACGGCCGTCTTTAATGTTTCTTTTCATCCGCCTTGGCGCGATGGAGGTCAATCACCGTGCCGGCCTCGTTCAGTTCGACCGTCACGAGCGCGCCCTCTTCGATACCACTCGTTTTTATTTCTTGCCGCTCCAGTGGAAACATTTTCTCTCCATCGGGAGTCATGAGCTTGATCTGGTTCTTCATGAGGCCGACGTAGGCCAGCTTGCCTGTGACGAACTTGTGGGTTCCCTCATGGCCTTTTGGGTGCGCTTCAATAATCGCATTATTCTCGTTCAGCACAAGGGTCACTTCATCGCCGACCTTGGCCGCCTCATGACCATGGCGCTCGGCATTCTTCGAATTGAGCGTCATGGTCGTCCCATCCGGCAACTTCACGGTCAGCAGTCCTGATTTTTCTGCCGTCACCACAGCCGTGACTTCCCTATGCCCCTTACTCGGGCCGCCACTTTCCGCATTCACCGCAACGGGCATGATAAGAAGCGTACCGAGTAACACCGGCAATACTACGTTGCGGTTCAATTCATGACGCATGAAATCCTCCTTAATTATGTCTTGAGCGCATTGCGCTTGGTGCATTTATAAACGAATGGCATGTTGGTATCAAGCAATCACCTCTCTTGCGTGTACTCTTACGGATTGCACTACATCCCTCGCCTTATCGGTCGAAGGTCGGCCTATTGCGGGCGCCATCGCCAAGGATGTTCAGGCAGGGACGATCCTTTTTGACGGCTCCTTTAGGAAACCAACGTAAACCTCTGTCCGATAGACAGCACCGGCCGAGCCACATACAGTGCGACGGTCCATGCTTCAGAGCAGCACGACTATGACATCCTTTGCCAGGAAGGAGCCCCCCATGAGCTGCGTCATACGCACAACTGTATTTCTCTGTTCATCCTTGCTGATGTTACACATCACATGCGGCGCCTTTGCTCTGACTTGGACCGATCAACTGCCTGAGACGCCTGCGATCGATGTCTATTATGATTTTCGTCCCACAATCATGGGCCAGCCCAATTGGATCACGCCATGGCAAGCCAGTTCAGCAGTATCGGCCCTTCAGACTTGGAGCAGTGTCAGCAATCTGAATTTCATTCAAAATACCTGGGCGCCGGAGAATTGGATTATCAATATTCATGGCGGGTGGCATCGTCATCGGGGTGCCATGTCCCACGCTTGCGTGGGCATGTCATTTTTCGGATGATACCTGTCCGCGTAACGAAGCGGCAAACATGCCCACGCGAGCGTGGGACATCGCACCCGAGTA
>JBDUAJ010000169.1:0-6465 GCA_040004695.1 Nitrospirales bacterium | reverse complement strand
CAATCGGTGCAAAAGTTTTTCGAGGTTGGTCAGCACCGTGTTGAGATCCAACACTTTCGGCTGTAACACTTGACGGCGGCTAAACGCGAGGAGTTGGCTGGTCAGGGCCGCCGCACGATTTCCCGCCTGTTTGATTTCATCCAGTTCCATGCGGAGCGGATCGTCGGCACGGAGACGGCTCAGCGCGACCTCGCTATATCCGGTAATGACGGTCAGCAAATTATTAAAGTCGTGGGCGATACCACCCGCCAACCTGCCGATCGCCTCCATTTTTTGTGACTGGCGAAGTTGCTCCTCCAGCTGCTTCCGCTCGATGAGATGCCCGACTTGGCTTCCGATCGCAGCCATCAGGGCCAGGATGTGGTCATCTGATGGGCGAACTTCTCGACTGAAGAATTCCAGGACGCCTTCGACCGCACCGCCGAGCAAGATCGGGAAGGCCGCCGCGCCATGGAGCCCGACTTTTTCAGCCATGGGAAGCCGCGGGAAGTTCGCATCATGCTGAATATCCACGATCCACGCCGATGCACCCGTGGCCCACACTCTCCCCGGCAAGCCGATTCCACTCATAAACGTCCGTTGCCGGCTGGCGGCTTCAAAGGCTTCGACTGCGCTCGTCGGCTGCGCCCAACTATCCATGCACCGCAAGACGTTCGCTTGTCGGTCCACAATCCACAACACACCGAGGTTCCACCCCAACGGCTCGCACAGGGTTTCCAGAATCACGGTGGCCGCCTCTTTCAGCGTCGTCGCTTCGGCCAGTACCCGTGTAATCGCATGCTGAACCCGTAAACGTTGCTCGCCGCGCTTCTGTTCAGTGATATCCGTCAAGGAAGCCACGACGGCGTGCGGGGCGGTGTCAGTGTTACGCGTCAATGGGCGCGTGTTCACCGAGATCCACCGCAACCCACCATTCGGAATACGTACCCCCATGATGACGTCGGCACACGGGTTCCCGGTCCGCAGCGTCACGAGAGTTGGATACCGGTCGGCCGGGTAGGGCGATCCGTCTTCATGAATAGTCTGCCAATTCGGATCATGCAGACTGCGCTGCAACAGGTAGCCGGTAGACACACCCAGTATCCGCTCCGCGCTCGTATTGCACGCCTGAATGATGCCTTGGTCGTCGGCCAGAATCACGCCTTCATCCAACGCGGTCACCACCGACCGGTACCGCTCCTCGCTCTCGCGCAGTTGCCTTTCGGCAAGTTTTTGCACGGTGACATCGCGGACAAACGCGCTAAAGCTGTAGGTCGAGCCAATTTTCGTGGGGGAAATCGAGAGTTCGACGGGAAACTCGTGGCCGTCGTGATGTCGGGCGTGTAATTCGATGCGTCGATTGAGGAACGGTCCTTCTCCTGTTTCGAGATAGTGTTTGAGACCCTGTTCGTAAGCCTGCTGAAAGCGAGTGGGAATAATCATCGTCGATAAGGAGTGCCCAATCGCCTCGTCCCTCGACCAGCCGAACATGGTGTGGGCTTGTGCGTTCCAGTCCGTCACCCCCCCACCGGCATCCATGACAATGACGGCATCCAAGGCCGTTTCGATGATCATCCGGGTGCGCGCCTCGCTTTCACGTTCGGCCGCCTCGGCCGCATGCGCGCGTGCCGCTTCTTGTTGGGTCTGGGCCCACTCTTTCCGTAAACGACCGGTCGCCCAAAGGAGCGCGATAAACATCGGAATCCAGACAATGGCTCCTGCGATGCCGATATTCAACAACACCATACGGACAGGCGCGAGAATATCGCTCCGGTCCATTCGTATGAGAACGACCCAATCGAGTCCTTTAAACCGGCCGTACCCGCGAGTCTGCGCATACCCGGTGACAACGTGCACATGTCGCCGAAGGTGTTCTTCCTCGACATACCCCGGCTGCCCGGATTCGCTCAGCCACGCGGACGGGAGCCCGGCCTGCTTAAGATTCACATTTCCCTTGTGCATCAAATCAGAATCGATGAAGAGTTGTCCTGTTCGCATGAGGAACTGATATTCGATCCGACCTAAAAAATCGGCTCGGCTCTCGATCGCATGAATCGTCTGAGTGAGCACATTTTCCAACATCAATATGCCGACCCGAGTGGTCACAGCCCCGAGAAACTCTCCATGTGAGCTGATGATTGGGGCAGTAAAGGCGACGGCATCCATGCCTTGAGACGCTTCATACGGACCCACATCGCCGACATGGATGGTTTTCGTATCCCGCACTGCTTTGAACCATACCTGCTGGCCCCAGTCTTGACCGATCATGGCCGGATCGGTAGACGCGATCAAAGAGCCGTTCGCATCGGTGACCCCAAGCGAGACATAGACGGGCGCGTACGCCTCCTTCATCCACGCCAGGAACGACCCCATATAGGCAGGATCATGCATTCGAAGGCTGAAGGTCCTCGCCATCACGAGCGTATCGCCATATCGCTCGAAGAGGAGGCGGTCCAATTTGTCGGTGATTTCGGCGGCGGCGAGCGTCAGATTCTGGCCGGTGGCGGCTACGAGGCGGGTTTCCACGTAATTGAGGACCAGCGTCCCAATGATGATGGCCACGAACGTCATCCCGATGATGAGGCCTGGAAGCCAGGCATACGGGCGATTCTGAGACAGTCTCGCGGGTTGGTGTAAGGACATCCCACACGTCAGGGATAGGATTTCAGATGCGAACGTGATTGCTGCCTGTGCCAGAAACTCTTACGGATAAGTTATGGTACTCCCATTCGCTTTATCAGTCAAAATATTCCGGTCGCAATGTAACTGTTCACCGTCCGAAGTGGATGGTAGGCCTGCTTAGACTGTCTCAATTTCCCGAGGCCGGAGTCATCCATCGTATTGATGAGGGTCGCACCTCGCTCGCAGGCCTCGCGGCAGAATTCGCGAAAAAGATAGGAGGCGAGTCCCGAGATCGAACGATCCGCGATCTCCAATAACACGCAAAAGAGGGATGACGTCCGGAAATATCCAAATGTATAGGCCACGAGCATCTCGTCGACCCACACGACGCGACCGATGAGGCCTAAGAAGTGGCCGACTGTCAGCGCCTCATCATGAGCCCCGGCCGCATCCTCGAGCATCATCCTCCCCACTGCATCCACCCCGCGCGCCTCTTTCTGCATCACCCATCTCCGGTACAGATCGAGGCAGCGCGCGCGATCGCGCGCTTCGTAAGGCTCATAACGGAATCGATGCGCTCGGGCGAACCGGTTACACGCCGCCCGTTGCGATTTGTAGCGGTCCCCTCGAAGCTCGGCCAGCGCCCGCGCATCATAGACGTAATCCGCGTCCTTGGGCGTGAGACAATACCCCCATGCTTCCCATTGCGCCTTCCATTCTTCCGGCACATTTTCCACACGACTCACCGCCGAGCCGCGGTTGCGCTCCTGCATGACCGCGAAGGCCCGCGCCAATGACGCTTTCAACGACGTGTTCAACAGCCCCGTGCCCAGCGGCGGCAACGGCATAAAGAGACCGTCGGTATATTGGGCAAACAAAAAGTGGTGTCCCTCGCGTTCTGACCAGTAATAGGTCAACAGCCGGCGCCAGATCAGGTGCGGAGCTAACGCATAGGCGGCCAGCGGCGTGTCGGCAGCCACAAGCGCCTCTTGGAAACGAGAATAGTCCTCAGGCGTTAAGGGCCTCAGGGTTCGAGGGTCGAGGCTCGAGGCTCGAGGTTGATTCGAGGATGGAGGATCGAGATTCGACGTATCGTTTTGCTTGCGCAGCCGCGCAGTCACCCGTGGAAGCGGCCTTACCACCACGACGTCATCTTGATAGCGTCCGATGAGCCGAGGGTTGTGTACAAAAGTTTCAACCATTTCCTCTCGCTCGATCAAAGCCGCGATCTTCTCCCCATACTGGTCAATGGATTCCGTTCCCGACTCCAACCCCGAACCTCGAACCTCGAACCTCGAACCTGTGCCAAGAAATGGGCACTTGCGATCCCATCCCAGCACGACTTCCTTCCCGTCGGCTGACCACATGACAGCGAGGGGATAGATTTGACAATCCAGGGGCCGTTTCTCATAGATGCGACAGTGCGACGTGGCGGCATCAAAGGCCGAACAGACATACCCCTCCTCCGCCGGATTCGGGACCACGCGAATCTGACTGCCCTGGCGGTCTGAAAAGGCTTCAGGATCGATTCCCCGCGAGATCGCCTCTGCGATTTCATGTGCCGTGAAGTAGGGGCGCAGAAAACTATTAACTTCCGGGAAGCGGCAGCAGACATCGCAGCTCAGGCACACCCGGTTTGGCACGTGCTGTGGCAGAGGAATGATCTGGATCAGATCGGACCGTATAGGAGCATGATGAGCCGTGCGGTTTGGTTCCACAGCGATCATCATACGCCCCGTCTATCCGACTGACAACGACGGGATCATAGGGGTCAGGTCGGTCCAGTCCTCTTGTGTCCGCCGGATAGGCCATGTTACGATCTCTCACAGATGACGGGCCGATCAAGCGTTCACCGATTTCCGCAACGATCCAACATGGATTCTCCTCGACCTTCCGGCACACTGGAGTGTAGACACCAGCTCAGGATCCTTTCCTAGAGGCAATTGTTGGCACTCGCGTACAACCTCTCCAGTGGCATTCCGGCTTACACTCCTATCGATCGTGGCCGTCTCGTCCGTGATGCCCTGGTGAAGGCAGGGCTGTACGACGACACGACCACGACTCCAGCAGAGACTCACACGACAGCTCCGCTCACGACTCAGTGGCGTCTCGCCCCAACCCCTTTCTGGTTGACCACCGATGAAGTTTCATTTTTTCAGTCGCTGGGTCAACATCTGCTGTCGTTTTATCGTGGGCTGAACGTGCTGTACATGGAAAGCGTGCGCGGCGGTCAGCCTGCATGGGTGTCGGCCTATCTCGACCAAGGCAAACCGGAATCCCTTCTCTCCTATAGCCGAATGAAGCGCTTTCGAGATCACCTACCGGGAGTGATCCGACCCGATATCATCCCCACGGACAGCGGCATGGTCATCACAGAACTGGATTCCGTTCCGGGAGGGATGGGGCTGACCGGAAGCCTCTCGCATGCGTATGCGGAGCTCGCCGCTGCGACCGGCGAGCAGATCGAGCTCGTCGGAGGAGGCAATGGAATCGTTGAAGGATTTGCGGCGATGGTACGCGATCTCCTCGGCGATCGAACCGGGTGTCTGGCCATCGTGGTCTCAGAGGAAGCCAAGGACTATCGAGCTGAAATGATCTGGGTGGCCGCCCAACTTCGGGCTCTCGGATTGCCCGCGTACTGTGTCAGTCCGCGCGACCTCCGGTTTACCGAAGACGGCCTGTGGGTGAGTGGCGAGCCGGGCAACGAGCAACCTGTTGCGGTCCTGTATCGTTTCTTTGAACTCTTTGACCTCAAGAATGTCCCGAAATCAGAACTCATCATGTATAGCGCGAAGAAGGACAAGACGTTGGTGACGCCGCCCTTCAAACCGGCGTTGGAAGAAAAATTGGCATTTGCTCTGCTTCATCACCCTATACTGGCCCCGTTCTGGGCCAAGCAGCTCGGTGGTGAGACTTTTGATCTCCTGTCTGCCGTGATGCCGCGCACGTGGGTGCTTGACCCCCGGCCGCTGCCGCCATCAGCGATCATCCCTCACCTGACGCTCAGTGGTCGAGCCGTGGCCGATTGGCAAACGCTGGCGAATGCCACGCAAAAAGAGCGCCGCTACGTGATTAAGCCGTCCGGATTTTCTGAACTGGCCTGGGGAAGCCGAGGCGTGGCGGTTGGACATGATCTTCCCCAAACCGAATGGGCCACCGCGCTCGACACGGCGTTGGGGTCATTTGCGACGACTCCCTCTATTCTTCAGGAGTTCCATAAGGGCCGGCAATTCGATCTGACCTATTTCGACGCGCAGCGCGACGATATCGTACCGATGCCGGGACGGGCCAGACTCTCCCCCTATTATTTTGTCAGCGGTGGACGCGCAGCACTCGCCGGGATTCTGGCGACTGTCTGTTCTCCCGAGAAAAAAATTATTCATGGCATGAAAGACGCCATCATGGTGCCATGCGCGCTCGCGGCAGAGCCGCGACGAGGCTAGAGGCGCGAGGCTATGGGCTCAGGATATAAGGAGCTGACCGTCTGGCAAAAGGCAAAAGACGTCGCTGTGTTTGTATACCGGATATCTGGGGAAAGAGTACTAAGCAAGGATTTTGGGTTGCGAGACCAAATCCGGCGAAGCGCCGTGAGTGTCGCGAGTAATCTAGCAGAAGGTGATGAAAGAGATACAGACAAAGACTCAGTTCGTTTCTTTTTCATGGCCAAGGGATCTTTGGCGGAACTCCGGACGCAGATCCAAATCGCATATGAAGTTGCGCAAATGGAAAAGTCCACTTACGAAAAGTTAGAGTCGCAATGCGAGATCTTAGGAAAGATGATTGGCAGTTTGATTCAGGCACGACTCCGTGCCCCTCGCCTCGGGCCCCTCGTCGAGCTGGATCCTGCTCGCCGCCGCGGTGCCG
>JBDUAJ010000015.1:0-21683 GCA_040004695.1 Nitrospirales bacterium | reverse complement strand
GGTTGCACAGCTTCCCGACGTTCATCTGAAACACCGTGATGCCGGTCGCCTGAAGAGGAGTCAGTCCTACGGTGGCCAAGCGTTGTTCAAACGGTGGACAGGCTTGGGTCTCCGCTAAGACTTCAAGCTGGCGTTCGGTGGAGGCGAGTGGGCTGTGGCGACTAAGTAAGGTCAGTCCCATTTATGTTCAGTGGGATTCGCATGATTACATTGAGAGTTTGTCGGCCACATTACGCATTTGCACTCCATGGACCAAAGACGCGCCGCCACGGATGGCACAGGCCACATGCACGGCTTCAGTCATTTCCTCGGTGTTGGAACCTTTTTCCAGACACGCTTGCGTATAGGCGTCGATACAGTATGGACACTGCACGGCATGGGCGACGCCGAGCGCGATGAGAGCTTTCTCACGCTCCGTGAGGGCGCCTTCGGCAAAGACCGCGCTGTAATAGCTCATGAACTTGTTCCAGAGTTCCTGATTGCCCTTGCCCATGTCGGCGAACTTATGGAGATCAGGCGGATGATAATACGTATCCATTCAGACCTCGCACGATGAATTGTGAGGGAGCACGGTGCGTGACCGACTTACGATCGCGACTACGCCGTACCCGGTTGATCCGGTTCTGCTTCAGACAAAAGTTGAGCAAAACGTTTTCCTACCAAATTGGTCACATCACCCATCAACTTGGAAACCTCTTCCCATTCGGCAGGCAAGAGATCCTGCTTGAGTTGAGGATGAAGGGCCCATTGGGCCGCGACCTTCTTTTGGTCACGCGACACGACGACACGCAACAGTTCAACTTCCCGAACGTCCGTATTGTCGCCATTCGCTGGTTTGTCGGGTTGAGGCGTTTTGGTGGCCATGTTATCAAAACCTCAAATAAAAACGCATCATACCGTACCGGCGTTGTCGCTGTATACGTGAGGACGAGGCAGACACACGACTCCCTAGAAGACGAGGTGCTTGACTTGCGTTCTATCTAGAACTATCTGTACTTCAGCAGCCCATGACTACAGTAGTTGGACGGGTTTTTGATTGGAGAAACGGGGGAACGGTCTAGGGATTGTTTCGACAGGCAGCCGAAGATCCGTGCGTGTATGCTTTTGTGATTCTGATTGAAGTGGACGACATCCAAGCGACGAGGGACGACTATCGGCCCTGTGCAGGCTCCAAAGGAGGCATTGCCGTGGCGCGCCATAAGGCGTCAGGATTGAAACAGGCAACGATTGATATCCGTCATGCTGATGAGCGGTTTCATACTCGCGCCGGATGGTTGAACTCGCACCATAGCTTCAGTTTCGGCGGGCACTATGATCCATTGAACACGCACCACGGGCTCTTGCTGGTCAGCAATGATGATAGCGTGAAACCCGGCATGGGATTTATGACCCATCCGCATCGTGATATGGAAATCGTGACGTGGGTGTTGAACGGCGAGTTGGAACACAAGGATTCGGAGGGCCATACTGGCATCCTCTATCCCGGGCTTGCCCAACGAATGAGCGCCGGGACGGGAATCTGGCACTCCGAGATGAACCCGCGTCAGAATATCGAGGTCCATTTTATCCAGATGTGGGTGCCGCCGGACACGGAGCGTGTCACGCCTGGCTATGAACAGCTCGATATCAACGGGCAGCTGGAGCGAGGCGGCTTGGTGCCCATTGCATCCGGCATGAAACATGAGGGGGCTGTCGCCATTCGGCAGAACAATGCGGTCTTGTGGGGAGGCCGGCTCACGCCTGGTGAATCGGTGCAGATTCCGGATGCTCCCTTTGTCCATGTGTACATCGCCCAGGGTGGCGCGGCACTGGAAGGTGCCGGTGTCTTGAACACCGGCGATGCGGTGCGACTGACGGCGGCCGGAGCGCGTCGGCTTACGGCCGACTCACACGCAGGAGCGGAAGTGTTAGTGTGGGAGACAGCGAAAGATATTCATCTGTAATCGCAAGGAGGACACCATGGCGACACAACTCATAATCAACGATCCCGTCAAGGCGAAAGAATATTTCCTAGCAAAGATGACGTTTACCACGGGACCCATTGAGCTGGAGCGCATGCTCAAGGGCTGTGAAGTGAATGTGGTCGATGTGCGTGCGGCAGACGATTACGCGCAGGAACACATTCCGGGCGCCATTAATTTACCAAAGGATAAGTGGCAGACACTGGAAGGGTTAAGAAAGGACAAGACGAATGTGCTGTATTGCTACTCTCATGTGTGTCATTTAGCCGCAGCAGCGGCCGTAGAGTTTGCAGGCAAGGGCTATCCCGTCATGGAAATGGACGGCGGTATGCGTGCCTGGCGGGAGCATGAATTAGACATTGAGAAATAAGCGCGATTGGCCCGGAGTCAATCATAGAGGAGTGACGGGCGCCACGTCGGCTGTTTCACACATCCGCGTGTGTCAGGATACGAGGTGATACATGACGATGGTCAATAGCAAGACAATCGTGAACGCCTATCAGCCGGGGTCTAGGCATATGATGGGGGATGGATTAAAGTGCCTGTCTTGGCAGGCGGGGTTGGTGGGTGAGTGCAATAGAAAGGACTTCGGTCTCCACCGCTTCGCGGCGGCATTCATGAATAATCCGGGCTAGAGGATGGACTTGAGCGGGATTGACGGATCTTGAAGTTGGGGTTCTTTTCCGCTCAAGTCCTTGTACTGTTTGATCGCACGCTGGAGAGGAGGAAAATCTTTGGCTGCCGCGTTGACCGCGAAATAGGCGGTCAGGGTGTGTTGCTTCACATAGAGAATGATGTAGGATTTATCCCCGACATGACCACGTGCGATGAGTTGATCGTGCTCGCTCTCATCTCCGGCAAATTCAAGGTGCAGGTCGAAGAGATCGGACCACACATATGTGAGCAGATCGTACGGATTGCCTGCCCCCGCCATATTCTGCCCGGCTAACTGCCCACAGTACTCGGCCTGCCCCCAATGTTCGACCCGTCGACGCTTCCTAAAAATTGGATCCATATAATTAGCCACATCGCCGGCGGCGTACACGTCCGGGTGCGAGGATTGGAGGTATTCGTTGACGACGATACCATTGTCGACGGCCAAGCCCGCCTCTTTCGCTAGTTCCACATTGGGCACAATTCCTACGCCGATGACGACTAAGTCGCATGGCAACATGTCGCCGGAATTCAAGAGAACTGAAGAGGCCCGATCCTCCCCGCGGATTTCAGTGACCTGATCCCTGGTTCGGATGGTGACGCCTTTCTGGACGAAATAATCTTGAATCGCTCCGGCCAATGTCGCATCGGCGAAACGGGGCCAGATATGCGCTTGAGCTTCGATGACCGTGGTGTGCACACCTCGTTGCGTGAGCGAGGCCGCCACTTCCATGCCAATAAAGCCCGCGCCGAGTAGGACAGCCCGCGCTCCCGGTGCTGCCCTCGCGGCAATGGCCGCTGCGTCATCGAGGGTGCGTAAATAGTGCACGCCGAGAAGGTTGGCGCCTGGGATTGGCAGGCGGATCGGACGTCCACCAGTAGCGATCAACGCCTTTCCAAATTGGAAGGTCCGTCCATCGGCGAGCGTGACTCGCTTCCCGGCGGTATGGAGCTGTTGTACAGGGGTCCCCAGAATCAGATCTATGCGATTGTCGCGAAAATATGATTCCGGCTCGAAGAACAGATGGTCTCGAGTTTTCTCACCCCGTAAAAATTCCTTGGACAACGGTGGGCGGTCATAAGGCACATACGGCTCTTCGCCGACCAATGTAATCGAGGCCGCCGCATCGTGCCGGCGAAGCTGTTTGGCGGCTTGAGCGGAGGCGAGTCCGCCGCCCAACAAAAGATAGTCTGTGGCATGCATAGCGGAGGGCCTTTTCTTCAGAATACGCTACGACTAGAGGAAAAGCACGGGGGGGATTTCGGATGAACCCTGATGATCGTCCGGCATAGCCAATGGTGATTTTGCGGGTAGCCGTGGCGTATTCTGATGAGGAACCGAAGAGATGCGGAAGACGCTAATAGAGGGCTCAGGGGAAGAGGAGAAGAAGCATGAAGGCGATTCGTGTTCATGAGTTCGGCGATCCTCAGGTGATGCGGCTGGAAGAAGTGCCTGATCCCAAGCCCGGACCGGGCCAGGTCGTGGTGCGAGTCTATGCGGCAGGCGTCAATCCTGTCGAGACGTATATCCGGGCGGGCGTGTATTCACGAGAGGCGCCATTGCCGTATACGCCCGGGACGGATGCGGCCGGTGTCGTTGAAGCTGTTGGCGAGGGTGTCAGCCAAGTCACAGAGGGGGAGCGTGTCTACACCGCCGGGACCATCACGGGTGCCTATGCCGAGCGAGCGCTATGTGCCCAGGGCCAGGTGCATCTGCTGCCGGATCGGATCTCCTTTGAGCAAGGCGCGGCCATCTATATTCCGTATGCCACTGCGTATCGTGCCCTCTTTCAGCGTGCTCGCGCCCGCGCTGGTGAGACGGTGCTGGTTCATGGGGCGAGCGGGGGCGTTGGAATCGCCGCGGTGCAAATCGCTCGTGCCGCGGGTCTGACCGTGATCGGCACGGCGGGCACACAGCAAGGATGCCGACTGATTGTCGAGCAAGGGGGCCATCATGCATTAAATCATCGGGTCGCTGAGTACTTGACTCAGATTCACCGGATGACGAGTGGGCGAGGCGTCGATGTGATTCTAGAAATGTTGGCTAATGTCAACCTGGGGAGGGATTTGGGCGTCTTGGCCAGGCAGGGACGTGTGGTGGTGATAGGAAGCCGGGGTCCAGTGGAAATCGATCCGCGTGCCACGATGGCCCGGGATGCGAGCATTCTCGGCATGCTGCTGTTCAACGTCACCGACGCGGACGCTGAAAGTATTCACGCCGCACTCCATGCTGGTTTTGAGAACGGCACATTGCGGCCGGTTATTGGTCAAGAGCTGCCTCTGGACCAGGCACCACAGGCGCATCAGGCAGTGGCGGAGGCCAGAGCCCATGGCAAAATTGTGTTGAAGCCGTAGAATCTGCGACACGCTCAGTCAATTCTGTAATTTCTCCTAAGAAAATTTGAATCTTATCTCTTTGTGCTTGTTTTTGGCCATTGGTGTGGGAGCGCTGTAGCATCCAGGTGGCTGAGCTTTTCGGCTGAGACAGTGGAAGACGGCGCTGAGACAGACACGTGTTTCACAGGGCCATGGCCTCCAGCCAAGAGGACCCCTCTAACTACCTGCAATCATGGAACAGCCACAGAAGTCGGCAGTGGCATGCAATTTTCGTATACTGATGAGCATGATGCACGGAATCATGACAGCATTCGCAATGGGACCGAGAGGAAAAAAGTGGGGGGGAAAGATGAGGTACGAACTGACTTCAGATCTCACGCCGATAGTGGCTCCAGTGATCCAACAAGAACTCACGGCCTCGATTGAAGAAATCGACCATGGCATTCATACGCTCAAGCATCTGATCGACCGATTGGATACCATCAAGAAGGAAACAGAGTCTTTCACGACCAGCCATGCGGACGATGTGCGTCTGCCGCAAGAAGTTGTTCGCTTCCATGCACGCAAAGAGATGGTGGAAACCGAACGCCAGATCCGGGAGGCGATCGAGGATGTTTTTGGGGAACAGTCCCCGGAGTTTCGAAAGCATCAGCATCTGCGGATCGGCCTTGGGTCGAAAACCGGTATTCCGGACGCCCTTCGCGTCTTACACGATCTGACGTTTCGCTTGGAGGAGAAGCGGCTTCACCTCCTGGGAGGACGGGCGCGACCAGGCGACCACACACCGGACATCGATCCGCTCACCGATCTGTATACCAGCCGATTGCTCAATCTTTACTTCGCACAGGAATTGGATCGTTCCAAGCGGAATGGCTACACCCTGGCCCTGGCGTATTTCTCGTTACCGGATTGGTACGAGGTTGCGGCACTCTACGGATCCACGGTGTGGGAAGAGGTCGCCATTGGCTTCGCATGCGCCAGTAAGGCGGCGCTCCGCGGATATGATTATGCCACCCGGAGGAGTGAACATGAGTTCGCGCTGCTCCTGCCCCAAACGGAGACTCAAGGTGCGCACGTTGTGATTCGGCGGATTGCAGAGCAATTTGATGCGGCGGTCAACCGATTAGTGCCCGATCTGAAGGTCATGCTGGAATTCGGGACGGCGACGTTCCCGTTTGACGGAGAAACGTTGTCGACTCTGTTCGAGATTGCGACCGTCAACCGCATGCACTTTACGGAGGACTTGAAGAATGTCCGGATGCTCTCGCGAGCGTCAATGTGAGAGTCTTTCTTGAGTCCGGCTGGGGGGTGACGCCTTGCGGAGTGCGTCCAGCATCTCGCGATGGATCAATCCGTTGCTGGCGACCATTTCTTCCCCATCAATTGAAAATGCCCCGCCCTTGAAATCCGACATGCGGCCACCCGCCTCCGTAACCATGAGCGATCCTGCTGCTACGTCCCAGGCGTGCAATTTCATTTCCCAAAACCCATCGAAACGGCCGGCTGCCACGTAACAGAGATCAAGCGCCGCAGACCCCGTTCTCCGGACACCTCTCGCACGAAGACAGAAGTGGGAGAAATAGCCCAAGTTATTGTTCTTGGATTCTCGAATATCATAGGCAAATCCCGTGACGAGAAGTGCCGCATCGAGCGCTGACGTGTGCGAGACGCGGATGCATTGTCCATTGAGCGTCGCGCCCTGGCCGGATACTGCAGCGAATAGTTCCTGACGAGTCGGATCGAGAATCACTCCCACGACCATCCGCCCCTCATGTTCCAGTCCGATTGATACACAATACATGGGAAAGCCGTGCGCAAAATTTGTGGTGCCATCCAGAGGATCGATGACCCACTTATAGGGAGACCTCCCTGCTGACTCCATCCCCCGTTCTTCCGCCAGAATGTTATGGTTCGGATAGTTTCGGCGGATGGTCTCGATGATGACTTGCTCCGATGTTCGGTCCGCATCGGTCACTAAGTTGACGGCGTTCTTGTATTCGATCCGAAAGCCGCCACGACCATATTCGAGAAGAATCTTTCCTGCAAAGGTCGCCGCTTCGACTGCGGTGGCCTTGAAGTCGTCTAGTTGCGTGTGAGTGGGGAACAAGTCAGCGTGCATGCAACGATCTTATCATGGGACCGGCGTGGGCCACACTGTTTCTCGCCGGCCGTGAGATCTCCTATCGATAGTCGGGAGACTGCTCACATCCTGCCCCATGAGGCCGCGAGTGAAGCCGGGTGGGGCAAATGACACGTGAGTAAATCGCCTGTCTTGACAGAGACAGAGACCAGTGGCTGCCATTTTTAGCGGCCTTTCAAAAGGCAGCTCTGATCTCTACAAAGAACGCCGTATTCGGTTGAAGCCGCCCGAAAAAAGAGTCTCGTTGCCCGTTGAAAATGTCCCACCCGACATATCCTTTCCACACGTCCGTAAATGCATAGGCCAGCGAGGGCCGCACAAAAAAATCTCGGCGCGGCAAATTCAGCATGCCGAGTATTTCTCCCTCAAGTGTCTTGTTCAGCCACGTGGCTTTGATTCTGCTGGTGAATCCCCCCTGATACTGATCGAGTTGTTGGTTGAACGTATCGCTGAGCACGGCCACGTTGCGCTGAATGGGATCTTGAATTGCAAACGGATCGTTGAAGTTCACAATAATGCGCTGGTAAGCCTGCACGTTGATATTCAAATCTTCGGTGATGTCCCGATCGATACCGAGCACAGACATAAAGAACGGATTCTTGATAAAGGGATCGGTGCCATTGGGGTTTTGTGTCTGCGTATACGCCATTTCTCCGCGAACGCCGTATCGGCCGAAGTTTTTGGCGAAATCCGCGCCGATGACATGGATGCGGTTGTGGATCAACTGCGCTTGGACCTGAGAGAGCGGACGGCCGATCGGCAGCGTATCCAGGCCATAGTAATAGCTCACCGACCAATCCATCGCTCCGCCGGTGTGATCGAGCTTGGCCGCAAACGCTTGATCGCTCCATTTGCCCTGCGACCGTTTGTCTTCTGTGATTTGAAAGCCCGGTGCCGGAGTTAACGGGATGGTGCTTGGATTGAAGATCGGGAGCCAAATCAGGGATAGCGTGTAGTCGCCACGATAGTAGTTCGTCCGTACTCCCACCGTTCCGATCCGTCGCTCCTCCTCATCGCGCGCCGACAGCAGGGTAAAATCTTTTGGAGTCAGATTGTCCGTCGGGTTCAACGCATCGGCTCGCCCCCATGGAATGTTTTGTTTGCCGACCCGCACGTCGACCGAGCCCAAGTACAGGTTTGTGTAGGCTTCCAGCAGGCGGCCTTGTTTCGGCTCCCGATGATCTCCCAAGTCTTGATCAGTAAAGCGACCCTCGATCTTCGCATCTCCCCAGGTGCCAAATTTAGGCTGAAGTTTGGGTTGGAAGGTGAGACCGGGCAAGCTGTGGTTGTTGTCGAGCCGTTTGGACGCAGAGTAATAATCGAACCGTGCATGACCACCGAGGCCTAACTCCTTGACCCAATCCGGCTCCACTGAACGATCTGTCTCCGGTGCCGTCCCGACGGAAAGGAACGAGGATGGAGAGGAGGCTTTTTCACTTATCCGTGATGGATCCTCTTGGGGGCCGGGGCCTTGGGGTGCCGGGGATTCAGGTGGAGCAGGGCTGACAGGAGGCGCAGCCGGAGCTGGCTTCGGCTCTGTCACTGGAGCCGATGGCCTGGCCAATGGCGAAGGTGATTTGCGAGCCGGCGTTTCTGCGAGAGCGGGAGTCGCTAACACGATGAGGAACAAGAGTCCCGACAGGATGATCACAACAATCATCGAAGAAGGCCGAAGACGACATTGGGAAAATGTTTCAGCATCCTGCCGCCAGAATTACTTCTCACGTTCCAGATATCGCGTGGTGAAGAAATCATCAGGGACTGACTGGCTGGCGTCCAATACATCGAACACCAATTCTGTCCGGTGGCCGGTCTGATGATTGATAACCTCTCGCCGAACAGCCCACCATTTATGGGCTTTCGGATCGACTTCCTTCACGCTGGGAATAAGCTGCGTTTTCAACAGACGACCGGATCCATCGTAGTATTCCGCTTTCTTTTCCATAAAATTCGTTTTCCGTATCCATGCGATCCATTTCGAGTACCCATAATCCTTTTTGATCTGTTCAGTCGCCGTCGTCATCTCGACCACATACGAGTCCTCGCCATCCACGACCTCACTCTTCAATACTTGGTGACGATACGTATCGACGACGGGCAACAGAATGTCGCCGTACGAGAAGTCGGACCCGACGAAGCTGTCCTTTTTGTTGTTGGCCACCAAACGGCGGACTTTCTTCAGCGCCGGCAGGTAGATCCACATATCATCTTCACCAGGGTGGTGCTGAATCTGCAGATAGCCGGTGCCCTGCACATCACCGGGAAAGAGAAATCGAATCAGGAGTTTGCTGTCGATCCCGTTCGGTTGAAGGATCGAGGCGCTCCGCATCTTCCGGACGCGCTGTTGCCCTTTGTCGTTGGTGAGGGTCATGGTGCTTTCATTGAGCAAGTGCAGGACCTTCCCTGCATAGAAATTCTTTTCCATGATCTCGCGGCCCGAGAGTTCAGCTGAATGAGTGTCGGAATGCGACAATACGAGGAGACAGAGAGACGGCGCAAGGGTCCAGAGGCACAACAGTTTGACGTTCGGGATGCTCTTCACTGCAGTCCTTTCTTGGTCATGGCTGACCAGCGGCAGGCGTAATGGGGGGCGCGAGATCCTTGATCGAATTCCCTGCAGGGGCGCGAGGCATGAAGACGAATTCCGGTCGAATGGCATACAACATCGCCGGTAGAATCACGATGGCCGCCAGGCAGCTCACAGCCATCGCGATGGCGACGAGAAATCCCAGGCGCGCATGCATGCCGAAGCCGGTCAGCATCAGAACTGAATAGCCGGCCCCGACGGCCAGCGCCACATAGACCACCGCTTTACCTGCCGTGCCGAGCGTCGTGCGCAATCCCTTATCCGGATCCCCATGTTGTCGCATCTCTTCCCGCATGCGATAGATCACATAGATCGCATAATCTGCTCCGACGCCAACCGCCATAGTGGAGACGGCGGCTGTTCCGATATCAAGTCGAATGCCGGCCCAGCCCATGATGCCAAAGTTGGCGAGGACGGCCAGTCCGAGGGGAATCAGCACAAAAACGCCTGCGAGCGCCGAACGAAGCACGAGCGACGAGATGAGGTAAATACTCGTGGCGATGACACCAATATTGAGCAATTTGCCCCTGACCATCACCTCATTCAATGCGGCCCCCTGAGCCATGCCGCCGCCGACACGTACGTTATATTCGGTCGGAAATTGCTGTGGCACGATGGTCCGTAGATCGCTGATGATGCGTTCGATATAGGCCGTGCTGTCCGTTTTGAGGTAAGCCCACACGACAGCGGATCGATACTCGTAATCCACGTAGGTATCAAAGTCGCCGGGATCGCCGGACATCGAGTACAGCAAGAGATATTGCGCGGTGAGGTCTCGGCTCTCCGGCAGTCGATCGAATGCGGCATCATCAGCATGCATCGCGCGATTCATCTTTTTGAGGAAATCCGCCAGCGACAGGGTCTTTCCTACCAAATCATAGTGTTCTTGCAAATAGGTTTGCACCGCCTCCATGGCGCGAAGGACGGATGGATTCTTGATGGAGTCGGTTTCGGGGCCTTCGACTAGAAGATAAAGGGTGTTTGTCCCTCCCATGCCGGCATTCAATGGCACATCATCGAGTCGCACTGGACTGTCTGAGGAAAAATTGCCTTTGAGGCTGTTATCGACCGTCAACCGGCTTATGCCCAAGACCAAGATTGTAATCAGCACGCCGAGGATGCCAAAGATGACCTTCCAGCGCCGTGTGAGGATCAGTCGGGCGATGGCCTGAACAGCTCGATCGAGCCAATCGGCTGAGCGTTCGCGCTCAGTCTCATAACGTTTCGGGGTCGGCAACAGCGAACGGAAGGCGGGAATAAAAGTCATCTCGATCAGCATGGCGGAGAAAATCCCGATGGCCGTGAAGATGCCGAATACGCGGATGGTCAATGTCGGGAATGCCGTCAGCGCGAGGAAGGTCATCACCGCAATACTGCCCGCCGTCAGCATGACCGGCCCGATCTTGGTAAAGGATGCAATGACGGCCTGTTCGTTGTTATGCAGACGCCCATACTCCTCGTAGTACCGTTTGAGAATTTGGACAGAATGGCCCGCTGCCACGGCCATGATGAGGATCGGCGTCGTCGCATTGAACGTGTCCATGGGAATGGAAAGGAACCCCATCACTCCAAGCCCCCAGATCACGCTCATCAAGGCCGTGAGAATGGGGATGAGCATGCCTTGCAACGACCGAAATGACAGATAGAGGATGGCCATGATCAGGGCCAATGCGGCGAAGAACAGATACGCCATCCGTTCGGAATAGATTTCCAGCCATGCGAGATTGATCGAGATGCCGCTCTGATACATCCGCACGGTGGCGTCTCGTTCGGCGTTGACGATCGACTCGACGCGCTCCTTGATCGCACGATACCCCTGCAGTTCTTTCCCGAATTTAAAATCAGCAATAACGACAGCCAGATTGCCGCGTTGTGACACGATGGAGTCGACATAAATGGGATTGGCATACAGTGCGCGCTTAAGTCGATCCATGTCCTCGGCGTTTTTCGGAATCTCCTCCATGAGTTGGCGCACGGTCATTCCGTCCTCGGTACCCGTAATGTCTTTTGCTTTGCGCGAGGCGAGGCTCATGACATTGCTGCGGATGACACCGGGGATCTCCAGAACACCGTCAGTGATGCGGGCCAGCTTGGCTAAGATTGGCGGTTGAAAAATATCGCCGGTCACGCTTTCCACGCCGATCACCACTAAATTGCGTCCCCCGAAAATGCGGTCGATTTCGTTGGTCGCGATCACATATGGATGTTCTTGCGGGAGGTTGTCGTTGGGATCGACGATGACGCGAAGGTTTCCGATGCGCGTGGCAAAAAAGACCGAGACGACGAGGGCTGCCACGATGACGACCAGCCGATAACGGACAATGAAGGTGATGTAGCGATGAAACATGAGTTCTGTCGGAAGAGGAGGCAGGATATCGTAGGAAGGCGGGTGGGTCAAGAAGCGGGGGGGATGATGAGGAGCGGTCTACTCGCCGCGGTACTCGCACAGCGCGAATATGCCACCCGCTGCCCCAGGCGCGCCAAGACGCGCCCTTTCCCGAGCAGAATGTGCTCGCTGCATGCGCGAAAGGGCGGCGAGTAGACCGCTCCTCATCATGGGAATGGAATGGTATAAAGGCAACGGCGGAATGGTTAAGACGCAGAGGCATATTTAGCACCGTGTAGGCGAAGGATTCCCTTGGTGTGGCCGGGTACAATGTGCGTAGAAGGGATGCTTGTTTTGGGAGCACGTGCTTAGTATTCTTTAGCCCTATGACGAAGGTGTCGGGGTCTTCAGATCCGATTAAAAGGCTGGGGGAAGAGTTTCGGCGGCACTTGGAAGTTTTCTATGCGCGGCTGAAGCTGGCGCCGCCGTATGACAGCGTCGAAAAAGCGATTAAGTCGTTGACGACGACGGTTGCCTCGATGTCGTTCGAAGAACGGGCGCGTGTGTTGAGCGATCGGACGTTGACCTGGGTTCAGTATAGACAGGCCTTCGTGGACTCAGGGCTCTCTTTGAAGCACCGGGGAATCATTCTCGGTTTGATCCGTTCCAATCAAACAAGCGAACTCCCAGCCGAATACGCTGCATTTCTCGAAGCCTATACGACCATCCATCGCTGACAGTTCGACCGTCCAGCGAATCGATGAGTGCGATGGATGTTGGCCTGATCGTTTCTCTATGAAGAAGGAGACGATGCCATGAGGAGTGCTTGCCGCAGCTCGGCATAGGTCTGCGTGAGACGCTGATTCTCGAGACGATATGCCAGTGCGATAATCACAAGCCCGAACGCGAGAACGATCAGTCCCAGGGCAGTCACGCCAATCCCTAGCAACACGCCGCCGAAGGAGCTAAATCCTTCATGCATCAGAAACGCGATGACGAACCCCATCGTACCCACTGCCACGGTAATGAGCCACGCCAACGTGAGGAGCGCGGATGACCAAGGAATTCGTTTGACACCTTCGACGTGCGTGCCGCTTTCGGTCGGCTGGAGATGAATCGTGGCTTTCATCGGCCACGCCGTGCGAACGCGGATCGAGAACGAGTGATAGTGCGGGCGCAGCACAATATGATGCTCTTCGGGAGAGAGTCGAGCGATTCCGTGCCCAAGCTGCAACATACCATGCTGATCAAAAGAGCGGAGGTCCAACGCTGTGGGTGATGAGGGCAGGCGGTCTACGAGTCGCGCGACCCCGCACCCGTAGCGATTCGCTGGCGGCGCTAGTCTATTGAAATACAACCAATCCGCTATGACGAGCGCCACGACCCCCATTGTTCCGAACAGACCCGCGACGAGCATGGCGCATCTTATCTCAACACGAGCCTCCGTCACACGCTTTGCTGCCGTCATCCTCCTGGCCCCCCCGAAATACCGGCTGTCTGACAGGTCATCTCCGCGAGGAACTGGTTGACTCGACCACGTATTTTCGCTACATTACGCCCAAGTTTTCTGCTTGAGGTGGGCCTTCCCGTCAATGCCAAGTAAGGGTTTCCCGCCTGGATTCGGTTTTCCACTGCCTTTTTATAAGATGTGCACCTGCGCAGGTTAGGTGTGGTCGCGCGAGAGAGGTCGTATGGAAGCGGAGGGGATAATGGATTTAGAAAAATTGGAGCGTGTGTACACGGGGTACGCAGGGGTCTACGATCAGATTTTTGGACGAATTTTTCATGAATCCCGCGAGTCCGCCGTGCGCAAACTGGACGTCAAGCCAGGCGAACGTATTCTCGAAGTTGGAGTCGGTACGGGTCTTGCTTTGCCATTGTATCCGGCCCATTGTCGGGTGATTGGTATTGATTTTTCTGAGGGGATGCTGGAAAAGGCAAAGAAGCGGATGGCCTCTTATTCCTTAAACCATGTGGAATTGTTGCGGATGGATGCCGGGCAGATGGAGTTCGACGACGATAGTTTCGACACGGTGATGGCCGCCTATGTGGTGACCGCCGTGCCTGATTATCGGAAGGTGGTGATGGAAATGATTCGTGTCTGCCGACCTGGCGGACGCATTATCATGCTCAACCACTTCAGCAATGGTAATAAGCTCATCGCCGCGGTCGAAAAAGTCATCTCACCCCTCTGCAAGCATATCGGTTTTCGGACCGATCTCTCACTCAATACGGTTCTGGAAGGTACCACGCTGCATGTGGCCAAGAAAGAGAAGGTCAATCCGTTGAAGTTCTGGCACTTGGTGGAGTGTGTCAATCGCAAGAACGGCTCCGCGATGGCCGCCCACTGAGAGAGTCCTGTCTAGGCTCCCTGTCCGACGTTTTGCCCTCCGAGCCATTCGTCCCGCTCCATAATGTGGTGGCCAGCCAAGCACATGCCGGAAAACCCACGGGCAATGATATCCGCCAGCACCATGAGGAGGCGGCCGATATCTTCCTCGTGAGGATCGGACGCTCGTAGCGTGATGCCGAAGCGGTACCCGTCTAGCGGACCGTAGGTTTGGATGTAGACTCCCCCTCCGGTTCGAGGCAATCCTTGGGCCGATGCGGGAAGGAGCAGGCCGGCCCAGCGGAAGGCCGGATGAGCAGGACTCCTCGGTTTGGTCATCCGCCATGCGCATGGGATCCCCACTCGATCCAGATGTTTCAGAAACCAATCGATAGTGGGCAATTCTCCTGCTTCAGCTTGAAAGGTCCATTCAGTCATGCCCGTTCGAATGGGTCTGACAGATCCCGGCCGCGACACCTCTTCGAGCTCAGCTTCATCGCAAATGACATACAGCTCGCCGTGGGGATCAAACCAAAATCGAAGCCTGCCCCCAGACGTCTCGGCATGGAGCAAGCTGATCTCTGAAAAATCCGTACCCTCTTGTTCGAAAATTGAAAAATCAGAGACGCCCTTCATGAGAAGCTTGGCGACGCGGCTGACCGAATAGAGTCCTTCCACGCCTCGAATGGCCACCTCATAACGGATGATCGTCGAGATGGCGGTTCCTGCGGTAATTTCACGACCGGAGGTTTCATCGAAAATCCGGTGCTTCTGAACGGCAAGATTCGTGATCTGACCGCCGGGGAACGCTTGCGTATGGTCCAATAACCACACCAAGTCTTCAGCGGTGCGTATAGTGCGAATCATATGGATTATTTTAGCCGAGAGCATAGGAAAGCGCTACTCGGTGGCCCGAGCAATGCTCGATTGACGCCTGTCGGGCTATGCTTGACAACCGGCCGGACTATCCGGCGTGGCCATGACCCCAGGATCACTCGACGTTGATTCGTCCCTATCCTCTGAAGTACCCTAGCGTCCAAGTTTGAAGCGTCATGGCTTCGGTTTGGCTTCCGGACGTTCACAATGTGACAACGTTTGACAGTAGGAAAGAAAAGGAGCGCGATCGAATGGCAGGCTTTCCGATTGAGTACGCCGGCAGAATTCAGACACTTCCTCCGTATCTCTTCGCCGCGATTGATGAGATGAAGCAAAAGGCAATTGCGCGCGGGATCGATATCATTAATTTAGGGATTGGCGACCCGGATCTTCCTACGCCAACCCCTATCATTGAGCGGCTGAAGGAAGCTGCCGGCAATCCGAAGCATCACCAATATCCCTCGTATGAAGGGATGCTTTCTTTTCGCGCAGCGGTTGCTGATTGGTACAAACGTCGCTTTGCCGTCTCCCTGGATCCCGCATCGGAGGTCCTGACGCTCATCGGCTCGAAAGAAGGCATCGGCCATATTCCGTTGGCGTTTGTGGACCCCGGCGACATCGTACTGGTGCCGAGTCCGGGCTACCCGGTCTATCCCGTCGCGACAGCGTTCGCAGGCGGAGAACCGTATCTCATGCCGCTCCTGAAGGAGAACGGGTTTCTACCAGACCTTCAAGCGATTCCGAAGGACATTGCCGGACGCGCCAAATTAATGTTTATTAACTCTCCCAATAATCCGACATCCGTAGTCGCCGGCAAGGAATTCTTTCAGCGTGTAGTGGCCTTTGCGCAAAAGCATCACATCATCGTGTGCCACGATGCCGCCTATTCCGAGATCTACTTTGATGGTCAACGTCCGGCCAGCTTTCTCGAGGTTGACGGTGCGAAGGATGTGGGCATTGAGTTCCATTCCTTGTCCAAAACCTACAACATGACCGGCTGGCGCATTGGCTTTGCGGTGGGCAATAAGACCATTCTCACGGGATTGGGCAAGGTGAAAAGCAATCTTGATTCCGGGGTCTTTCAAGCCATACAAGAAGCGGGGATCGCGGCCTTGCACCTCGATGATCGTGTTACTGAGGGGCTGCGCAACATTTACCAGGAGCGACGGGATGTGCTGGTGCCGGGATTGAGAAGGTTGGGACTTGAGGTGGAGATGCCGCATGCAGCATTTTACGTCTGGGTCACCGCGCCCAAGGGCTACACCTCCGCGTCATGTACCGCCCATCTCTTGGAAAAGACCGGCGTCGTCACGACCCCTGGCAATGGCTTCGGTCTACCGGGGGAAGGCTACATACGGATGACCGTGACGACGTCGAAGGAACGGTTGGGTGAGGCGGTTGAACGGATAGAAAAGGTTGGGTTTTGATGATTTGAAGAGGGTGGCTGAGGGAGGCCCACATGCTCGCACACGCGCATGATCGGAAGGTGCTCGGTGGACGCGCGCAGTAGGGGCCTTCCCTCAGCCACCCTTGGATAGAAACAAACCGCTTGATTGGAGAGAGGTGAAAGAAGAACAGTGGGGCGTGAAACCGTCTACATTGGATTTGGGGCGAATCAGGGAAATCGGCTGGATTATTGTGATCGTGCGGTGACGCTGTTGGGTCTCCTGCCGCATTCGCAATTAATGGCGGTCTCCTCATTGTATGAGACGGAGCCGGTAGTCGACGAACGGACGAATCCAGGGACGGAATTCTTTCTGAATGGAGTGGTGTGCCTGGAGACGGAGATCGTGCCGCGGAGCCTTTTGGAAGTCTGTCGCGAGATTGAACAGGCGCTAGGGCGCGATCATGATCAGCGTCATGGACCCCGGACGCTGGACCTGGACATTCTCTTTTACGGATCACGGGTCATCCACGAACGCGATCTGATTATTCCGCATCCTCGGCTTCACCTGAGGCGATTTGTTCTGGCCCCGATGGTCGAGTTGGATCCGGAATGGAGGCATCCACAGTCTGGGATGACCGTAAAGGAACTGTTGGACCGCCTTCTGCCGGCTTCTCAGGTTCGCCGACTTGTGCCCCAGCCAAACTCCCGGTATGGATCGCGTCCCGCGTGCAGTGCCCGCAGTCCATCCGCCTAATGCGAATCATTCGCTCAGCATCAGCCATGAGTGTCTATAGTCGTGCTCTTCACCGTGAAGGTGTGTGCATCGGCTTCGTTCCAACCATGGGGGCGTTGCATGAGGGCCACAGGGCTTTGATCCGAACGGCGCGATTACGATGCGATGCTGTCATCGTCAGCATCTTTGTCAACCCGACACAATTCGGCCCGCACGAAGACCTTTCACGATACCCTCGGCAATTAAAGCAGGACGCGGCCATGTGCCGCGAAGAAGATGTCGACCTGCTCTTTGCGCCATCTCCGGAGGGGATGTATCGTCCGGGCTTTCAAACCGGTGTTGCGGTGCCCAGTGTGTCGCAGCGTTGGGAAGGCGCACACAGGCCCACGCACTTTGGTGGCGTCGCGACCGTGGTGACCAAGCTCCTGAACATCGTCCGTCCTGACACCGCGTTCTTCGGTCAAAAAGACTATCAACAAGTCGTCGTGGTTCGGCAGTTGGCCGCGGATCTGAATGTCGGCACGACCATCGTGCCATGTCCCACCGTTCGCGAGCCGGACGGGCTCGCGATGAGTTCTCGCAATGTGTATTTGACGAGCGCCCAACGCCGCGCCGCGCCGATTCTGTACGAAGCCTTGCAGGCCGGAGCGAGGACCATCCGGGAGGGAATCACAGACGCGACTCGCATCCGGCGAAGGATGCTTATGAAACTCGTCACGGAACCGTTGGTTCAGGTCGAATATGTGTCAGTGTGTGATCCAGGCTCATTGGAACCGCTCACGCGAATCACCGGCACAGTCGTGCTGCTCGGCGCCATCCGTCTCGGTCCGGTTCGTCTGATCGATAATCTGCTGGTGAGGACTAAGAAAGAGCAGCGTCTCAGCAGCCGTTAGCCCATCGCGGGGGCTGTCTGACGGGTCAGCAGTAAGCCGTGCACAAATCGGGCAAGCCGCTCTTTTTGACCGCCTTCAAATTCGAGAAACTCCAATCCCACACACTCTGAACGGACTGAGCGGACCATGGCGGTTTCCACGACAATCGCGGCCTCACGCTCTGACGGTTGCAGGTTGAGGTGCAGAAAGGCGCCCTTGGTGAGCGCGGTCGTGGTTTGTAACGTGCACCCCCCCATAGACAGGTCCGTGATCAGGTCTTCCGACCGTCCCTGCGGTCCGACGATGGTGGCACGGACGTTCGCGGGAAGACGCTCAAATTGGCGTTTGTCCGATTGAAGGGCGACACCGTCAGTGCCGACCACAAACTTTCGGTACCGATGCGCACAGAGTTGGCATCGAAAAGAATAGATTGAGAAAAAATTGAGGAGATGTTCGACCGGTCCCGATTGGGTAATCCGGCGAGCGATATCAGCGTGGCACTGTGGGCACTCTGGCTTCATCAGACCTCACAGCTGATGGCAGCTCCGATGCTCTGCAGCGGACGACCATACTATGGAGCGCCCTGGACCGTCAAGATCGGTTCAATCGATGCAGGAGAATAATGCGCCGGCTTCACCCATTTCCCGTCAGCCCGCTTATGGCCCCCCACTTTACTCATGTTGGAGCGATGCACCTCGCGAAAGACCGGCTCCATATCGATGCCATACGACACGGCGGTGCCATAGACCACGTACAGCAGATCTGCCAGCTCTTTCGCCATTGCAGTAAGGTCCTCTTGGTCCAGCGCTTCTTTGAGCTCGTCGAATTCTTCCTGAATCAATCGAACGCGTAGCGTTTTTGTATTCTCATCCGGGACGCATGGTGCATTGGCCGCCAGAATCCCAAATGTCCGATGGAATTCCGTCACCATATGTTGGGCATCGGTCATCGCAATTCCTTTCTCTTGTTTCCCTCACTCATCGACGGAAGGCGCGCGCGGGGCGGCTTCTATGGCTTCCAGTAACGGGACGTCTTTATCCGAGGCGATCCCGAGCTCCTTAAACTTTCGAGCGGCCGGCAAGATACGCGTCTCGAGCGATCCGACCGCCTTATTGTAGGCGTGCACGCTCTTGGTTAACGCCTCCCCTATGCTATCCAAATGCTCGGCGAGGACGGACATGCGTTCGTACAAATCTTTGCCGAGCTGGCCGGCCTGTTGTGCGCTTTGGCTCAACTGTTCCTGTCGCCACCCGTATGCCGCCGCGTGAAGCAGCGCGATCAGCGTATTCGGCGTCGCTAAAATTACGCGACGGGCAAAGCCGTCCTCTGTGAGCGTCGGGTCGTGCTCTTGCGCGGCAGCAAGAAAATGTTCCCCGGGAAGGAAGAGGACGACAATCTCAGGTGTCTGCTGGAATTGATTCCAATACGCTTTTGCGCTGAGTTGATCCATCCGTGTTCGTACTTGTGTGGCATGCCTGCGAAAATGTTCGAGACGTTGCCCATCATCCGGTGTTTCATGGGCTTCCAGATAGGCTGATAGCACGGCTTTGGCGTCTACGACGATCTGCCGACCGCCCGGGAGCCGAATGACCATATCCGGTCGCAATCGCCCGTCGTCGGTTGCCACGGTTTCCTGTTCAAAGAAATCACAATGGGCGATCATGCCGGCAAGTTCCGCGACTCGCTTCAGCGTGATCTCACCCCAGCGGCCTCGAACATTTGGCGCGCGTAGCGCTTTGACCAGATTGCTCGTTTCCTGCTGTAACCGTTGATGGGAGTCGGCGAGCTGCTTGAGATGTTGGTCGAGTCCACCGTAAGCCGATTGGCGTGAGGATTCCATCTGGTGAAGCTGATCCTCATAGCGTTGTAAGGCGCCATGGAGTGGTTTCACGAGGTCATCGATCGCTTGTTGACGTTGAACCAGTTCACCCTTCGCTTCGGCCCGCAACGTGTCAAATGACGACTTGGCCAAATCCAGAAACGCTTCGTTGTTCGTTTTGAGCGCTTCGCCCGAGAGGGCTTTAAACGTCTCCGTCAACTCGTGGCGGGCTTGTGCAAGCAATGTTTTTTGCTCATCCAAATGCTTGGTCGTTTCCTCGACTCTTGTTTCCGCAACGGCCTGAGCATGCGATGCGTCCGCGAGCGCCTCCCGTATATGGGCCAGTTCCGTACGTTCCAGATCGCTTTGCTTACGCAATTCGGTGGCTTCGACCTCTGCGCGCTGCGCACGCTCCGCTGCGTCGATGAGGCGAGATTGAATCTTGGCATGCAGGCGAACCGATACCAGTAATCCGGTCAACAGACCGCCGAAGACCAGACCCGCGGCGAGGCCTATGGAGAGCGACGTGGCATCCATTCTATTGAGCGAGGGGCGTGAAAATGAAGATCACTGAGGCGGAAGGGTACGGCAATCGGAGGCAGTCGTCAAGGATGCTGGGTGCAGCGAACGGATCTGAATGTGGGGACGCGACGCAGTATGTCGCTTCCTCGGCACTCGGATAGTGCCGAGGAAGCGCAAAGTAAAATTGATCTTATCTAAAGGTGTATTTCACACCCAAGAGAAGGTTGACGGAGGAGGCCTCAAAGGAGCCGGCATCGGCACCCCCCAGTTCGAGTCCTCCGCGATTGCGCTTCCATGCCACCTCGGTATTAAGCGCCAACCTGTCGTTTAGTGGGTAATCAATTCCACCCGCTAATCGAAACGCAAAGGTGTTCGCTGCGCTTACCGACCCTGAAGTGCGCTTGTACGCATCGTCCTCACTGAAGGAATTGACATTTACACCGATGCCCACGGACCCATAGGGAACTACGCGGCCGAACCTGCCCGGACGAAATTCTACAGTGGGCAATAAAGACACGGTGTTTAACGTACCGATATCTCGTCCTCTTTCAGTATTCACCGAGTGACGATTCCACTCAAGCATGAGACCCGCATTCATCCACTTATTGATGCCGTACATGCCTATTAAGTTCAGTACTGGGCCTACGCTCGTATCCGTACCGGCGAACATTTCCTGGGTCAGGGGGCTGAATCCAGCTCTGACTCCGGCAGTCCATCTTCCTTCCGGCGCCTGGCCCTCCGGAACCCATTGAGCGTGCGTAGATAGGGGACTCATGCCTCCCCACGTACAAAACACCACCACCGCTAACCAAAAATAAACACCTCGCTTCTGCATTGTTCCTCCTCGATCGTTGTTGAACTCGTGTGAGCTCCGATAGTTCAGCAAGACTTGTGCCTTATTCCTTCATCAAAGCGATACTAAAAGTCTTCAGGTAATACTAGGTGTATGCACTACCATCGGCCGGACACCCATTATTTGCACTATCACAGAAAAGCTACACAGTGGACATTTCAGCACAATACTGCCCAGCACTCTAGCCCGTACCGCGCGACGGGCTCTAGTGTGTATAAAGGAAGAAATGGTATCGGTCTTTGTGGAATGAAACGGTCGTGAAAGTATTACGTTGATGGGGAGCCGCG
>JBDUAJ010000014.1:0-21701 GCA_040004695.1 Nitrospirales bacterium | reverse complement strand
AATAATGAGAAAGGCATCGGGCACGACCTCCTTAAATCCGGCGTCGTTTCATCCGGAGTAAGAAGGCGTTTAATCATCGCATGACCTTGTGCGTCGAGATCGTGAGAAACCCGCGCCCAATCGGTCGCTCTGACTCGTTCCGCAACGCTTTTGGGCGACGCAATGGGCGATAGTGTCTTGGCGAGCGCGGTCATGTCCGTGCCTCCCGTTGAAGCAGCGTACGTTTGCGGTCGACACCCCAGCGGTAGCCCGACAGCGCGCCGTCATGTCGCACAACACGATGACAAGGAATCGCCACTGCCAGAGCATTTGCGCCGCAGGCCTGAGCGACCGCCCGGACCGATTTCGGCGAACCGATTCGATTCGCGATGTCGGCGTAGCTCACCGTCGAGCCGGCCGGAATGTTTTGCAATGCCTGCCAGACGCGCTCCTGAAACGCCGTGCCCCGGACATCGAGGGGAAGATCCAGACCTAGCGCCGGCGCTTCCACAAACCCCACCACCTTTGAGACGAGTTGTTCGAACCCGGCATCACCGCCAATGAGATTGGCGCAAGGGAACCTGTCTTGTAAATCATGCGTCAGTTCATCGGGATCGTCGCCGAGGAGAATGGCGCACACGCCGCGCTCACTCTTCCCCACCAGGATCGACCCGAGCGAACACTCTCCCACGGCAAAACGTATGTCTGTCCATGCGCCACCGGCGCGGTAGTTTGAAGGGGTCATACCCAAGACTTCATTTGAGGTTTCGTAAAATCGTCCGGTCGAGTTGTATCCGGCGTCGTAAATGGCTTCCGTCACGGTGCTGCTCCGGTCGAGCGTACGCCGGAGCCGTTTTGCCCGATTTGCCGCGGCGTACTCTTTCGGTGTCAGCCCTGTGATCGCCTTGAACACGCGATGGAAATGCGAGGTGCTCAATCCCGCATGGCGTGCCAGTTGTTCGAGACAAGGCGCCTCTTCCGACTCCTCGATGAGCCGGCAGACTTCCGCGATTGTGGCGGCGTGCTGTTCGACCGGTGAGGCCTGGTCCGGCTTGCAACGCCGGCACGGGCGAAATCCTGCTTTCTCCGCTTCCTGGCATGTCGCATGAAACCGCACATGCTCTGGTCTCGCACGACGTGCGGCGCACGACGGCCGGCAGTAGACGCCGGTGGTCTGGACCGAATAGTAGAATGTGCCGTCTGCTTTCGGGTCGTGGGCTACCACAGCAGCCCACCGAGGATCGCGTTCCGTCGCGGCTGCAAGCGGAGCCTGCTTTGCTGAGATGTTCATATGGTCCCTCCCGAAGATTGGCGTTACCGACACCAATTTAGCAGCGGCCCGTGTTCCCGGCACTCCGATTCTTACTTTCAAATTCGTATCGACAGGATCACATTAAGCTATGGCTACGATCCGGACAGGCAAGGCAGGGCCGGTTGAACGTCGATACGCCTCATGCTAGCATGCCCGCGCCAACTATTCATGGAGGCGCACATGGTGATCAAGTCCTATGAAGATGTTTCCCCGACCAGCTATCAGGGAGTACCGGAAGGCGTGCAGATCCGTGAGATGATCACGGAACGCGACGGTGCACCGACGTTCGCCATGCGGGTCTTCGACGTGCAGCACGGCGCCAGCACGCCCTACCACACGCACGCCTGGGAACACGAGGTCTACATCATCTCAGGAACCGGACGGGTGCGGACGGAAGGAAAAGAAACGCCATTCAAGCCCGGCGATTCCGTCTACATCGCCCCGAATGAGCAGCATTGCTTCATAGCCGACGCCACCACGCCGGTGCAACTGATCTGCTGCATTCCATCGAAAGATCAGTGCCGGTTGTAATGATGGATCGGTTGATTCCAGGCAATCGGTCACCCGCTAATCAAGACAGCTGCTTTCGCAGGTGGAGGCAATAGATGACCGTTATGATGGCGGCAGCCTGATAGCTTTGACTCAATTCTTTCTGCGTGCTATACGCTACATACTTTATGGGGCCTAGCCAAATCAATCTCTTTCCGATTTTAGATCAAGGGCTCTTCTCAACTAACTTCCTCGATACTAAATTCCTCAACTTCTCGATCTGGCAGGACACGCCTGGCTTATTAGATCGCACCGCTCAAACACAAACGACGGTACTTGCGGCCTATGAAGCTGCCAAGCGAGCCGGTGTATTTGAGGCTCGCGACGAGCAGAAGACAGAAGACAAGTTTATTCGTCCTGTGTTGAAGGCCCTAGGCTGGGTCTATGATCCCCAGCCTCGTCATAAACGAGGCAAGAGGAAGGTCCGCCCCGACTATGCGCTTTTCGCCGCGCAGGAGGATTACGAAAGCGCGGCTCATTCGCCGAACGATCCCAAGGCATATTACTCCCAGGCACAGGCGATAGCCGAGGCCAAGTACTGGGGACGTCCGTTGAACGATACCGTCAAAGACGATCCCTTAGACGCACGCGATGCCACCGCTCAACTCGTTCGGTACCTCGATGAGGTCTATTACCACACAGACGGAACGGTCTCCTGGGCAATTCTGACCAATGGCAAGGCCTGGCGTTTATTCTCACATCGGGCCGCATCCCGCTCCAGTAACTACTACGAGGTCGATCTGGAATCCTTGCTTCAATTAAACGATCCCCTTGCCTTCCGCCGCTTCTATGGGTTCTTCGCCCTAGAGGCGCTGACACCCGACCCGCTTACCGGCAAGCGGTGGGTAGATCTGTATCTTGAAGAAAGCGACCGCGCAGCCAGAGCTGTAAGCGACCACCTCAAAAAACTGATTTTCGACCAGGTCTTCAACCGGGTGGCAGAAGGCTTCGTGACGTACCGACGCGCGGAGAAAAGCATCGCTCAGGAGACGGATCAATCGCTGCAAGAAGTATTTGCCGGGACCATTACACTGCTCTTCCGACTTCTGTTTCTTCTCTATGCAGAGTCGAGAGATCTTCTTCCGGTTCACGACCAATTAGGCTATCGAAAGAAGAGCCTGCAGGCTCTTAAGGAGCGAGTACATGATGATCTTCGCATCGGAGCCAAACAGTCTTCACAATCCTTCGATTATTGTGAGCACCTCTAGCGGCTTTTTCGAATCGTGGACAGAGGGGATGCCGCACTGAGCGTACCGCACTGTAACGGTGGACTCTTTCATGCCCGAAAGAAAATATCGAAGATCGGGATAGGAGAAGATGCAGGCACCCGCTTCCTGGCGGATCATAAATTGGCTGACTCCTTCGTGGCTGACGCAATTTGGGGACTGACTTTCGACCCCGAAGCTGACATTTCCGAACGCCGATTCATCGACTATTCAGCCTTGGGAGTTCGTCATCTCGGCGATGTGTACGAGGGCCTGCTCGAATTCCGTCTGCAGCAAGAGTCGGCCAACGAACCGATAAAATTGGAAAGTACGAGCCGGGAACGCAAGGACAGCGGCTCCTATTTTACTCCGCACTTTATCGTCGAATTTATCGTGGCAAAGGCTGTTGGACCGATTGTTGATCTTCAACTAAAGGATGTTGAAGCGATGCTCATGGAATGGCAAAAGGCTTGTGAGCAGCGCAAACGAGTGCAAACAACTCAGTCCATCAAGGCCGCCCAGCAACAGGTTGAACTGCTCGCACGGACCATTTTCATGAGAGTCTTTGGAATCAAAGTGTTGGACCCCACCATGGGGTCCGGCCACTTCCTGGTTCAGACCGTAAATTATCTTGCTGATCGAATCGTAGCCTTCCTGGCCGCACATCCGGGTAATCCCGTCATCACCGCCATCGAACGGATGCGCCAAACCATCGTGGCCGATCTGAGAGCTCAAAAACTAGATGATCGCGAGATTACAAGGATCGTCGGTAAGCTAACCGAGATCAACTTGATCAAGCGGATGGTCATGAAGCGATGCGTGTATGGCGTGGACCTCAACCCGATGGCGGTCGAACTCGCTAAGCTGTCCCTCTGGCTCGATTCGTTCACACTCGGCGCACCACTGTCTTTTCTGGACCACCACTTAAAGTGCGGGAATACTCTCGTCGGTGCCGACGTCGAAGCAGTGGAACAAGCCCTCGAAGGCGGTTTATTCGGGACGCAGTTTGCTGGGATGCTACAAGCCACGGAACTGATGCGGGAGGTCGGAGAATTAACGGACGCGACGGTCGCGGAAGTCGAAGAAAGTGAAACCAAGTTTGACTATGCCCGTGAGGCACTTCTGCCGTTCATTCAGTTGATGAACGTCTGGCAGGCCGAACCGTTCGGACATCCCAACGCACGGAAAGCTCTCAAGCATCTTGGCGGGCAGGTGGACGTCATCGATCACAAAACGAAGCCAGCAGAAACCAAAGCCTTAGAGGAAGCGGTGAGGGGGACAGCTGTTATTAATAGATTCTTCCACTGGGAACTTGAATTCCCTGAAGTTTGGTACGGAGGGGGAAGGCGGCTGGATGAACCAGGCTTTGATGCTGTGATCGGGAACCCACCCTGAGTCCGCCAAGAAACGATTGCCAAATTGAAGAAAGTCCTGTCGGCAGCCTACCCGAATGTCTATGAAGGGGCAGCGGACATCTATGTCTATGTCCTCGCCCGTGGCTTGAATGTGCTCAAGCCAGGAGGTCGGCTCGGATTTATTGTTCCCAACAAATGGCTCAGAGCGAATTATGGACAAAAGCTGAGGGACACGTTGACGACACAGTATCGCCCTGAGCTACTGGTCGATTTTGGCCATGCCCCCATCTTTCCCGATGCCGACACCTTTCCAGTAGTCGCCATTATCCGTCGTCCACATCAAGCCGACTCCGCTGAGCCTCCCACTCTTAGAGTATGTCCAGTCCCACGCGAAGAGCTAGACAAAATCAAACTAGCATCGTTTGTCGAGAAACATGCCTTCGGCGTACCGACCTTGCTGTTGAAGCCGCAGGGTTGGACATTAGAACCTCCAGAGATCCTACGGCTTTTTGAAAAGATCATGGGCAGCGGACAACCGTTGAAAGAGTTTGTCGGAGATGTTCCATATCGTGGTGTACTCACAGGCCTTAATGAAGCCTTTTTCATCGATCAATCTACTCGCGAACGGCTTATCACCGAAGACCCGAAGTGCGAGAAATTGATCAAAAAGCTTTTGCGAGGGGGAAACATTCAACGCTGGACCGCAGAGTGGGAGAAAGAATGGATTCTTGTACTTCCTTCTAGCCATAACGGAACATGGCCTTGGGCGAAATTTACGGACAAAACAGCCAAGGCTGAAGAAATCTTCAAGAGGGCATTTCCCTCGCTACATGCTCATCTAAAGCCAATTGAACAAGCACTACGGAAACGAGAAGACCAAGGAAAGTTTTGGTGGGAACTTCGAGCGTGTGATTACTACGACAAGTTTGAAGAACCAAAGATAATCTATCAGGACATTCAATTTCACTCTTGGTTTGCGTTCGACCAAGAAGGTTGTTATCTCAATAACAGCAGCTACTTTGTGTCATCTCGTGATCTCTACCTCCTATCTTTACTGAACTCATCACTCTTATGGTGGTTCAATTACCGTTATCTCCCGCATGGGAAGGATGAAGCTCTGCGCACGTTCACCTTTTTAATAGAATCCCTTCCGGTTCCCGACCCAGCAACTGCCAGTCGAGTCAAAATTGAAGCATGTGCGGACCGCCTGATCGAATTGGCCAAATTATTCATTCACAAGCGAGCATCGTTTCTTCAATGGATCACCCATGAAACCGGAATCACCAAAAAGATACCGGTGTCGTTTGAGTCGCCATGGCGATTGCGTCCAGAAGAATTTCTCTCTGGCTTGAAGAAAGCCGGACTAAGACATTCTTCCCCGGCCATCCTTCAACATCTCATACAAACATTTGAAACCGAATCAGTCGACCTTCGCAACAACCGCACCGAGGCTCTCCAACTCGAGCGACAGCTCGATGAGCTAATTTTTAAAATTTACAAACTCACTCCCGACGAGATCACACTACTCCACCAGACCGGACCGCCACGTTCACCGTTGACTGTCCTTTCGGAAAGCCTCACCGGTTTTCACACGTCAACGCCACAAACAACCTAACGCCAATTATCGCGCGCCAGGATCGCAAAATTAGACCGGCTGGGAGGGTGGGTACGGAGGCTTTCGCCATCGCGGGCATATGATACGAATGGCATTAAGGCTGCCGGATGCGCCGGCATTGCGACGCTTCGGCGCAGCTTCATAGGCGCACCGGCCAACAGTATAAACGTGAGTGGCCGAGCGACATCAACGCACCACTGGCGAAACCGGAGCTGCCCATCCCTGCCAGCCGCTCCTTGGTTACCAGCAGCAAATCGATTTTTTTTTAGTAGCCTATCCGACGCTGCATTGTCGGAACCAGTTCGCCATCTCAGCGATGTCCAGGTATTGTACGGTGGTATGCAGAGTAAACGATTCAAGATCCTGATTGATTTGCTAAAGGGTCGGTGACGTGAGGCGCTAAGCACGGACTGAAGGAAAACGTGAATATGTCCGCTTAGAGGCTATACGATTGATGCTGCCTCCTGGAAAGCCTGGACTAGCTTTTCGCGACCGACTATTTGGCGATCGTGATACTTGGCACGCCAACTCGGGGCACTTCAGTAACGGTCATCTGGAACAATAAGTAGAGGAGTTGGACGCGCTGCGATTCCACCGTGCAAGAGGACCCCGCGTATCGACCGCATAATATCTTCCATGAGACCGAATCGACAGATCGGCCTCTCGGGGAGGGGTGTCTGATGCAATGAGATCCATTGTGTTGTTCGGATTCTCTTCGACAGACGGCGTGCGTGGGTCCGTGTCGACATGGTATTCCGGATCTTCCCCCAGTGAGCGACCCAGGAAGGTTAGGATCGTATGAAAGCTCCGCAACCGGAACGTTCCTTTCATTGGATACTCACCGCCAATGTGATCAGGCCGGATGTCAAATGAGATGTCATTGGGGTGCCAGTCTTTTGCCTCCTCAATCATTCTGGTCCGTTCTTCTTTCGACAGCGTATCGGGATCATAGTTCGTAATGATTATAGGGCCGGTGACCTTCTTTTGTAAGGTATAGGTATTGTCTTTATTGTCGTAGGTGACGAAATACGCCTTTTCTAACGCTTGAAATCCTTCAGCCGTGACTGCATTCCCGGGAATGGTCCACGTCCGGCTATACACCAGTGGTTCGGCATACAATTGGTTATGGTCTTGAATGACCGAGAGGTGCGAGACGACTCGACGAAACATGACATACCCATGTCTGTCCCCTGGCGTGTTGCGATAGGAGACTTCGGCCCCTTCTTCCCTCACTCGTAGCTCTTGAGCCATCAGCCGCAAGAGCAAATCGATATCGAATCGTTGGCGTAGCAACAATGTAAAATGGCCCTCCGGAAACGGCGTCAAGAGCCGTCTGGTGAATTCTTCTTCTTCAATCGGCACGATGCTGAAGGTCGGATTCTCCGCTACGCTGCTGCCGAAGAGTGAAAGGAGCGCGCGGCCACTCTCTCCCGTCAACGCGGGCGTCATCCCGGCATTCACCCTGAAGTCAAATGTGGCGGCGATGTTCGACACGCCGGTGAAGTGTATCGCTTGATGGTGATGGGCGCTCGCAATATTGATGAGCAATTGTTTGGCTAAGGAGTCGGTGACCGCCTCATCATATCCTATGACCGCGCGGTTGAGCGTGATCGGCGAAAGGCAGCCGGCTACGGCGAGCCCGTTCGCGATAAGCCAGAACAGCACCCATCCACTCTTGAAGCAGTTTCTGATTCTCCTATACCTAGGCAGAAATCGGATCGTCGGAAAGAAGTACCATGCTGAGCATGAAAGAGTCCATGGGTTCTCCACCTCCAATTCAGGTGCCATCCAGACCGACGTATACCACCCCTTCTACGCGACGTGCCGCTAGACAACTCCTATTCACCACCGTAGACTGACTGATATGGCTACCAGAACGCCGCGGTCCAAAAAGGCAGGACTCCCTCCGGGCACGCTGATTCATATCGGTGAGCAGCGCGTCCCCACGACCCGCTTGAGTCTGATCGAATATTCCGAAGGCAGCTTGAATGAGCAAGAGCTGAAGAATCTCTCAGATTGGCGGCCGGCATTGGAAGAGAACAAGGTCATCTGGCTTGATGTCGGTGGTATCCATCAAGTCGGCCTCATCGAACAAATTGGCTCCTATTTCAATCTTCACCCCCTTGTTCTCGAAGATATTGTGAATTCTGAGCAACGCCCGAAGGTGGATGACTATGATGAGTACCTCTACGTCGTCTTAAAGATGCTGTATCCACATGGAGACAAGGGCGAAATTATGGCGGAGCAAGTCAGTATCGTGCTCGGGCGAAATTACATCCTTACATTCCAAGAAAATGGGAAAGACTGCTTCAACGGGATTCGCATTCGAATCAGGAACGATAAAGGGAAAATCCGGAAGTGCGTAGCGGATTATCTTTTATACGCGCTGGTCGACGCCATTGTCGATCATTACTTTGTCGTTCTTGAGAAATTGGGAGAACAAATCGAGGCGGCCGAGGATCAGCTGGTGGTGAATTCGGACGCGATCGGCTTGGGCAGGATTCACGTCTTGAAAAAGGAAATCCTATATCTTCGCCGGGTGATATGGCCGGTACGGGAGGTTGTCAACGGGTTGTTGCGTGAAGAAGACGGGCTCATAGACCCCTCGACAAAAGTGTATCTGCGGGATGTGTACGATCACACAGTTCAAATACTCGAAACGATTGAGATGTACCGTGATCGCACCGGCGGGATGGTCGATTTCTACATATCGAGCACCTCGCAGCGGATGACAGCCGTCATGAAAGTGTTGACCATTATTACCACGATTTTCATGCCGCTGACCTTCATTGCGGGGGTCTACGGGATGAACTTTGAGCACATGCCCGAGTTGAAATGGCGATTGGGCTATCCTTTGATACTTACAATCATGACGGGTATCGGCATCGGCATGACGTTCTACTTTAGGAGAAAAAAATGGCTGTGATCAGCGCCGAGCCTAGTTCCCAGATACGCAATTGAATAGTCAGCGGGCAATGGTCCGACACGCTATAAGCGTTCTCGTTCTCTACCGAGTCAATAACCTGCCGGCATGAATGGGCGACCCGCAAGATTGCGGCTCATCTCACCTCTTGACGTCCTCACTCCGCGTGCCTACGCGCGAGTCATTCTTAGGTGGGCCCGCACGCATGCCTGAACTGCCGGATATCACCTTGTATCTTGACGCCCTTCAGCGCCGTGTGGTCGGACACGGTCTGGAAGGTATCCGCGTGGTGAGTCCTTCCCTGTTGCGGACTGCCGACCCGCCTCTCACTGACGCGCACGGAAAGACGGTTCGAGACGTGAGACGGATCGGCAAGCAACTTGTGCTTGGGCTTCAGGACGATCTCTTTCTCGTCGTGCATCTAATGATCGCCGGCCGTTTCCACTGGCGTGTGGCTGGGGCAAAGATTCCGGGAAAGATCGGCCTTGCCGCCTTTGATTTTCGACACGGCACGTTGCTGCTCACGGAAGCGAGTACCAAGAAGCGCGCCGCGCTTCATGTCGTGCGCGGCGAGGCCGATCTAGGCCGATTCAACGCCGGTGGGATTGATCCGCTCACTGCGGACCTTGCCTCGGTTCAGTCGGCGCTGACTCGTGAACATCATACCCTGAAGCGAGCGCTCACGGATCCACATCTGTTTAGCGGAATCGGGAACGCTTATTCCGATGAAATTCTTCATCGCGCCCGCCTCTCACCCGTCGTCCTCACGAGTAAGCTGGATACCGGAGAGATCTCTCGTCTCTTTGAGGCCACACGATCTTTGCTGTCAGAATGGATTGAGCGGCTGCGCGCGGAGACCGGCCAGGGCTTCCCTGAGGGAGTGACCGCCTTTCGTGACGGCATGGCCGTGCACGGGCGATATGGTCATCCCTGCCCGGTGTGCGACTCGCCGGTCCAGCGTATCGTCTACTCGCAAAACGAGGCTAACTATTGCCCGACCTGCCAAACAGGCGAGAAGCTGCTTGCCGACCGCGCGCTCTCCCGGTTGTTGAAGGCAGACTGGCCCAAGTCTCTGGAAGACCTGACGCAGCGGCGTACTCGACAGGTGAGTGACAGTCGCCACACGACGAAGCGCCCCCGCCGAGCATGAGCGCACGAACATAGGCTGATCGCGCCTGCCATTGTGGGCATAATAAACGCCAGCATGCCGTGGTCGCCGGAACGCGCGGACCGTGCCGCGAATGCGACTGCGCACGGTATCAACCGCGGCGAAAACGCGCGCCTGGCCGGCGGACTGAATCGCGCGACCGGGGCGATCCGCGCGGAGGCCGACGCTCATGACCCTTTCTCGCCGTACTCGGAACTATCGGGTAGGATGCTCTGGCGGTTGCTCAGGCAAACCGCATGAAGGCCGTTCCGAGTTCACCAATCGCGCACTGCGGATTCCTGGGTCAGGCTTCTCCACGAGGCCGGGCCGGTTCGCTCTCGAAGTTGCTGTCCCGATCGAACTCGCAGAAAAGGAGATATAACCCCGGTTACTATGGCGCGACCACCGATTCTCAATTCCCTTCCCATCCAATCGCCGCCATTCTGGACGTATAAGACCGCCATCCATTCATCACCCCAATAAAAAAGGCCCTTCCCCAGATCGAGGGGAAGGGCCTTTTCACGAGATAGGCGAACCCGATCAGCTGTTGCGTTGTCGCCGCAACCAACCCAGTGCCGCGAGTCCGGATCCCACTAACAAGAGCGACGCAGGCTCCGGGACTGTGTTGAAACTGAGATTGCCGGAACCATCAATCCGGCCGGAATTAAAGGTCTCCATGCTGAAGCCGGTCAAGGTGGTGTTGACTCCGCCAAACGTGCCGATTGTCAAGTTGAGTGCGAACGGGCCACTCAAGAAGCCGCCGACGGGCTGGAAATTCACGAGCACTTTGAAATCGCCGTTTGCCAATCCGGGAAACGCGTGGGCTTGCCCGGCTATAAGGCCGTTTGATTGGCCCACGAGCACATCATCCGCTGTGTTCGCCACAGTCACAGTGCCGCCGACCGTTCCAACCGGAGACGCAGTGATGGTGGAGTTCAGATTGCGATCAACGAACAACTTGAGAGAAAAATCCGTAAAGGTGGCGGTTGTAGCACCCGGGCTACCTATAGTGGGGGCCACTGTCCCGCTTCCGGTAAACGTAGCATAGAGCTTATAGTTCGTATTGATTCCCGAATTGGTCACCACATCCGCCAAGGTCGGGAAACGGTACGAACCAAAGAAGCCGGCACCCTGCTCGTTGAAGGTCCCCGTTCCCGCCGTCGCCGTCTGATTGACCAGCGCGACATAGCTGAAGTCGGCAAAATTCACATTAGCAACCGTTGGCCCGGCGGCACCGACAGCTCCCGGATTCACCGAAAACGAATCGGCAGACGCCACGGCACTCATGACAGACAGGACGAATCCCGCCGTCAGCAGACTTCCTCGGATCAAAGTTTTAAACATTCGCAATCCTCCTCCTGTAATCCAGTACGCAATGCCGTACACAGCCTTCCAATAAGCAGGGATGATGCCATGTTACGACCTATTGAAAAGTAAAGCTTATTTAAAACGCCCATGGGTGCGACTGGAGGGAATGTCAGGTGATGTGGCAGCTCATCAGAAGATGATCGCAAGAGAACCAGCACTAACAAGAGGGAAATACAAAGAGATTTCCTAATGCCGGGTATGAATACCTAGGCCCTATACATGTCAATTTATCCGACCATACGGGAAATGTGCCTGAGAAAATGTGACCTTAGTCTCTCTTGTGGTGGACACCTTCTGTTTCTACTGACAACACGCCTGACCGATCACGACCTTGCATGAGGAATGAACGAATGCTCCAGAGCTCCACGCGTCGAGGCTCAGTCCTTTTCGAGGATGGAAATCAGCACGTTCGTGCGCAAGCTGCCGAAGGGGAAGTTGGAAAATCATCGTTGATGCCGACCAGCCGTCTGGCGGGGTGGCTCGAGTCGCTCGAGGCCCGTCTTACAGTCACGCTGTGACGTCCAGCGCCAATCCGTCTGGACATCGTCCCGTGCCGATCAGTCCAAGCGGTCGCGTACCTCCTGCCAATTTTCAGGTACCGGATTTCCTTCTTCATCGAATTACGGTAACATCCGCCCAACTCGCTATGACCATGGGGACCGAATGAGACGATTGATGATGCTGGGTGTGACTGCGCTTGGTCTGTGCTGCTGGATCACGTCCGCGCATGCGGACAGTCGGTCCGATGCGATTGAAACCGGCCGGCTCCTCGCCATTCTCTTGGACTCTGGACGCCTGACGATCGCGTCGCATCAAGCACTCATCAATGATCCTGAGATGGACCATAAAGGCTTGACGGGCGATGGTTTCAACGCCAGTCGTTTGCCGCATTTCAGATGCGCACAGGTATCGATCTCATGCAACTCCATCAGCCCCGCGTTCCTGCCATGACGAAGCCGCTTCTCGGAAGGCGATTCTGGGGGCGTCATCAGTGTCACACTCGATCTCAAGTGGGACGTACTCGATCCATGACCTCAATGGCAGCGGCGGCACGAACCTATGCTCAATATGGTCTCGTTTAAACAGATCACGCAGATTCTCGAGCTCACGGATCGTTTGGGGCTCAATCGGGAGTCGGTGGAGATTCCGCTGTCCTCGGAAACGCCGGGAGTTGTGCGGAAGCTGCCGAATGGCAAGTTGGAAATCATCGTCGACGCAGACCTACCGTTTGAGGAGTGGTTGAGTTCGTTGGAGCCGAGGATCACGGCGGTCATGCAGGAATAGAGGGTCGAGTGCTCATCATGACGAGCCATAATGGGAACTAAACAAGCGCCGCGCATACCACCTGCCGGCCATTCCGCTCTCAAGCCGGCGACCGGTCCGGTCACCCTACTGATCGGAACGCGCAAGGGCGGCTTCATCGTACGAAGTGATGGATCGCGGCGAACCTGGACGGTCTCCAAGCCACTCTTCCTTGGTCATATCGTGCATCATCTAATGGCCGATCCGCGCGATAGTCGCACCATGTTGATGGCGGCGCGCACGGGACATCTTGGTCCGACCGTCTTCCGGTCCACGGATTCAGGCAAGTCGTGGAAGGAATCGACGCAGCCGCCCGCCTTTCCTAAAGCGCCCGAAGGACAGAAGGGGCTCGTGGTCGATCATGTATTTTGGCTCTGCCCCGGCCATGCCGATGATCGGAGTGTCTGGTACGCCGGCACATCGCCACAAGGGCTCTTTCGTTCAGAGGATGGCGGCCAAACATGGGCAAGCGTATCGGGGTTCAATGACCATCCGTTGCGCGGCGAATGGACCGGCGGTGAACAGGACGGGACGCCGGATGGGCCGAAGCTGCATTCCATTTTGATCGATCCACGAGACCCGACTCATCTATATATCGGCATGTCAAGCGGCGGCGTGTTCGAAAGCACCGATCGGGGCAAGGACTGGCGGCCGTTAAACAAGGGCTGTCGCGCCGACTTTTTGCCGATGCCTAATCCGGAATACGGCCACGATCCCCATTGCGTGCGCCTGCACCCGCTCAACCCCGACCGGCTCTATCAGCAGAATCACTGCGGCATCTACCGGATGGATCGGCCCACGGATCAATGGGTGCGCGTGGGCGAAAATATGCCGCAGCAGATCGGCGATATCGGCTTTCCCCTTGTCCTGCACCCACGCGATCCGGAGACCATCTGGGTGTTTCCCATGGATGGTTCGTCCGTATGGCCTCGCGTAAGTCCGGGCGGTAAGCCGGCGGTCTTCACGACGCGGAATGCGGGAGACACCTGGAAGCGACAGGACAAAGGTCTGCCGAGGAGTGACGCCTGGTGGACGGTGAAGCGGCAGGCCATGACCGCCGATGCGCACGAGCCGGTGGGACTCTACTTCGGAACGACGAGCGGCGAACTATGGGCCAGCCGAAATGGCGGTGACGCCTGGACATGTTTGCTGCAGCATCTTCCAGAAATTTATTCGGTCGAAGCCGTCTATCATACAACGCGATGAACGTGATGAGCGTGACGGTTTCCATTCCCACGCCCCTCCGCACCTATACCGCCTACCGCAGTGAAGTCGAGGTGAACGGCTCTACGTTGGCTGAGGTGCTCTCCACGCTCGATCGGCAGTGTCCCGGTCTTCGCTTTCGCATCATCACCGAGCAAGATACGATCAGACCGCACATCAAAATTTTCATCAACCATCAACAGGCTGGACGGCTCTCTACGACGCTGCGTGCAGGTGATCATGTGCAGATCATCTGCGCCCTCAGCGGCGGGTAATTCGGCACTATGGTCACGTTTCTCGGGATCTGATCTTCACATGAGAGACGACACCTTCAAGGATTTTATAGTGGATCAGCTCGCCGCCCTAGCGCAGTCGTGTTACGGAAGATGTTTGGCGGATACGGTCTCTACCAGAAGGGCGTTTTCTTCGCCATCATTTATAACGGGCGCTTGTACTTCAAGGTCACAGCCGCTACTGTCACCTCGTATCGCGAACACGGCATGAAACCTTTCCGTCCCAATGCGAAACAGACGCTCACAAGCTATTATGAAGTGCCGGTGGATGTCCTTGAGGATGCGGAGCGTCTGACAACTGGGCCGAAGAGGCCCTGCGCAGTCCTTCTCGTCTCTCATCGCCGCGGCCTCCACGAATCACCCGTCATGCATCGCCCGGCAAGAAGAAGAGCGCTGCTGAACCTTTGCGGCCCTAATCGCTTGGTGCGCTGATCACCATCGTCAGGACGCGAATCTGCTTTACGCAACCGGAATATCCCATTCTCCGGAAATCTTAGGGCTTCAGACGTCAAGCCATGGTCACGTCGATGGACTAGCTTATCGCCGGAGGACTCCCTAAGATTATGCGATACATGCGCTACATGATCGTCACGTTTTGCCCAGTCCTCCTGCTCATCGCGTTGTCCCTCTTTTCTATGCCTGCGCGGGCTGACGTACCCACCGTCAGCGCTGTGGGCGAGTATCGCATGGGGGCCTACGATACACGGAGCGATGCGCAACGTCTCGCATTTCTTCACGCCAAGTGGCGCCTGTTCGACCATGTGGCCGCCTCCCTACAAGACGATCCCGTCATGACACAACGCGGCTTCACTCGCGAGGAACTCCGGGCTTATCTCCCCGGCATCCTCCAGATAATCGAACATCCTCTTGAGACGGTTCGCGAGGGCTCGTCGGAGACGGCATCAGTTCAAGCGACGACAGCGATCAATGCTGCCGAGGTTCTACGGCGTCTTCAGCACGTCCTCGGCAATGAGCACGCGAAGGTCGGCCTTATGCAAGCCCGCGACAAAATCGACACGTACCGGAAAGAATTGGACTCCTACACGCAGCGCCTGATGATCGATGGGGATCGCTCAGGAATGCGGAGGCTCCTCGAGTATCGTCGCGAAACGATCGTGTTAATTGAATCGGAAGAACAGGTGGCTAGAAATTGGGTGGAGTTAGCCCACCAACCCGACGCGGATCGAAAGGGAATCTCTCCATCGAAGGGCGGCCGACAGCGTCATGGCAGCCCATCAGGCCCAGCAGGCCCGGTGGAAACCGGCAAACCCGGCAATGCCGAAGAGCACCGCAAACATGGCACCGCGCTGAACGATCAAGGCCATTACGATGAGGCCATTCGAGAGTTTGGCACCGCTCTGCAATTGATGCCGACGTTGACTCGCGCCCATCTAGGACTCGGCGCGGCGAAGCAAGGAAAGGGCGATCTGGACGGAGCGATTGCCGAATATCGAACGGTTCTGCGTCTGCAACCTGACGACTCCGATGCCCACAATAACTTGGGCACCGCGCTTCAGCAGAAGGGCGATATGGATGGGGCCATTACCGAATATCGCGTCGCGCTGCAGCGTCAGCCGGAGGACGCACTCATCCATTTCAATCTGGGGACGGCGCTGTCCGTGCAAGGAGTCGAAGAGCAGGCGCTGACCGAATATCGAACCACCATTCGACTGCGCCCTGATTTTGCTCCCGCCTACTTTTATCTGGGTACGGTTCTGAAGCAGAAGCGCCAAATGCGGGAAGCCGCCGAGGCCTTTCGAAGCTATTTACAGCTGGCGCCGAATACCGCCGAACATCAGACATGGATCGATGAGGCTCAACGGTTTCTTCTCGAGAAAGACGAGCGGAGAAGCCGGCCGGATCGATGAGTAGCGGATATAGACTCGAACAGTACAGCAAGAAAGAGGGAAGACAGGCCGTGGATAAAGAAGGCCTGTGAGGTGTCATACCTTCACAGGCCCTCGTGCAGTCAGTCACTATTCGGTTTTGGCTTTCAGTTCTTTCCCTTTGGCTTTGGTCTTTTCTCCCGCCGACTTCATTTTTCCTTTGCCACGTTCGGCAGCTGCCTTGGTGTCGTTTCCTTTCGCGTCTTCCCGAAGGGCTTTGCTTTCCGCCTTCGTTTCTTGGCTGTTCGCCTTCATCTCGCCCTTCATCTCTTCCATCTTGGCTTTTGTCTCTCCCGCGTGCGTCACCGCCGTCCCGAGGCCGAACGCAACGCAGAACGCCATGGCCGCCATTCCAAGCTTTCGCATAGAAACCTCCCTCTCCGAATTTAAAGTGAGCCCTGTAAGCACGACACCTTGCTCATTCTGACAGGGAGCAACGTATGGCGTCAATGGTGCAACCGCATGAGTCTTCTTTGTTTGTTGAGTGGCCCAAGATCGATTACTCTCACAGTGGCGTACTTTCTTTCTGTTCAGTCTATGATGTCCACCTTTTTACCAAGGGACTTGGCCCGCTTCAGACACTCAGCATCCGTAGACGCACAGCGAAGGGTGTCCAGTTCGGCCTCATCCACGACCTCAACCTTTTTACCGGCGTGCTTGGCCTGCTTCATACAGCGGCTGTCCGTGACGGCGCACTTCACGGCATCGGAACCGGTGGCAGAATCCACCACGATCACGGGCTTCCCTTCATCCTTCGCGCGCTTGAGGCACTCTTGATCCGTGGCCAGGCACTTGACCGCATCTTCACTCTTATTGATGGCTTTGTCGATCGTTTGGTCCATGCGCTGATTGACTCGATCCTGTGCCTTGCGCTTCGCGCTTTCCGTGGCGCGATCCATGAGACCATCGAAAAATCCATCGGCCGCCCCCGCTTCGACTACAACGACTAGCGAAAGCACTCCAATGAGACATCCAATCGCACGGGTGTACATGACGGGCCTCCTTACTTACCGCGCTTACCAAGCTATCATCTGAGACTTCGGATCGTGGTGTGGCTGGCTCAGAATTTCTGTCCAAACGCCAGGAATCTACCACAGACATGTGAACGATGGAAGATATCGAAGAGCATTGTGGCCCTTCGAATGCAACCATGCGGTCGTTGCAGATCACCTCGAGTCGAGCGAAATCGCAGTCATTGACACATCGCCATGACTCTCGCTAGGGTGCCATGGCAATCGTGCCCATTGGGCACACTGCCCAGAAGGAGATCGACATGCCGACAGTGATCGCTGCTCCGGCCATCATCCAGGCGGCCGGGAATAAGCCGAAACGGATTGAAGAATTCATCGGTCGAGTCAACTCACACACGAGTGCTGTCAGTATTGCCAAAATGACCAGTCCGTGCGGCTGGATTGAACCGGGACAGACACCCGAATTCGACGAATATACCGTGGTGCTCAAAGGAACCTTGTGTGTGGAGTCACAGGACAGCGCCGTCGACGTGCATGCCGGGCAAGCGGTGATTGTGCCAGGCGGTGAATGGGTGCGCTATAGCAGCCCCGCGTTGGAAGGCGCCGAATATATTGCTGTCTGCCTTCCGGCCTTCTCTCCAGAAACGGTACGGCGCGATCGGTGACGATGGCGGGGGTTCCTGCCAGTCTTGGTTCAAACAATGTTATAGAGGGACACAGACGGCCTCATACATCATGTGCGCTGCGGAAGCTCATGACTAAAACCTCATTCTCCTCGACCAAGAAAACGGACTGCACAACATCGCGGAACATCGCCATGCTGATGATCCTAGCAACCGCCGCGATCCTGTCTTTCATGGCTCCCTGAACGTCAGCGATGGCCGGGGCGCTCGGCCGTGGCGACGAATCGCAAGGCCTTGCCGTTCCGCTGAATCCGGACGGCGTGGCCATGCTGTTTCCTTCGGCACCGGGCTCGACGTTTCGCCTGGGCGCCGACAATCCGAATACAGCACGCCAATTCCAAATTGAAAAGGCTTCCGCTCGGGAACGCGTTAAAGGCTCCCTTCGGTTTTGGACTACTGACGCCTGCGATTCACTACTCTGCCGGCAGCGAGGGAAAGACCAGTCACTTGCACGTTCATGCGAGCGGGGGCGCCCAGCATTTTTACGTGGAGAATCCAGCACGGCTTTCTGGGCAATCCGGCCGACGTCCGCAATCAAGAATTTACCGTATTTGCGCGCGTGCAGGGCATCCACGACCCCAAACGCGCGGCTCTATCCTTAAAGATTCGGGGCGGGATACATACGGAATCGGCTGCAGATAAAGCCTCGTGCATCATGCTCCCATTTCAACGCTCGTCGACCGGAGCCGTCACGAGGTTCGGGAAGGAACTCGATCATCCGGCAGAGTTAGTAGAAAGGCGCTGGTACGGTTTTAAAATTGTCAGCTACGATACGACCACACCGAAACACGTCATGAACCGGCTGTACCTTGATACCGATCCATTCGACCATGCCGGTCGGCCCAAGAATAACTGGCGATTGTTCAGCGAATATGAAGATGCCGAAACCAGGTCGACAGGGAGATATTCAGAAGTCGTCGATTGGGGTGGATGGCAGACGACGTTGCGTAGCGATGGCATCGCCTCACTCGACTTTCTGTTGATCAGTGTCCGTGAAATTGTTCCGCCGCAGTGATCCGGCTTGTCCCCCCCCAGGTTCTAACCAGCGTCTTTCGCCTACGATACTGCGCCACGCTTCTTTAACTTTTTGTCTCGCGCCCCCTGCAATGCCTTGCTCCCAACTTGTTTTCGCTTAGACGTGACTTTTCTCTTCTGTTTATTTTGGCTGGATCGAAATGACGACTTGGCGGCGAGGAGCTTCTTGCCCAATTCGTTCAAATTGAGATCGCCCGTGCGAGCGCGTGCGAACAACTCCGATTCCTCTTCCTTGATATGGTGCTTGACGTTTTCGGCCAATACCGTGAACTTCGCGTCAAATCGCTCGTCCCCAGGCGACATATCCCTAAGTTCACCAAGCAAAAACTTCATGACATGATGCTCTTCCAACGACTCATTCAGGTTGGGAGCGGCATCCGGCGAATCCTTGCGCACGGCGGGATAAAAAATCTTCTCCTCTGCCGAGGCATGAACCTCAAGTTCCGATATCGCTTGCTGTACGATTTTCATCTTCTGTTCGGCCTCTTCGGCAGATTCGAATTCGCGAAACAGCATCTTGACCTTCTCATGGTCTTTGCGAAGCAGCTCTACGACATTAGTATCTTTTCCGCTATCGGCCCCAAACGGTAGTAGCGCCATGGTCGTCCTCCATTTCTCCTGTAGAGTAAAGGCCTAAGGCTCTTGCTCGCTGTCATCTCTATCGGCAAATAAATGTCCGACAAACGAGGAGACGATATTACCCTGAAGCATTTCATAACTACCTATTTGTATGTAGATATTTATCCTCTTACGTGAAGAACAGCGCCACGGGTAGAATCACGATCAGCGAGTCAACCACTCAACCAGGAGGACGTATGACGACATCTCTAAAGGTCTTCGCAATGGCAGCACTAATCAGCTTTAGTGTCACACCCGCGTGGGCGCTATTCGAAACAGACAAGGAATTGGCTGAAAAAGCCAGCGTCAGCATGATCGATGCGATTAAAACCGCCGAAACCGCCATGCCGGGCAAACCGGTCGAGGTGGAAATGGGTAAGGACGATGGTCAAGTGGTCTACAAAATCGAGATCGTCGATGCGAACAGAAAAACTCACAAAGTCTATGTGAACGCCATGACCGGCAAGATCCATGTAGTAAAGAAGTAAGCGGGACGCTTCTTCCTACGAATAGGGCGGGAACTCGGAATGTTCCCGCCCTTTATGGAGACGTTCAAGCACGTGCCAGGCCACAGTTTCACAATGACCACGTCCATCTTTTCCAATACGACGAATCATGTTGCCGCACTGCTCATTCTCCTCCTGATCACAACCCTCGACGGCTGTAGTCACTCCCCCGCCGTCAGCACTCCACCTGTCACAGTCCGCGGCTCCCTGAATCATCTGCCTATCGAGCACGTGGTGATCTTCGCTATAGACGGCCTCGAACACGACACACTGACACAATATCTGATGTCGAATGCTCCTCGCAGGCCCGGAGGATTACATGACCTGCTCGGGGTCCAACAAGACGCATCCGGCCTCATGATGACGAAGGCGGTCAGCGTTAAACAGGCGGCGACCGTCTTTCCTTCGTATACTTACCCGGCTTGGACCTCGATGTTAACGGGCGTATTTCCCGGCACGCATGGGATCACGGGCAACAGCCTCTTCTTTCGGCGGCGGGAGGTCGCCCGTTATTACACGGAGTTTCACATCGATGCCGTAAAGGTCCAGTTGGAAAAAGACTTTCTCGCCGGCGATATCAGCGATCAGGTCAAGACCCTGTATGAATACGTGGACCATGGTGGAGGCCAGAGTCTCGTGATCCACCATATGATCACGCGCGGAAGCGGTACGGGAGCGCGCAAGGCCGATTTCGACACACTCTGGAATTACCAACGGAACCGAAGCCATGCCGTAGATGAGAATACGCTGTGGCAGGCCGTCAAATCACTGAAAGACTACAATGGGGACGACCAGCCGGACGCACCGCTTCAGCTCCCCACCGTGATGACGATCTACTTCTCCGGACTCGATCACGCGGAGCACCTCTCGCCTGAGACTCCCGAAATGGCGCGGCTGGAATACCTGAAGCAACTTGACGACCTCATTGCCAAATTCATGGCCGGTGATGCCAACATCACTCGGTCCCATTTTAATTCGCCCGACTCCGAATCAAGTTCGGCCGATCCCCTAGCGTGGCGCGGCCTACGGGGGGAGCAGGTCATGGAACGGACCCTGTTTGTCCTCGTGTCCGACCATGGCCATACACAGACGAAATGGACCGATGCCCTCGGCATCGAAGACCTGAAGGTCATTTTTGACGAGCTCAGCGCCAAGAGCGGGCGCACGTATACGTTGGAAACACCAACGTTCGTCATAGAAGAAAGCTGGTTCTCAAAAGTGCGCTCTCTCTTTGGCTTCTTACATAATGGAAGCATCTCGCCGCGGGCGAACGTCATCGCAGCATTGAATGGCGGAGCGCTCGGCTTGTATGTCAAGCCTTACGAGGGGCAGTGGAAGGACAATCCAGTTTATGATCGAGATATCGTGCCAATTTTGCACCATCTCCTCCTGACCTTACATAAGAACGACCAGGGTCCGGAAGCAGTGCTCTATAAAGACGGGACGCGCTATGTGTTCGTTCCGTATCGTTATGACGGAACCACGATCGACTTATTGCCGGCGGTGAGTCTTGATGATAGCCCATTAAATGCAGCCGAATATCCCATGGCCCAACGGAGGTTGAATGGATTGGCGTCACGCGTATCGACTGGACCGCAGAGCGCCCCGGATGTCGTTCTGTTGGCCGACCGACATAAAGGACTGACATATAGCAATAAACAGGACTGGCGCGTGGTCGAGCCGCTCAACGTCGAAAAGCATCGCCATTTCCACTCGGATCATGGACATCTGAACGCCTCGGACTCCCTGGT
>JBDUAJ010000168.1:0-6478 GCA_040004695.1 Nitrospirales bacterium | reverse complement strand
CCATCCTCAACGTACCCCAGAGGGCACGCCTCCGGTGCTTTCGCGCCTGCGGCCTCGCTGCAGGATCATTTTGAGCATCTTGGTTGAGAAGGAACGCGCCAAGGATCGTTATGGAGGACACGGCTATGTCGGGTGGTTTATTTGTCGCGCTCGTGCTCGCCTTTCTCGTCGTCGTGGTGATAGCCAAAACGGCCCGGGTCGTCCCGCAGCAGAGCGCCTTTGTGGTCGAGCGGCTCGGGAAGTACCACACGACGCTCAATGCCGGCTTTCATATCCTGGTGCCGTTCCTCGACGTGATTCGTTACAAACACTCGTTGAAAGAAACCGCCATCGATATCCCGGAGCAGATCTGTATTACCCGCGACAATGTGCAGGTCGGTGTCGATGGGGTGCTCTATCTAAAAGTATTGGATCCGCACCGCGCCTCCTATGGCATTTCGGATTACCAATTTGCCATCACGCAATTGGCGCAAACGACACTCCGCAGCGAAATCGGCAAGATCGACCTGGATAGGACGTTTGAGGAACGCACGAACATCAACATTCAGGTCGTCAATGAGCTCGACAAAGCCTCGGAGCCATGGGGCATCAAAGTCCTGCGTTACGAGATCAAGAACATTACTCCGCCGAAGGATGTGCTGGCTGCGATGGAAAAGCAAATGCGAGCGGAGCGAGAAAAGCGGGCGGTCATTTTGACCTCAGAGGGCGAGCGCGATGCAGCCATCAATCAGGCGGAAGGCGTGAAACAACAAGTGATTAAAGCCTCCGAAGCCAAAAAGCAGCAACAGATCAATGAAGCCGAAGGCGCAGCATCGGCCATCCTCGCCATCGCCCATGCCACCGCCGAGGGCCTTCGCAAAGTCGCGGAAGCGACCCAGGTTCAAGGTGGATATGAAGCCGTTCAATTGCGTGTGGCGGAACAATACATCGGCAAATTCGGCGAACTCGCAAAGTCGAGCAATACCCTGGTGCTTCCCGCCAGCGTATCCGATGTCGGGTCCATGATTGCACTGGCGATGAACGTCATCGGGCGCCGTCCAGAACCGTCCGCTCTGAAGAAATAAGCGACCGTTCAATGTCGGGACTGTTTGACACGAAAAATTCTCTAGCCTACAATCCGTTCCCATGAAAGAGCAGGCCATCAAGGCGTTTGAGGAGAGTGCCGACGTGAAGCGGCGCTTCGTGCAGGAGTACGTCGACCGTATCGTTCAAGTTGCTCAGGTGATCGCCCAGGCGTTCCGCGAAGGTCACAAAGTGCTCCTGTTCGGGAATGGCGGCAGTTCTACGGACGCGTCCCACATTGCCGCCGAATTCGTCGGCCGGTATAAACGGGAGCGTCGCCCGTTGCCTGCCCTTGCGCTTGGAACCGACATGGCCTCGATGACCTGTATCGCCAACGACTACGACTTTGCGGAGGTATTTGCGCGCCAGGTCAAAGCCCACGGCCAGAAGGGCGATGTCGTCATTGCCATCAGCACCAGCGGCAACTCGCCGAATGTGCTCAAGGGACTGGAAGCGGCGCGGGAGTTAGGGCTCACGACGGTCGGATGGACCGGCGGCAAAGGCGGGAAACTGGCTGACATGGTCGAATACCCCTTCGTCGTCCCTTCTACGGTGACTGCCCGAATTCAAGAAAGCCACATTACCCTCGGTCATGTGCTGTGCGAGCTCATCGAGGAAAGCCTGTTTGCAAAAGCGTAAGAAGCCCAGGCCGCCAGTCCTCCCGATCGATGTTTCGAAGCTCAAGACCTATCCGCTGAGTCGGCGCCACAGCAAAGTACAGCTGGCTGACTTTGCGACACCCTGGCGGCGCGGCGGCTCCTTCACCAAATTTCTCGATACCCTGCCGGACATGCTAGGCGTTAAAATCCTGCGCGCGGTCGCTCACGCGGTCGTGAAGGCGCGGCGGCACAATCGGCCTGTTATTGTCGGCATGGGCGCGCACGTCACCAAAGTTGGACTCAACCCGATCCTCGTGGACCTCATGGAACGTGACATGGTGACGGCCGTGGCCATGAATGGCGCGGTGATCATCCACGACTTTGAGCTGGCCATGATGGGGCATACCTCAGAGGAAGTGGATGCCGAAATCGACTCGGGGCGATTCGGGATGGCCGAAGAGACCGGCCGCATGCTGAACGAGGCCATTGTCAGCGGAACGAAAGACGGGAAAGGGATTGGTGAGGCGGTCGGCGCCTATATCAATCTTCGCAAGAAGCAATTCCCGCATCATCGGATAAGCCTGTTGGCGACCGGCGAGCGGCTCGGGATACCCGTCACGGTTCACGTTGCGCTGGGAACGGATATCATTCATATGCATCCTGCCGCGGACGGCGCTGCGATCGGAGCCGGCTCCCTATTGGATTTTAGAAAGCTCGCCGCAGTAGTGGCCGGTATGGAAGGGGGGGTCTATCTCAATCTCGGTTCTGCCGTGATTCTGCCCGAGGTGTTTCTCAAGACCGTCACACTCGGACGCAACCTGGGTTCTCCACTCACCGATCTCACGACCGTCAATATGGATTTTCTGTCGCATTATCGTCCTCTCACGAATGTCGTCAAACGGCCAACCCAAAAGGGCGGGCGTGGCTATTCGCTCACCGGTCACCACGAGATCATGGTGCCGCTACTGGCCGCCGCCATCATCGAGCAATCAGGAAGACGTTGAAAAAGGTCCCCATCGCCACCCGCCCTGCCCAGGCGCCCCGAGACGCGCCCTTTTCCGAGCTTCGTTCTCGGTTCGACAAAATCATCAACGTAGCCCACACGGGGAAAGAGCCCGTCTTGGCGGGCTTGGGGATACATGGGTGAGAAGGCTACGCCTCCGGGTTTGTCTCTCCTGCGGCCTTGCTCGGGAAGGAGCGCGTCTCGGCGCGCTTGGGGTGGGCGGGTGGAATGGACGACCTTTTTGAACGTCCTCCACGTCGTACTGTGAAGATGCATGCAAGACGTATAAGGATGGACGGTGACTTAATCTCGAATGTATGTTCGATGGATCGATTGCAAAACGCTTGGCGTGAACTCAATGAGAGATATTTTCATGGGCGGTTGCGGCCTATCTCAATTGTGTGGAGTCGGCGGCTGACGGCGTCGGTTGGCATGTTTGTCAGTCATGTGGGGCCGAGAGCGTCTTGGATCAGCCCTCGCGTGCAAGGCGGAGAACGACGGCTCATTCGCTTATCGATTCCGCTGCTTCAGGATCAACCTCATCAGGAAATTGTCGGCACGCTGGCGCACGAGATGATTCACCAGTGGCAATACGATATTCTGAAGCGGCACCCTAATCACGGACCCGAGTTTCATCGAATGATGGCGATCATGAACCGCGACGGTCTTGGCATCACGATCCGCCACTCTTTGGATAAGGCCGTTCACGCGCTGACCAAATACACCTGGCGCTGTACGGAATGTGGCCGCGATTATCACCGGCAGCGGAACACAATTCGTCCCGGTCGTCACCGGTGCGGCGAGTGCCTCGGCAAGCTGCGTGAACTGCCTCGCGCGTCCGTGGATACGGACACGACGGGACTGACGGGTCTTGTGCCAACAACCATGTCTCAGACACTCGTTTCCAGGGTGGTGTCTCGACGCCCTTCATGCAGATGACTCTGCCCTTCGTCAGCCACTAGCCCGGATTTTTCATGAACACCTACTACAGCGGCCGATCCTCTCGCCCGGCGGGGCTTTTCTCGTTCGGTCTCCTCGACGGACCGCAAGTACGCCTGCGTCGCCCTCACGTGCGAGAAACCCCGGCGGGCTTCAGTCTCAGCCGCTTCGCGACGGCATTCATGAATAGTCCGGACTAGCGCGGTGACCACAATGCCTCGCTGGCCTCGGCAAATTGTGTTCGGCGATATCGATGCGATGTACGCCTCCTCGGCAATCGTTGCCGATCCAACGTTGGCCGGCCAACTCGTCGCGGTCGGCTCGCCGCCGCCGCGCGGAATTATTACTGCGGCGAGTTATCCTGTTCGGGAATACGGCGTCAAAGCCGCCATGCCGACGGCGCGCGCGTTGCGACTCTGTCCTGGTCTCGTTCTCATTCCCCCCGATCGAGCGCTCTACAGACAGATGCACGAACGCATGTGCCAGGTCACCGACCGCCTGTTTCCAGAAACAGAATGGACCAGTATCGACGAATTTTATGCGGATACCACCGAGTTGCAAACGCGCTATCCCGATCCGCATGTGTTGGGCCGCACCGTGAAGGAGGACCTCTTTGAGGCCACGGGTCTGCGCTGTACAATCGCCTTCGCCACCGGCAAGACGGTCGCAAAGGTTGCGGCAGACTGCCACAAGCCGGATGGCTTGGCGGTCATCGAGCCGGGAACCGAAGCGACATTTCTGGCGTCCCGTGCGGCCAGATCGCTGCCCGGTATCGGTCCCAAGACGGCCATGGCGTTGGAATCTCGCGGCATCCGCACCATCGCCGACCTCCTCGATCCAGTGTTTGAGGCGGCGCTCCGCCGGATCTGGGGCCCTCGGTTGGCCGCGCTTCGGGAGTTGGCAAAGGGCATCGATCGGGACCCCGTGGTGGCCGGTCGCGAGCCTAAGAGTCTGAGCCATGAGACGACGTTCGATGAGGACACTGCCGATCTGTCCTCTCTCGACCGAACACTCCGCGGGTTCTTGAGCGAGCTGACCCACGACTTGCGCATGCAAGGCCTGGCCGCGGGTGCATTCACCGTCAAGCTCAAAGACGTCAGGTTCACCATCACGGCGCGTCAGCGGCATTTCCCTGAACCTCTCAATTATGATCCACCGATGTGGAGGGCCATCCAACCGGCGCTCAGCGCTTTAGTGGTGCCCCGCACGCGCTACCGACTGGTCGGCCTGTCTCTGACCGATCTCGTCCCGGCTACGGAAAGCCTCTTCGATCAACGCACCACCAAAGCCATCGCCGCCATGGATGCCGTCATTGAGAAGCATGGCTCCAGTATCATCCGCTTGGGCGGTCTTCCTGAAAACACATGACCTAGCCCACTGGTTTCATCTCGGCGTAATCTTGTGAGCCGTTTCCCGTCTGTGTTAAGGTTTTTGGCTTCATACGGAGTGTCAGAACTGGTCCTATCGAGATACCCATGCACAAACAGAACGACCGGCAACCGTACGATCATCGCCGCATCGAAGAGCGGTGGCAAACGTACTGGGACCGCCAGAAGACCTTCGCCGCGCAGGACACTTCGGCCAAGCCGAAATATTATTGCCTCGAAATGTTCCCGTATCCATCCGGCCGCATTCATATGGGGCATGTTCGCAACTATGCCATCGGCGATGTCATCGCTCGCTACAAGCGTATGCGCGGCTTCAACGTGCTGCATCCCATGGGCTGGGATTCCTTCGGCTTGCCGGCGGAAAATGCGGCGATTGCGAAGGGTGTCCATCCTCATCAGTGGACGACCGAAAACATTGCGTACATGCGAAATCAGCTTCGGCGGATGGGATTGTCGTACGACTGGTTCCGCGAGGTCACGACGTGCGAGCCGGATTATTACCGCTGGAATCAGTGGTTTTTTTTGAAGATGTACGAACGGGGCCTGGCCTACCGCAAACGGTCGGCGGTGAACTGGTGCCCGAGTTGTGAAACGGTCTTAGCGAACGAGCAGGTGGAGGAAGGCCGGTGCTGGCGCTGTGATTCGGTGGTGGTACAGAAGGAATTGGAGCAATGGTTCTTCCGTATAACCGCCTATGCCGAGGAACTCTTGCAAGGCTGCGAACGGCTCACGAACTGGCCGGTTCGCGTGCTCACGATGCAGCGAAACTGGATCGGCAAGAGTGGAGGCGTGGAGGTCGATTTTCCGCTGGCCGAGCCTTTGTCGGATCTCAAGGCCGTCCGCATTTTCACCACGCGTCCGGATACAATGTTCGGTGCCACGTTCATGAGTCTCGCGCCGGAATCACCGTTAGTCGAACGCTTGATCGGGGGCCATCCTGATGAAGCCCCTGTTGTCCGCGAGTTTGTCGCGCGCGTGTCCCGGCAGGATCGCCTGGTGCGGCTCGCTGCCGATCGAGAAAAGGAAGGCGTGTTTACCGGAGCCTATGCGTTGAATCCATTTACCAAGGCGCGCATTCCCATCTGGGTGGCGAATTTTGTTTTGTATGAATACGGCACCGGTGCCGTGATGGCCGTCCCGGCACATGATCAGCGCGATTTTGAATTTGCCACTAACTATCGCATCCCCATCAAGCTGGTGATTCAGAATCCTGCGAAGACCCTGGATGAAGCGCATCTCGATCGCGCGTATGTCGAACAAGACGAGGCCAGCTCGTTGGTGAATTCCAATCGCTTCTCCGGCTTGTCGGCGCCGCAGGGGAGCATGCGTATCGCTGACGCCGTTGAAGAGCAAGGCATCGGACGGCGCACGATCAAGTATCGTTTACGCGATTGGGGCGTGTCTCGACAGCGCTACTGGGGCACGCCGATTCCGATGATCCATTGCGACGATTGCGGAGTCGTGCCGGTCCCTGAATCGGATCTGCC